>JBAYJH010000007.1:0-38930 GCA_041665185.1 Sterolibacterium sp.
GACCTCCATCTGACCAAGCGCGTCGAGGATGGCTTGTTCCGCTGGCGATGACGGCATCATCAATCCCCGAGTCGTACTCCGTTAAATGGCCAACCCCGTTTGCGTACCCTGGGCGATAGCCCGCTTGGCGTCGAGCTCCGTCGCCACGTCGGCGCCACCGATCAGAACCGGCGCCTTGCCCATTGCTTCCAATCCCGCGACGAGTTCGCGGCGCGGATCCTGTCCGGCACAGACCACCACCGTATCGACCTCCAGCAGCCTCGGCTTGCCGAGGATGCTGATGTGAAGTCCCTGATCGTCGATGCGTTCGTAAGTAACGCCGCCTATCATGTCGACGCTACGCTTCTTCAGCACGGTCCGACGTATCCAGCCCGTGGTTGGCGCCAGTCCTTCGCCGGGCTTGGTCTCCTTGCGTTGCAGCAGGTATACCTGCCGCGGCGGGGCAACCTCCTCAGGCGCCGTCAATCCTCCCCGCGTGGCGATCGACCGGTCGATCCCCCACTCGGAACAATAAGCGTCCACGCCATGGTACCCGCCGTGTGTCAGAAACTCCGCGACATCGAAACCAATACCGCCCGCGCCGATGATCGCCACTCGATTCCCCGCCACTTTTCGCCCCTCAAGGATATCGCCGTAGCGGACCACCCTGGGGTGATCGATACCCTGAATCGAAGGCATCCGGGGTGTGATGCCGGTCGCCAGGATAACGCGATCAAACTTTTCCAGATCGCCCGAGGTGACCTTTCGTCCCAGGCGAACGTCCACTCCTGTCACTTCCAGTCTGTGCTTGAAGTAGCGCAAGGTCTCGCCGAACTCTTCCTTGCCCGGCACGCGGCGGGCCAAGTTGAACTGGCCGCCGATCACCTCGGCCGCATCGAACAAGGTCACATGATGCCCGCGTTCGGCGGCAATCGTGGCGCAGGCCAATCCTGCCGGTCCGGCCCCGACCACCGCAACGGCCAATGCCGGCGACGCCGGCGTGACCACCAGCTGAGTTTCCCGGCAGGCAAACGGATTCACCAGGCAGGAGCATAGTTGACGGGTGAAGGTGTGATCCAGACATGCCTGGTTGCAGGCGATACAGGTATTGATTTCATCGGCCCGTCCTTCCGCCGCCTTCCTGACGAAATCCGCATCGGCCAGGAAGGGACGCGCCATCGACACCATGTCCGCATCGCCCCGTGCAATCACCTCTTCGGCCACGGCGGGATCGTTGATCCGATTGGAGGTGACCAAAGGAATCTTGACCTCGCCCATCATTTTCCGTGTAACCCATGAGAATGCCGCCCGTGGCACCACGGTGGCGATGGTGGGGATACGCGCCTCATGCCAGCCTATGCCCGTATTGATGATCGTGACCCCGGCCGCCTCCACGGCTTTTGCCTGGGCGACGATCTCATTCCACGCCAAACCGTCTTCCACCAGGTCGAGCATCGACAGGCGATAGATGATGATGAAATCCTTGCCCACCGCCGCCCTGACGGCCTTGACCACCTCCACCGGAAAGCGCAGGCGATTGTCCAGGCTGCCGCCCCACTGGTCGGTGCGATGATTGGTATGGGGAGCAGTGAACTCGTTGATCAGGTAGCCCTCGGAACCCATCACCTCGACGCCATCATACCCCGCCTCCCCGGCTAGTTTGGCGCACCGCGCGAAATCGGCGATGGTCCGCTGGATATCGGCTTCGGTCATCGCGCGCGGCATCGCGCGGGAGAAAACCGGAGACCTCAGCGCAGACGGTGCCAGAGGTTCTTTGACAAAGGCGTAGCGGCCGGTGTGGAGAATCTGGAGCGCAATCTTGCCCCCTTCCGCATGCACCGCCGCGGTGATTGGCCGATGCTCATCCAGCTGTTCGGCCGAGTCCAGGGTACCGAAGCCAGGGTCGGTATTCGGAGCGAAACCGCCTGTTACGATCAGGCCAACGCCGCCCCGCGCGCGCGCCGCATAGAACGCCGCGAGCTGCTCGCAGCCATGCGGAATCTCCTCGAAGCCGGTGTGCATCGAGCCCATCAACACGCGATTCTTCAGTTGCACGAAGCCCAGATCGAGCGGGGCGAGAAGGTGGGGATAATTGGAGCTCATGGATTTCTCTCGGGTGAAATTAGTTGTTGTTCGGCCGATCGATCAGCCAGCGCATCAAATTCAGCGTAAATCGATGGTTCTGTTCGGCAAAGGGCGCGTTCATACCCATGGGTGTGCGCTCGGGACCCTGCACCTGGGCGGTGAACATGCCGGCCTCGCCAAAAACTGCCAATCGCCCCTTGCCCAGCGGCATCACCGCGCCCTGCAACCATCCGCCGACGGGTATCCGCCGGGTTTGCATGGTGAAGCGCCAGGCCTTTTCCGGCATCAGCGAAATAAAACTCTTCGGCAGCACCATCAATGCTTCGGCGCCAGCAGGCGCAAGAAACGCCTGGCCGGTAAAGCTCCTAATTCGCGATATCAACTCGCCGGACGTGTTGCCCCGGGTTACCGGGTGCTCACGCAGGGTGCCATCCTCGCGCACGAACAGGGTCGGCCTCTCGAATGCGGCACGCCCCTCGGCCTCGGTCGCAAAGTTCTCCACCGCAAACCCGTCATTGAACTCAAAGCCAAATGCCCTGGCGACATTGGCGGCCGCTCCCGGGAAAGGCATGTGATCGGCAATCAACAGCAGTGAGCCGCCGCCTTCCACCCACCCCCGCAACAGGTTGGCTTCGTCATTGGTAAAGGCCGCGGGTGTCGGATAGGGATAGGCATCCCAGTTCTCGTCGCCGGGTTGGGCATTGGCGATCACCAGAATCTTGCATGACGCCAGGCTGGGCACGGCGAAGCGCCCGGAAACCGAACGCAGCACATAGCCGTCGGCGCGCAGCAACTCGGCGAACGGCCAGAAACGATTGGCGAGGGTGTGAAAATTATTGTGGCCTTCATCCAGGCAAATTTTCGGGCCTTGCCCCGTGGCATAGGTCGGAGCCGCCACGGCTGGGGCAAAAGAACGATCCGTTGCCTGCTGTGCGCATGCCTGGCAGGAAAACAACGTCATTGCCAGCCACAGGCCCGCCACCGCTGTAATGCGCAAGGACTGAATCATTGCCGCTCTCCCGGCGCAAGAACGTGTTGCGTCAGTTTCACCCAATAGCCAACACCCAATGGAATGGTTTTGTCGTTGAAGTCATAGTGCGGGTTATGTACCACACAGCCGCCTTCGGTGGATCCGTTGCCTATCCAGCCGTAACAGCCTGGGACTGCGTTTGCCAGGTAAGCAAAGTCCTCCGTTCCCATGCTGGGGTCGAGCTGCTCATGCACATTGGCGTCCCCGACCAGGCTCCTGGCGGCAATACGTGCCATCTGTAGGGGCACCAGACTGTTGACCGTGGGCGGGTAGCCGGTCTGATAGTCGAGACTTATCTCCACCGCATAGGCCTCCTCGATACCGTTACAGATTCGCGCCATGCCGGTTCGCAATGCTTCCCGCAACTCGGGCTTGAACATTCGCACGGTGCCGCCGAGTATGGCTTTATCCGGCAGCACGTTGTTGCTGTTTCCGGCATTGAATCGCGTCACGCTCACTACCGCCGCATCGGTCGGACTGGTGTCGCGGCTGACCAGGGTCTGAAAGCCCTGGATCAATGCCGCTCCGGCCACCATCACATCGCGGCCCTGATGCGGCATTGCGGCATGTGCGCCGCGCCCCTGGATGCTGATTTCGAAGCGGTCGGCACCCGCCATCACGGCTCCCTCGCGCAAGCCGAACTGTCCCACCGGCAGGCCGGGCCAATTGTGTAGAGCAAAGACCATGTCCATGGGAAACCGTTCGAAAAGACCCTCTTCCACCATGAGGCGACCGCCGCCGTCGGTTTCCTCGGCCGGCTGGAACACGAAGTGCACCGTGCCGTCGAAATTTCCCACTTTCGCCAGAATTTCTGCGGCACCCAACAGCAAAGCGACATGGCCATCATGACCACAGGCATGCATCCGCCCTTCGTGGCGGGAGCGATGGTCGAAGGTATTGCATTCGCTCATCGGCAGGGCGTCCATGTCGGCGCGCAAACCGATGGAGCGGCCGCTGTTGCCCAGCTTGAGACGCCCGACGACGCCGGTCCTGGCAAGTCCTGTATGAACTTCCATCCCCATTGCTTCCAGCCGCCGGGCGACGATCTCGGCGGTGCGCGTCTCGGCAAAGCCAAGTTCGGGTTGGGCATGCAGATCGCGCCGCAAGGCGGTCAACTGGGGATGCAAGTCGGCAATCAGAGCGTCAATTTCCATGGTCGGCCCTCACAACAACGTCCTTCTGAAATCTCCCAGCAGCAAAGCCAGGTATCTGTTGAATCGTCCGGCTTGCGCACCATCCACCACGCGATGGTCCCACGACAGCGACAGCGGCAGGATCAATCGCGGCACTGCCTTTGCCCCATCCCACACCAGGCGTTGTGCCGCCATGCCGACACCGAGTATCGCCACCTCGGGCGCATTGATGATCGGCGTGAAATAGGTGCCGCCGATACCGCCGAGAGAAGACACCGAGAAGCTGCCGCCCTGCATCTGCTCCGCCTTGAGCTTGCCCTCACGTGCCAGGGCCGCCAAACTCGCCACCTCGATGGCGATCTCGCCGATACCCTTGCGGTCCGCATCGCGGACCACCGGCACCACCAAGCCATCGGGCGTGTCCGCTGCGAACCCGATGTGGTAGTAACGCTTCAGCACCAGGGCATTGCCATCCAGGCTGGAATTGAACGGCGGGAACTGCTTGAGCGCAGCCACGCTCGCCTTTATCAGGAAAGCCAGAAGCGTGTACTTCGGTCCGTCGCCTGCCGTC
This sequence comes from Sterolibacterium sp., assembly GCA_041665185.1. Lineage (GTDB taxonomy): Bacteria > Pseudomonadota > Gammaproteobacteria > Burkholderiales > Rhodocyclaceae > JACRAR01. The sequence goes on from JBAYJH010000007.1 coordinate 4,799, forward strand.
CTTTCAGCATTGATTCGTTGTCGAAAGGACTCGAGTTCGGTGATGTCCGCTTCCTCGTGATTGGTGACGTGCGGAATCATCACCCAGTTGCGCGCCAGATTGGGACCGGAAAGTTTTCTGATGCGGGATAGCGGCTGGCGCTCCACCGGCCCGAATTTTTCGAAGTCGGGTTTCGGCCACGGCAGCAAATCCAGTCCTCCCATCCGACCGGGTGGTGGGGACCCCGCGGATCCCTCTCTGGCCGCAACCAATGTGTGCTGCACCCACGCGGTCACGTCCTCCTTGAGGATACGTCCTTTTGGTCCTGCGCCCTTGACCTGGGCCAGGTCGACACCCAGTTCGCGTGCCAGTTTGCGCACGGAAGGACCACAGTAGGGCGAGGCCCCGCCGCTACGCGATTCGAGTGGCAAACCCCCGGCGTAACCGTCTGGCGGCGGAACGGATGGCGCCTGCAATGATGGGATCATTGGCGGTGCCGAGTCGCGGGCAGGCTGCGTGCCAGGCGTGGTCCTGGCGGCCAATGGAACTTCCGGCGCTGGATCGAGTGCCAGAATTGCCGTACCCTGAGATACCTTATCCCCCACCTCGACCAGGACGGCGCTGACGACGCCGGCGAGCGGCGCAGGTACGTCCATGGTCGCCTTGTCGGACTCGAGTATGACGATTGGCTGGTCCAGCTGAACGCTATCGCCGGCTTTCACCAGCAACTCGATGACCGGCACATCGCGGTAATCGCCGATGTCAGGCACGCACACTTCGACCGTGGTGCTCACGCCGGCCACTTCACGCTTCAGCATGTCCATGGAGCCGCTGTGTCGGTCGCCACCTGGTAACGCGAAATCGCCTCGCTCACCGTGGCCGGGGAAACCTGTCCCAGGCCACTCAGGGCGTACAGTGCGGCCACAACGATCTGCTGGCGGTCCACCTCGAAGAACTTGCGCAAGGCGGTCCGGGTATCGCTACGCCCGAAGCCGTCGGTTCCCAGCACCGTGAAACTGCCGCCCACGTGGGGGGCTATGAGGTTAGGCCAGGCGCGGACATAGTCGCTGGCAGCCACGACCGGGGTAGCGCCGGCCAAACAATCCTCGACGTGGCTGGTGCGTCGGGCGGCGGTCGGATGCAGGCGGTTCCAGCGCTCGGCGGCGTTGGCCTCGCGCGCCAGTTCGGAGTAGCTGGTGACACTAAAGACCTCGCTGGCAATACCCCAATCCTTCTCAAGCATTTCCGCGGCGGCCATCACCTGATGCAGGATGGCCCCGGATCCGAGGAGGCACACCCGCTTGCCGTCGTTCTTTCCGGGTCGTTCCGCCAGTCGGTACATGCCCTTGACAATGTTGCCGGCAACGCCATCGGGAGCCGAAGGATGTGCGTAGTTCTCGTTGGTGACGGTGAGGTAGTAGAACTCGTTGCACCGGTCCTCCAGCATCCGCTTCATCCCATGTTCGAACAGTACCGCCACCTCATAGGCGAACGTCGGATCATAGGCACGACACGTCGGGATCGTCGATGCGACCAGCAAACTGGAACCATCCTGATGCTGTAGGCCCTCACCCCCCAGGGTGGTACGCCCGGATGTGGCACCGACGAGAAAACCGCGGGCCCGTTGGTCCGCGGCGGCCCAGATAAGATCGCCGACGCGCTGGAAGCCGAACATCGAGTAATAGATATATACGGGTAGCATCGGCAAACCATGAACGGCATAGGATGTACCCGCCGCGATCCACGACGATAGCGCGCCGGCCTCGGTGATGCCTTCTTCCAGGAGCTGGCCGTCCTTGGACTCCCGGTAGAAAAGCATGGAACTTTCGTCTTCCGGCGCATAGAGTTGGCCTACCGGTGAATAGATGCCGACCTGCCGGAAGAGACCAGCCATGCCGAAAGTGCGTGCCTCGTCGGCGACGATGGGAACCAGGCGCGGGCCGAGCACCGGGTTCTTCAGCAGACCTGAAAGCATGCGGACAAAAGCCATGGTCGATGACATTTCCTTGCCGTCCGAGTGCAAGGCAAACTGTGCGTAGTCGGTCAGCGGGGGAACCGGCAGGGGAGGTGCGTCGCCCGCCCGCTGCGGCAAATAGCCGCCCAAGGCTTCACGTCGCTGCCGCAGGTACTTCAGTTCCCGGCTATCCTCGCCCGGGTTGATGAAGCGCAATTCGGCAATATCCTCGTCGCTCAAGGGTAAATGAAAGCGGTCGCGGAACTCATGCAGATCCTCGGGCCCAAACTGCTTCTGGCTGTGAGTGGTCATGCGTGACTCGCCGGTCGCGCCCATGCCATAACCCTTCTTGGTCTTGGCAAGGATGACGGTCGGTTGCCCCTGGTGGGCGCGGGCGGCGGCAAAGGCGGCGTAAAGCTTCCTGAAGTCATGCCCACCGCGCTTCAGGGCATCGATCTCCTGCGGCGTCATGTGCGCGACTAGAGCCTGTAGCTCTTCATCAAGCTTGAAGAAGTGCTCCTGGTTGTAGGTGCCGTTGTTGGCGCCCAGGGTCTGATACTGCCCATCGACCGTGGCCGCAAATCGCTTGAGCAGCGCGTGGCTATGATCACGCGCAAACAACGGATCCCAGTCGGAACCCCACAGCACCTTGATCACGTTCCAGCCGGCGCCACTGAACAGCGCTTCCAGCTCCTGAATGACCTGTCCGTTGCCGCGCACCGGACCGTCGAGCCTTTGCAGGTTGCAATTGACGATGAAGGTAAGGTTGTCGAGACCCTCCCTGGCAGCGAGCGTGAGCCCGCCGATCGCCTCGGGTTCGTCCATTTCGCCATCGCCGAAAACGCCCCAGACATGTCGCTCGCCCATCCGGGCCAGGCCGCGGTGTTCGAGGTAGCGCATGAAGCGGGCCTGATAAATCGAAGTAATCGGTCCGAGCCCCATGGAGCCGGTGGGAAACTGCCAGAAGTCCGGCATCAACCAGGGATGCGGATAGGAGCTCAGGCCGCCGCCACCCGTTTCCTGGCGGTAGCGGTCGAGATGACTTTCACTCAGGCGTCCTTCCAGAAACGCCCGCGCGTAGACGCCGGGGGCGGAATGTGGCTGGAAGTAGACCAGGTCCGCACCGCCGGGGGCCATCGGGCCGCGAAAGAAATGGTTGAAGCCGGTCTCGAATATCTCCGCCGCGGAGGCGAAGCTGGCGATATGTCCGCCCAGGTCGCCATACACTTTGTTGGCCTTGAGGACCATCGCCAGCGCGTTCCAGCGAATCATCGCGCTGATGCGTTCTTCGAGCGCCAGATCACCGGGATAGGCACCCTGACGATCAAGGGGAATGGTGTTCTGGTAGGCCGAATAGGGCGGGATGCGCGTCACGATCCCAAGCTGCTGAGCCTGGAATTCGAGTTGGTGCAGCAGATGCAGGGCGCGCTCGTTGCCGGCCTGGCGGGCAACCGAGGACAGCGCTTCGAGCCATTCCGCCGTCTCCTGTGGATCGGCATCGGGAAAGGCCCCGGCGAGGGATCGTTCTACGTTATTCATTGGGTGATTTTGGCGGGCTACGGTTCGCCAATTCAAGTGTTCCGGCATTCCAAGAGGACACCCACTCGCGTGCTGGGCTCGAACACCACGGACTGGTTATCCGTGGGGATGGCGCTCACTCGCCATCCCCACGAAGTTGACAAGAATCGGCTTACAGACCCATGCGCAAGTTGATGCCGACCGTACGTGGGCGCCCCGTATAAAAGCTCCGCTGACCGGTAAATATGTCGCCCGAGGGCTCTTCGCGCAGCGCCACGTTCTTGTTGGTGGCATTGTCTACAAACCCATAGACCTGCCACTTCTTCGACTCGACGCCGAGCTTGAGATCCATGGTAGTGCTTCCGGGCGTTGTGTGCTTATAGTCCGGAAGAGTGGAGATGATATCGCCCCGGCTGCTGATACGTCCACCCAAGAATCCGGTCAAGTTGCCGAACACCGGGGTGCGGTAGGTCGTGCCTATGCTGAACGACTGTTTGGCGGTGCCTGGGATTCGTGTTCCGCTGGGTACAGTCAAGTTGCCGGCGCTGGGCCCAAGAACGACCGTGCTATCCAGTTCGGCTCTTAACAGCGAGGCGTTAAAGTTGATTTCCAGTGCTTTGGTGGGCATCCATTTCGTTTCCAGGTCAAGTCCGGTGCTGTGTGCATCACCGACATTGCCGATCGCCTCACCCATGCCGCCTATCCCCTGAGCCACGACCTGTTGCAGTTCCTTCCACTTCATGTAGTAGCCGGACAGGTTGAACATCAGCGTGTTATTCAGCAACGTCGTTTTCAAGCCGAGTTCATTGTTTACCAGGCGCTCCGGGTTGTAATCGGCCGGTGCCCCCGGGGTCAAGGCCAGGAAATCGTTTTGCCCGCCACTGCGGAAGCCTTGGCTATAGGTTCCGTAGGCCATCACATCCTGACTGAACTTGTAGGTCGCCGTAATCTTGGGATTGAACAGCGATGTCGTTTTCTGGGTAGTCGCCGAACCCGGAGCCGCTCCACCGGTCAGGAACGCAAATGCACTGCTCCATGATGAGTACGAGTTTCGGGTTTCTTTGAACATCCGACCACCGAACAACAGTTGAAACTGTTTGGTGAAATCATTCGAGACTTCGCCGAACAACGCGGTTTGCTTGATCTCTGCGCGGGAAGTCGACTTCAAGGGATCCGGAATTGACAATGCCCCCTTGGTGATTGCCCCGGTCACCGCTGCCCAACTGGCGTTGGCGATCGCCGGGGAGGTATTTCCCTCCAGGCTATATAGCGTGTTCATCTTCTTGTAGTAGCCACCCCCCGTCCACCTCAAGGACCCCTTGTCGTTGGATACGAGACGAAGTTCCACGGTATCCGCTTTCGCGTTCATGTTTTGCAGCCCGGAAACTCCGGTTGCGGCGCTTACCCATGGCACCTTCAGAACGAAAGTCGCCAGGGGATTGAGCTGACCCAGAGCGCCATTGACCGTGCCAACCAGGCCACCCTGATCCAGGTCGGCCACAATCTTCCGGTCGGTGTGCGCAACGTTGGCAACCAGATCGGCAAATCGCAACGCATATTCGACATTCAGGTTATAGGCATCCAGCTTGTCTGTCGTGTTCTCCGCGGTTGAAAATGAACCGATACGACCGTCCGCCGCGCGATTGCGCAGGCCGTTCCTGGTGTCGTTGGTGAGCAGCGTCCCGCTAATCTGCAAATCCTCATTCGGTGCCAGGCGAAGGGCAACGCGGCCGCCGGTACTCTTTTCGGTGTTGGCGTCGCTTATAGTCCCGAAAACTGTTTTTCCGTCGGTGATGCGGGCATCGGTATAGCCGCCTTCGACCTTGTCGTAGGCAACCAGGCGCAACGCCGCAACATTGCTGGAAAGTGGTATGTTTCCCATCAAATTGACGGCATGATTGTTCCCGCCATCTTGCGTCTGAGAATAGCTTACATCGGCTGCCGCATCGAATCTGTCGAATTTCGGCTTGTTGGCGATGAAGCGCACGGTACCGGCGAGTGACCCTTCGCCAAACAGCGTGCCCTGCGGCCCCTTTAGAACCTCGACGCGTTGCATGTCAAAGGGGCTCAATCCAGGGAAGCGTCCGGCAGAAGTCAGCGGCATCTCGTCGAGATACATGCCCGTGGCAGACCCTGGTCCGCCGTAGAGATTGCCCATGTTCAATTCGGAAATTCCACGAATTGCCACGCCGCCCTGGCCCGCCTGCTCCTGGCGAATTTCCACGCCGGCCATAGAATTCGCCAGTCCGGCAAAATCCTGTGCGCCGATATCCTTGATGCTTTTCTCCGAGAATGCACTGACGGTTTGAGGTACGTCCTGCATCGATTGGGCGCGTTTTGTGGCGGTAATTACGATGGTTTCCATGGTCCCCTGTCCGGCCGCCTGAGCGACAGCTACGGCGGGAAAGGCACAAGCTATGCAGGTCACGAGCACTTTTCTTTTCATTTGGATCTCCTGATGATCTTCTAAGTGTGGATAGCGGTCCGAGAACGGGTTGCGTTGTTATGACTTCACGGTCATGTTAGCAATGTTATTCTTTCGATGTCAATACAAAAGTAAATATTTGTCTGGGTTTTCAATACTATTTGGTTGCAATGCAACACATCTTTATGACTATTCGGTCGTATTGCGTACGACTACTGGCGCCTGGCCCGGATTGACCAAGCTGTGCAAGCCCGTGGAATCCGTACAACCCCGCCACTATCCTGCGGACCGACTTCGGGCTGGTGGATGGCGTTGCAGTCTTGCGTGCTGCGTCAATTTTCGGCAGGCCGGCCTAGCCAGGGTGCCGACCAGCTGTTCCACCCGCTATACTCGTCCGTCCGATATGAGGGGACACATCATGTTCGATCATCTACTGAACACCGAACAACGTCGAGTGCGAGACGAAGCGCGGAAATTTGTCAAAGACACTCCTCGCCAACTGATTCTCGACATGGACGAAGAGACCATACGCTTTCCCAGAGAGTGGTTGCGCGAAGCCGGAAGGCGGAATCTGCTCGGCGTGCGCCATCCTGTTGAATGGGGTGGTCGCGGACTTGACTGGGTGGCAGCGAGTGCCGTCAGCGAGGAAATTGGCAGTCTCAGCTACGAACTGGCCTGTGTGTTCGGCGTCGGCGCCGATCTCGTGTGCGACGCGATCATCAAGCATGGGACGGATGACCAAAAGCACCGCTACGTCAAACCGCTCCTGGCCGGGGAAATTTTCGCGGCGGAGTGCTTGACCGAACCCCGAGGCGGGTCGGACTTCTTCGGCGCCACCTGCACCGCCGAGGATAAAGGCGACTACTTTCTCCTCAACGGCCAGAAGCGTTTCATCGTCGGCGGCGAGGGCGCCGACTACTTTCTGCTATACGCCCGCACCGACAGCGATCCGAAGGCGCCACCCCAGCAAAGCATCAGCTGCTTCATCGTCGACCGCGGACCGGGTGTCGAGATGAAATATCTCTATGGTTTGATGGGATGCCGCGGCGGCGGCACCGCCCGGCTGGTGTTCAAGGATGTGCGGATACCCAGAGCCAATCTGGTCGGGGAACTCCATGGGGCGTATCCGGTATTTACCACCATGATGGTGCCCGAACGGCTTGGCACCGCCGCCATGACCACCGGCCCGGCGCGCGCCGCGCTCGACATTGCCACCCTGTATTCATCGCGACGCAAGGCCTTTGGGCAGGTGATCAATCGCTTTCAGGGGGTGAGCTTCCAGGTGGCCGAAGCCGCCACCTTGCTCGATGCCAGCCGCGCACTGGTGTATGCGACCGCCACCGCCGCCGACAGCGGCATGAACACGGACCAGTTGCGGCGCATGGTGTCGGAAACCAAGAAATTCGTTACCGAGTCATGCCAGAAGGTCGTGCACAACGCGATGCAGGTGGTCGGCGGCATCGGCTACACCAATGTCCTGCCTCTCGAACGCATCTACCGTGATATCCGGCTCGCTTCGATTTGGACAGGCACCAACGAGGTCATGTCGATGATCGTGGCGCACGAGTGGTATCGCGAAGCGAAAGCGGCACGCCAGACACGCGACTATCTCGCCGATGCGCCCGAGTCGGAAGCTGCCGATGAATTGATTTACGAATAGAGAGCGATCCGAAACCCACAAATGCATAAAGCCAACCACCGCTAAGTGATTGGCTTTATGGGATTTTTGTTGGTTGCGGGGGCAAGACTTCGGGTTATGAGGCCACCCATTAGGTTAGGGCATGAGGGAGTACGTTCGTCTTTATGCAGTCAAAATCGGTGTAATTTAATATAACAACTTATTTATTATACTATTTTATGACAACGAACAGGTTACATTAAAACCCAATGACGCCGACTGGAAATTTTCTTGTGTAACAAACCATCTATCTAAACTTTTGCCCTGACTGAAGTATACCAGAGGATTTTGACCTTCGGGATATCCCGATTTGCCTCCGGATTTTGCTGGGTCAATCACTCCTGGCACCCCCACGCTTGGTTTGTGCCAACTTCATTACTCTGCGGAATCCCGTTCTGGATAGCCGGCTTCGCGCTGGCTTCGGATCGCAAGTACGAAAACCGTATCAATCTCGGTTACGTAGCGGTACAGGGCGATATAACCATGCGCACGGCGCCCAATTACCAACTCACGTTTTCCGTTGGCCACAGGCCGGCCGATCAGGGGGTTGTGCTCCAAGACGTTGAGCGCCGCTATGATCTCCCGGATGCGCAGCTCCGGGTCTTCCACTTGGTGAAGATCAAGATGGTCGAGGATGCGTTGAATATCCTCGCCCACCTCGACGGCCAACTCAATGGCCGACATATTCAGGCCTTCAGCTTGTGGGGTGAAGGACGCTTCGCTTCCTTTCCGGCAAGCCGAGCTTCCAGATAGCGGCGCATTTCAGTCCACGGTATTGTCTTGCCCGAGGACGCAATCCGAGCATAGCGCTCCTCGGCGACGGCATCGAAGTCAGCGCGTCGTTCCTCCGCAGCTGTTTTTTCCGCAATCGCCTCGAGAATGAATCCGTGCGCGGTGGTGCCGGTACGTTTCGCTGCCGAGGCAACTCGCGATTTAAGATCGTCGGTCAAACGGATGGTGGTGGTGGGCATGACATGCTCCAAAAAATCTATGCGGTGGCAATGTAGCACAGAAGTGCTACTCCCAACAATCTTAGTTAATCCTCATTCTGACGTTGGCGATTCCAATCAAATTGGGAATCCTTGCCCTACATATCGGGCAGGCCGCAAATTAGGCATCTTGGCTGGCGGAATCGGAACAGTTATTACAACCGCCAGTTCTTGGTGACTTCCACGCAAGGTCGTCCGAATCAAGCATCCGCGGACCCCCGATGACAACGCGGCGGGTCATTCAAGTGTGATCACTTGGTGGCGCCGATTGAAAGATAGTTCTCAAAGTGGCCTATTTGTCATTGCTAGGCTTCCGCGAGAGCACCTTTTCCAATAGATATTTCGATACTTTCTTTGCAATCTTCCCGGCGCCGGGAATAGGCGCCTTGTTTGTTGAATTGAGCCTGTCAGCCAAGCAATAACACTCATCAAGAGGATGGGCGAAGATATCAAGAAGAGGAGAGAGAAAGAGAAACGGCTTGATGCCTATGTAGTAACAAGCGACGCGTTGACGGATTGCATGAAAGTCGGCGCACTCGCGGAACGGCAGGTCGAGGAGCTTCAAAATCGGTTGCATAAGAGGGCGGTAGGCTGGCGGAGCCGGATATATTCCGGGGCATTCCCATCAACCAATCTTGACCTCGTCGCCACGAAAATGACTGGCGATGGCGGACTTCAGCTCATGGTTGGCGCCGATGGATTGGCTGCCCCTGCACAACACGTATCGAACTCCTCAGCTCTTCGCGCAAGTCTTGTGGGTTTCTTTCTCGCATATTGGGAATACATGCTGGAAGAGCGTGGAGGGCTAAAGATTCTTCTCCTTGATGATCCGCAAGAGCTTCTGGATGTTGATAACAGAGAAAAATTGGCTGACTCGATCAAGAACCTGCACGACGCTGATGCCCAATTAATCCTCACTACTCATGACGGCAAGTTTGCCTCGTCTGTCGCACGGCGGGCGCACGGCGAAAACATTGAGATTAACCATCAATACGTTCATCCGGCCACAGCCAAGACGGATGGACGTGTTCATCTCACACCGAGTGTCACCCAGGTTCAACTCGCTCATAATGCATTCGTGGATGACCGGGACGATGCAGTGAAGGCGCAACACTACGCCTCAGAATGCCGCGTGTTTATTGAAGGTCGAATGGGGGATATTTTCGATGACGCGGCGTTTCCAACCGTCTCGACGCACACTTTCGCACCCACATTTGCGGACCACCTTATGCGCTTACGCGGTTTAATGAAAAGCGGTTCAAACGATCTTTTCAAGAGCCCGGTTTTCACCGCTTTCTGCAATGATTCCGCACTGAAAGACAAAGCCCCGGCATTGGACCTATTGAATAAGGCGCATCACAGCTCCAAGGCAACAATCCGGCCCGCAGAGGTCACTGGCGTTGTCGCTGATCTTGAGCGTATTCGCCGGTCAATCGAAAGCGTCCACCAAGAATTTCGGCTTTTCTGCCGTAGGGAGCCTTTGAGCCCACCCTCAATGAAGGCGTCCGCGCTCAAGTCGAATGCGGTGCCAGCCTTCAAAGTCTTGATCCAACCCAGCCTCGCTGCTTTTGTCCGGGGTGCGAATGTTGGAGATTCGCAGGAAACAGATCTTGAAGAACTGAGTTCCACGTGGTTTGACGGGAAGGCGTTCTTTCTGTTGCGGTCAAGCAATCTCGGTTTTGCTGGTCCGGCAACAAGCGTTGCGATTGTCGAAACCGACCCCTCACGTGTTGAAGATCGCCGCCTCGTGATCGCCCGTCATGGCAAAGAAACGTATGCCCGCCGTGCACTACGCCCTGCCGACACGCCAATGCTGGCGCTGGCGGCGGAAACGCCTGATCCGCGAAGAAGCCCGCCGACGTTGTTGCTCCACGAAAACGAGGTGGCTTTGCATCGCATCGTCGGCATGCTGTTTAACGCAAAGGTTACGCCTCCTGCCTCCAAATCCGAGGCGGTCCAGGTCGATGGGACGGGAAGCTTGGCTTACGTCAAGAGCGCGTACAAGATCAAGGAGGACAGCGCCATTCCGTTGGCCCTTCCAGGTCAGATCGCGCTCGGGGGCGAACAGATCAATTTGGACAAACTCGGTGACCACCTCGACGCCTACGTCGCACTCCATCTTGACGACGGCTCCAGCATCTTCAAGCGCATAGGCGAAAAGCTGCCGCCTCCGCTTGATCGTCTCCGCAGCTTTGAAACGATTGGCGGGCTTGGGATCGCGGACATTCTGTCCGTTGGTAAACCTCAGCCGGGTTTCGGAGCCGTTGAGAAAGCCGTGCTGGTGCTTGGCATCCTTTACCACCTTTCACCGCCTTGACCGGAACAGCGAGCCCGAATTCGCCGGTATTGCGTGACACTCGGGATAACCACTCGTGATCTCTCCGGTTGCGCGGCATCGGCTGCGAGAAGCGGACGTCCGATCGTCTGCAATCAAACTGGTACCTAACTACAAATGGGGTGATCTGAATAACAGCACGCTGCGGAACTGCTACCCATGAAGTTCTGAAGTTCGTGTAATTGGCAGCAAAAGGGCGCAGAGTTCGTACCCGCCAGAATAGAAAGCTGCCTTCGTCGCCCTTTGCGGGTGAGCGGCAGCTGAGCGGCACATTGCGGACCAAATCGGGTCTTCGGCCCAAGGTCGGCTTCGGCCGATTATGTAGATGCCGCGATTATGTTGAGCTTCCAGCGACGCGGCTTGGGAGATATCGTGGCCATGGGCTGTGCTGGCAACTGATGGAATTTTGAGCTCGACATAATTTCAGCGTTCTCCTGAAGTGGTGTTTCCACTCAAGGAGACGCTCATAGACTTAACCGCACGACCCCGGAAAGCGCAGATTGCGCGCTCACTGGTCAGGCTTCACGAGCCAGAGACAAAGCTTCGGCGCTATCGGGCGCCAGACTCGCTGATCGACTTTCTGCGCACGCTCTGATTATGTGGAGTGCGAAATCTGCGCCTTCCGCTCCTACCGGGCGGTTGGCGCGAGACGCCGACCTTGGCTCAACATAATTGAGGCATCTACATAATCGGCCTTATGTGGAGCTCCACATAAGGCCGACTTGCAGTCGCAGGATACTTTCGGCAAGCAAGAGTATCCCAGCGCAATCAGAATCGCTGCTATTGGTCGCCCTACAACGATAGACACGCCTGTTGACTGTCAGACTGTCTGGTTACGTGCCTCCGCAATCAGCCGCGCAGCCATTTCCGCGGCCGTGGCCGTGTATTGTTTGCAGCGGTCGTTGAGTCCCTTCGCCTTGAATTCGGCACGACCTTCCGTCGTGCCCAAATCGCAACCCAGGAGTTCGCTGCAATTGCGTGAACCGAATGCCTGTTCGAACTCGCGCACCAGCGCCTGCGTGGCGGCGTAAGATTTCTTTACCGGCTCTTCCGCTCGACTGCGACCGAGCGCCATGCCGACACCCATGATGGCGCCGCTCAGTGCGCCACAGGGGCCGCTGGTGCAGGCTACCCCCGCGCAAAATGCCGTCGCCGCCCTGGTGACAAGATCCGCTTCGAGCCCCTGCGCCTTGGCGATCGCCTGCACCACGCTTTCCGCGCAGTAGAGTCCTGCGGCATAAGCCTCCTCCGCGGAGCTGCGAACTTCGGCAACGAATTGAGCATGCATCGTTATCTCCAGTGTGTCTGTTCGGCGGTCATTTTAGCCAATGTCGCTGAAAATACACCAACCACGCTGTGCCATTGGCGCTAGAAGAGATGCCACCGCAATCTTTTGATCGACGGACAGCGCGCGCCAAGGACGACGGGTAGCCGATGCTGCTCATGTCCCCCGGCTGGGCTGGGCCCAGCCTTCCTCCTTTACTTCGCTGCATCGGCCACCCACCGCCCTTGGCGGGATACGCCGGTGCCGTGGAGCCCAACACCTTTAAGGCGCTTCCCTCGCGGGCCGGAGGGACGCTCTGCGCAGCGAAGTAAAGGAGGAGGAGTCGGCCGCAGGCCGACGACGGGGGACATGAGCGGAGCAGAGCGCCCCTCCGGCCCGAGCGCGCGCCAGCCGCAACCCGCCCCGGGGTGGGTCATAATATGACCATGAGTTGTGACCACTGGAGGCGACAATGGAAACGACCATCGGTGCCGGAGACTTCAAGGCCAGGTGCCTGCAACTGCTCGACGCGATGGCGGCGCAGCGCGAATCACTGATCATCACCAAGCGCGGCAAGCCGGTCGCCAAGCTGGTGCCGGTGCCGCCGCAGCCCCGGCTGTTCGGCGCCCTGGCCGGCAGCGTGGTGAGCGAATCCGATATCGTCGCGCCCATCGGCGAAGCCTGGGAGGCGGACCATTGAGTCTGCTGCTGGCCTACGGCGCGGCGGGGCATATCAAGACGATCCATGCCGCGCAATGAACATCGATCACTATACCTACCGCGTCACGTGGTCGACCGAGGACGGCGAGCATGTCGGCCTGTGCGCCGAATTTCCGTCGCTGTCGTGGCCGGCGAAAACACCGGAGGCGGCCTTGAAGGGCATCCGCCGGGTGACGGCCGAGGCGGTGGCCGACATGCGGACAAGCGGCGAAACCATTCCCGTGCCGCTGGCGGAAAAGCAGTACAGCGGCGAGTTCCGGGTGCGTATTCCGCCCGAGGTGCATCGTGCCTTGGCCATGCAGGCGGCGGAACAGGGCGTCAGCCTCAATCGCCTGGCGACCGCAAAGCTGACCGCGTGATTCGATAGAAATCCACAAAAGAAACCGGCAAGACTCAATCCGCCGGACTGTCCGGCCCCCGGGCGTTCAACCAGGCGGTTAGCTTCCTGAATCCCAAACGCGAGCGTTTTCGCGCATTTTGAGAACCCACAATTATTGTTGTGTGACGACTCGGTTTATGATGCCCCGACCGGCTCGGCACAATATTCGTACTCGTGCGTGATCACATACGAATGGCGTAATTCCACGGGTTGATCCTTGAAGGAGAGTGTCGTTCGTATCACCTGCAACAGCGGATCCCCGACCTTCACCCCGAGCAGGCGGGCCTTGAAGGCGTCGGCGTTAACGGCTCGCAAGCGCTCCAGCGTGCGGACGACGGTTACGCCGAAGTCTTCCTGATAAAACTGGTACAAAGTGGCGGGACGCGCCCGCAGCTTCTTCTCGGTGAGCCCCGGGAAAAGGTGCTCCGGCAACAGGATCTCGTCGATCACGACGGGCGCACCGCCCAGTTCGAGTTTGTTGACGAAGCGGAACAGGCGCGAACCCGCTTCGACTCGGAGCATCGCCGCGGCATAGGCGTCGGCTTTCGTCTTCTCGAATTCCACCAGTTCGACCTTCGGGAACTCCTTGTAGCCGTCCTGGCGGACCACGTGGAAGAAGGCGAACAGATAGCGATCCTGGTTGTGTGTGGCGACGAAGGTGCCGCGTCCCTGTTGTCGTATCAGGAAACCCTCGGCCGACAACTCGTCGACGGTTTTCCGTATGGTGCCCATGCTCACTCCGAAGCGTTCGCAGAGTTTCTTCTCGGAGGGAACGACGTCCCCCGGCTTCCACTCGCCATGACGAATCGCTTCGATGAGCTTGTGCTTGACCTTCTTGTAAAGCGGAGCCCCGAAGGTGCTCGAAACGACCGACCTCTCAACCATGTTCTTCGCCTCCTTGTCCTGACAAGCTTAGTATAACCAAATCGCCACGTAAACCATATCACATAGGTCATACAGGTCATCCAGTTGACTTATGGCAATTACGCCGCTAGGATGCGCCTACGGCCTGCGAGAGGGCGTTTGCCAGAAAAGGAGATGGGAATGATTGACTTTGTGGTGCATGAGGACGGCGATTCGGTCGGCACGATCGTCGTCGAGGGAGTGAAGGCCGGCGACACGTTGACCGGCTGGGTTATGGAACAGGACAAGACCGTCACGATCAAGACCGTGAGCGAGATTCCGATCGGCCACAAGATTGCGCTCACGGATCTTGCCAACAACGATACGGTGATCAAGTACGGCGTCGATATCGGACGCACCGTCGCCGCCATCAAGGCCGGCGAGCATCTGCACGTCCACAACGTCAAGACCAAACGCTGGTAAGCGGCGGCTTCGCTCCCGTTTCCCATCTTCCAATCCGAGGACAACGATCATGATCAGCAAAGACACAACTATTCTGGGCTACCGGCGCGAAAACGGCCGCGTCGGCGTCCGCAACCACGTCATCATCCTGCCGGTGGACGACATCTCCAATGCCGCCGCCGAGGCCGTCGCCAACAACATCAAGGGCACCATGGCGCTGCCCCATCCATACGGACGGCTACAGTTCGGCAAGGATCTGGAGCTGTTCTTCCGCACCCTCATCGGCACCGGTTCAAACCCGAACGTCGCCGCCGTGGTCGTCATCGGCATCGAGGAGGGCTGGACCAAGCTCATCGTGGACGGCATCGCCAAGACAGGCAAGCCGGTGCTCGGCTATTCCATCGAACAGCACGGCGATCACGACACCATCCGCCGCGCCTCCCAGGGCGCGCGCGAGCTGGTGCAGTGGGCCTCGGAGAAGCAGCGCGAGCAGTGCCAGCTCAGCGAGTTGTGGATTTCCACCAAGTGCGGGGAGTCGGATACGACCTCGGGCTGCGGTGCCAACCCAACCGTCGGCAACGCCTTCGACAAGCTCTATGCGGCCGGCTGCACCCTGGTCTTTGGCGAGACCACGGAAATCACTGGAGGCGAACATCTGGTGGCGGCGCGCTGCCGCACGCCCGCGGTACGGGAGCAGTTCATGGCCATGTTCAACCGCTACCAGGAAGTGATCAATCGCCACAAGACCTCCGACCTGTCGGACTCCCAGCCGACCAAAGGCAATATCACGGGCGGCCTGACGACCATCGAGGAAAAGGCGCTGGGCAATATCCAGAAGATCGGCAAGAAATGCGTCATCGACGGCGTCATCGACATGGCCGAAACGCCGACCGGGCCGGGCCTGTGGTTCATGGACTCATCGTCGGCGGCGGCGGAGATGGTGACGCTTTGCGCGGCGTCCGGTTATGTCGTGCACTTCTTTCCCACCGGCCAGGGCAACATCATCGGCAACCCGATCCTGCCGGTGATCAAGATCGGCGCCAATCCCCGGACCGTGCGCACCATGAGCGAGCACATCGACGTTGACGTCTCCGGATTGCTCCAACGCGAAATCAACATGGACCAAGCCGGCGACAAGCTGCTTGAATGCATGCAGCGCACCGCCAACGGCCGGCTCACCGCCGCCGAAGCGCTCGGTCACCGCGAGTTCGTGTTGACGCGGCTGTACGAGAGCGCTTGAGCATCCCCCGCGACGGAACGCTGATCGCAGCAGCGGGCGGTCGGCGGTCGTCTTCGGGTGGTCGATCGGCGAGATGAGGTTTCGATTGTTATAAGAATATGCGGAATTCGGCTTTGTAAGCGCTCAGGAGCCATATAACATGGGCGCGCCGAAGCAATCACGAAGAGGAGAAGACCATGAAATTGCAAACTGTCATGACCGCCTTTCTGGCCGTCACCCTATGCTGCGCAAGTGCGACCAGCCTCGCCGAGGTCGGCGAACTCAAGGTCGCCGAACAATACGGCATCAGTTATCTGCCGATGATGATCATGGAGGACCAGAAGCTGATCGAGAAGCACGCCAAGGCGGCGGGAATCGCCGATCTCAAGGTCAGCTGGTCCAAGTTCGCCGGCGGCAACGTGATGAACGATGCCTTGCTCTCGAACAGTCTGCACTTCGCGTCCGGCGGCGTCGCCCCTTTCGTCACCTTGTGGGCGCGCACCAAGGGCAACTACGACATCAAGGGCGTGGCCGCGCTCAACTCGATGCCCATCTACCTGAACACCCGCAATCCCGCCGTCAAGTCGCTGAAGGACTTCACCGAGAAAGACAAGATCGCGCTGCCGGCGGTCAAGGTGTCGATCCAGGCCGTCACGCTTCAGATGGCGGCCGAACAGGCCTTCGGCGCGGGCCAGCAGAACAAGCTCGACTCGCTGACGGTTTCCATGAGCCACCCGGACGGACAGACCGCGCTGCTCTCGGCCAACAGCGAAGTCACCGCCCACTTCAGTGCGCCGCCCTTCCAGTACCAGCAGTTGGAGAAGCCGGCCATCCGCAACGTACTCAATTCCTATGAGGTTCTGGGCGGACCGGGAACCTTCAACGTGATCTGGGCCAGTTCCAAGTTCTACAACGAAAACCCGAAGGTCTCCGCGGCATTCGTCAAGGCCCTGGACGAGGCGATCACCCAGATCAACAAGGACAAGGGCTGGGCGGCCGATGCCTATCTGCGCATCTCGAAGGACAAGGACACGCGCGAAAACATCCTGAAGATGCTCAACGATCCCAATCTCACCTACACGACCACGCCCCAGAACGTGATGAAGTATGTGAACTTCATGCACAAGATCGGCTCGATCAAGGTCAAGCCGGACTCCTGGAAGGATATGTTCTTTCCAAGCGCCCAAGGCCTTTCAGGCAGCTGACCCTGGCCGGCGCGTTCCCGCTTTGTCGCGACGTTCCAACCGATCAGGCGCTTCAAGAGGACAGGCATGAACATGAGCCATGACATATCCCGTCAAGCCGAGCCCCTGCTCGACGTGCGCGGGGTCACCCTGCAATACAAGACCAAGGAGCACCTGGTTACCGCAACCTATCGGGTCGACTTCCAGGTATTCAAGTCCGACCGCTACGTCCTGCTCGGCCCGTCGGGGTGCGGCAAGTCGACCCTGCTCAAGGCCATCGGTGGCTACCTCACCCCCACCGAAGGCGAGATCCGCCTCAAGGGAGAGGTGGTCACCAAGCCAGGCCCCGACCGCATGATGGTGTTTCAGGAGTTCGACCAGCTCATGCCGTGGAAAACGGTGATGGAGAACGTGCAGTTTCCGCTGGTCTCATCTGGCAAGTTGTCGGGCAAGGCGGCGGCGGACAAGGCCATGCATTGCATCGAAAAGGTGAACCTGGTCAAGTTCGCCAATCACTATCCCCACATGCTTTCCGGAGGGATGAAGCAGCGCGTGGCGATCGCCCGCGGCATGGCGATGGAGCCGGACGTGTTGCTGATGGATGAGCCCTATGCCGCGCTGGATGCGCTGACCCGCCGCAAGATGCAGGAAGAGTTGCTGCAGTTGTGGGACGATACCCACTTCACCGTGATCTTCGTCACCCACTCGATCCCCGAGGCGATCAAGTGCGGCAGCCGCATCCTCCTGCTCTCCCCCCATCCGGGACAGGTCAAGGCGGAACTGGCCAGCGTGCCGCGCGACCCACCCGACCCGGATGCCGCGAAGGCATTGGAAAACCGCATCCACGACATGCTGTTTGCCGACGAGATCGAAGAGACGGAGGAGGTGCAACATGCCTAGCAAGGATGCCATGCTCATTCCCCGGCCGGAAATCCATCGAGAACCGATCGGCACGGCGGCCTTCGGCGTGGTCGAAAAGCCGCTGTCGACCTTCGAGAGGCTCTACAACATCGGTGGCCTGCGCAAGACGGCGATCCTGGTCGTGCTTGCCCTGGTCTGGGAAATCACCGGGCGCATGCTCGCCAACGATCTTCTTTTCCCGACTTTCCTCGCCACCGTCGAAGCCTTTGTCAACGGGATCGCCAGCGGCGAACTGCTCATCAAGCTCTGGGCCTCGCTCAAGGTTCTGCTCAGCGGATACGCCATCGGCATCGTGCTCGCCGGCCTGTTGACGGCGATCGGCATCGCTTCGCGCATCGGCACCGATTTTCTCGAAACCCTGACATCCATGTTCAACCCCCTGCCGGCCATTGCCCTGCTGCCGATCGCCCTGATATGGTTTGGACTGGGCAACGGCAGCCTGATCTTCGTCCTGGTGCATTCGGTATTGTGGTCTGTCGCGCTCAACACCCATTCGGGCTTCCTCGCCGTCTCCAACACGCTGCGCATGGTGGGCAAGAACTACGGCCTGACCGGCTTCTCCTATGTGTCGAAGATCCTCATCCCGGCGGCCTTCCCCAGCATCCTCACCGGCCTGAAGATCGGCTGGGCCTTCGCCTGGCGCACCCTGATCGCCTCCGAACTGGTGTTCGGCGTGAGTTCCGGCTCCGGCGGCCTCGGCTGGTACATCTATGAGAACAAGAACCAGTTGGAGATCACCAACGTCTTCGCCGGCCTGTTCATGGTGATCATCATCGGCCTGATGGTGGAGAACCTGATATTCCGCTACATCGAAAGCCGCACCGTCCGCAAGTGGGGCATGCAGCACTGACGAACCGATTTCCCAGGAGTGGACGTGAAGATAGTCATAACCGAGTTCATGGACGGTGCCGCCGTGGACAGCCTGCGGGAGCGTTACACCGTGGTCTATGATCCGGCCTTGGTCGACCGCCGCGCCGACCTGTTCGGCCTGCTGAACGATGCACCGGCCCTGATCGTGCGCAACCGCACCCGGGTGGATGCCGAAATGCTCGCCGCCGCGCCGCTGCTGCGCGTGGTCGGCCGGCTGGGCGTGGGGCTGGACAACATCGACGTGCCGGCCTGCCGGGTGCGCGGCATCGAGGTCATCCCCGCCACCGGCGCCAACGCGCTGGCGGTGGCGGAGTATGTCATTGCCAGCATCATGGCGCTGCTGCGCGGCGCCTACCTGTCCAGCGCCGAAGTGGCGGCGGGCAAGTGGCCGCGCCCGCGCTTGTCGGAAGGGCGCGAGACGGCCGGCCGCACGCTGGGCCTGATCGGCTTCGGCGGCATCGGCCAGCTCACCGCCCGGCTCGCCCATGCTCTCGGCATGCGCGTGGTGGCCTACGATCCCCTGCTGCCGGCCGATGCGCCGGCGTGGGCGGCAAGCGGCGTCGCGCGGCGCGAACTGGACGAACTGCTCGCCGAGTCCGACGCGGTGAGCCTGCACGTGCCCCTGACGGAACAGACGCGCGGCTTGATGGACGCCGCGCGCATCGGCCGCATGAAGGCCGAGGCCGTGCTGGTCAATACCGCCCGCGGCGGCATCGTTGACGAGGCCGCCCTGGCGGCGGCGCTGAGGAGCGGCAAGCTCGCCGGCGCGGCGCTGGATGTCTTCGACCACGAACCGCTGCCGGATGGCTCGCCGCTGACCACGGCGCCGAACCTGATACTTACGCCGCATATCGGCGGAGTTACCCGCGAATCCAATACCCGCGTCAGCACCATGATCGCCGCCAAAGTGGCGAGCTTTCTGAATGCCGCGTGACCCACGGAGCCACCATGCCCAAGTTATCCCTGGAACGCCTGAACACCCTTGCAGCCGCGGCACTGGTGCGCGCCGGCGCCTCGGCCGAAATGGCCCGTGTCACCGCCGCCGCCCTGGTGGCGGCGGAGGCGCAGGGCCTGGCTTCCCACGGCCTGGCGCGCGTGCCGCAGTATGCCGGCCACCTGCGCCACGGCCGGGTCAACGGCGGCGCTAACCCGCGCGTGATTCGCGCCAAACCCGCCGCCTGCCTGGTGGATGCCGATGAAGGCCTGGCCTTTCCGGCTTGCGCCCTGGCCGTCGCGGAAGCGATAACGCGCGCCCGTGAGTGCGGTGCTGCCTTCGCCGGCGTTACCCGCAGCCACCATTTCGGTGTCGCCGCCTACCACCTGGAACCGGTCGCCGCCGCGGGCATGGTGGGACTGGCATTCGGCAATTCGCCGGCCGCCATGCCGGCCTGGGGCGGCCGTCGTCCCATCTTCGGCACCAATCCGATCGCCGCCGTGTTTCCGCGCCGCAATCACCCGCCGCTGACCATCGACCTGTCGCTGTCGGAGGTCGCCCGAGGCAAACTGATGGTGGCGGCGAAGGCCGGCAAGTCCATCCCGGCCGGCTGGGCGTTGGACAAGGACGGCAATTCCACCACCGATCCGCAAGCGGGGCTGGCCGGCATGATGCTGCCGGCGGGCGGCGTCAAGGGCGCCATGCTGGCCCTGATGGTCGAGCTGCTGTGTTGCGCGCTGACCGGCGCGGCGTTCGGCTTCGAGGCGGATTCCTTCTTTTCCGATGAAGGCAATCGGCCGCATATCGGCCAGGCATTCGTGGTGGTAGATCCTGCGGCGCTGGCCGGAGCCGAAGTGTTCGACGAACGCATGGAAACCCTGGTCGCGGCGATGCTGCTCGATCCCGAGGTGCGCCTGCCCGGTGACCGTCGCTTCGAACTGGCGCGACAAGCCCAGGCCGAAGGCGTCGAGGTGGCGGCGCCGCTGCTGGATCAGTTGGAGGCGCTGGCCGTTGCCAGTTGAGGATCGTGACGGCTGACGTTCGGGCCGTGCCGGGCTGTCAGCCCGCCTGCAAACCCGAGTCGGGGTTGTTCGTCTGATGGACCTGCCGTTCGACACCCTGCTCAGCGTGGCGCTGATCATCGTCCTCGCCTATACCGTGTTCGGCCTCACCGGTTTCGGCGCGTCGATCACCGCGATGCCTATGCTCGTATATTTTCTTCCGCTGCGCTTCGCCGTGCCGCTGATGTTGATCTTCGATGTCTGCGCGACGGTGCTGCTCGGCTTGAAGAATCGCCGCGCCGTGGATCGCCGGGAACTGCTGCGCTTGATTCCGTTCATGCTCGCCGGCATGCTGCTCGGCGTAACGCTCCTGGTGACCGCACCCGAGCGAGCGCTGCTGTTCGTGCTGGGTTGCTTCGTGCTCGCCTATACCGGCTGGAGCCTCATCTTCCAACGGGAAACGACCATGATCGCCACCGGCTGGGCGGCGCCTCTGGGTACGGTCGGAGGCATATTCACCGCGCTGTTCGGCACCGGCGGGCCGATCTATGTCATCTACCTCACGGGCCGGCTGCATGACAAATCGACACTGCGCGCGACCATCGGCGCGCTCATCTTCGTCAGCAGCCTTTCCCGGCTCGCCTTGTTCACCACTGCCGGCCTGTATGCGCAGCGAAGCCTGCTGCTGCTCGCCGCCGTGTTGCTGCCCTGTGCCATGCTCGGCTTGTACCTCGGCAGCCACCTGCACCGAAGGCTGCCGGTGCGGCGGGTAGTTCAGGCGGTGTGGGTGATTCTCATCCTCGGCGGCATCAGCCTTATCTGGCGGAGCTTGCGGGGTTGATCAGGTGCGTTATCACTGTCGGCAAACGGAGCGCGCAAACGTGCCCCGCCGTTTTGGGCGTTGCTGGATATAGGCAACCAATGCACAGTTGATTTGGCGCCATAATGTGCATGGATTCTGGAGGAGATACACCTATGCGAACAAACATTGTAATTGACGACAAACTCATGAAGGATACGCTCCGGGCGACAGGCCTGAAGACCAAGCGTGAAGCGGTTGAACTCGGGTTGCGCACGGTGCTGCGTTTGCGCCAACAAGAACAGATCCGGCGTTTTCGCGGCAAACTGAACTGGCAAGGCGATCTCGACGCGATGAGGACCGACCAATGATCTTGGTCGATTCAAGCGGCCAAGAACGTCCGAACTTTGTTGTTCAGCGACAGAGATTTCGATCCCTTCGTTCGTGACCTGGGGCTCCGCGCGGCGTTTCCAGATATGCTCAGGTTCGGGTGATTCCTGGGTTGGGCTGCAAAGGGTTCCTACAGAAGCTCTCTGAATTGCTCGACCGTAAGCCCGGCATCACGGACGATGCCACCGAGCGTGTATGCATTGACGGGGTTGTGTCGTGGAATGGTAACAATACGCACGCCATTCGACATAACGATATGTTTTCCTTGACGAGCGACAGCGAAACCAGACTTCTCAAGGGCACGAACAGCATCGAGATGATTGATGCCGGGAATCTTTGGCAAAGTTACACCGTTAGCTCAATTTCGCGAACCTGCTCGCCGCGAAGCTGTTCATCGACAACAGCGAGATATTCTCGAAGAGCGTCTTTTATATTTTCGACGGCTTCAGCTTCGGTCGCACCTTGCGACCAGCATCCAGGGAGTCCCGGCACTGAAACCGAGAATCCCTCGTCTGATTGGTGAAGAGCAATGCGATAACGCATAAGGCCTCCTGCAAAAGTATCAGTATAGCGCGGCCGTTGCTGATGCCCAACGTTCAAAACTACCGGCCTCGCGCAGCTTTTCCCGCGAGGTCCGTGTACATTGCAGGGTTGGGCATCATGTGCCTAGTTTTCTGAACCCGTCCATAAAATAGACGGCGTTGTGGCTCCACTGGTCCAAGCCGAATACTCGGGTGCCAGACGCGACTATCACTGAGATTGAACTCGCGCCGTAGAGCGATGGAATAATGGCATCGCGATCAACGAAGAATGTATTTCGTGCCCCGATTTTGGGTACGTTGCTATAACTTTGCTTAGCCCCTTCTTCCCAGCTCACAATCTCTTTTTCTGTGGCCGGCTTTGCGACTGCCATGAAGTGTGTAGTGATGGCGCTCTGCATCGCCGCTACCTGCTCGACAGCCCGTTGGAGATCGATCCGAGCGCGCCAGAGCTCAGACTGCAACTCCCGCACAGGATCGTGTGGAATAGCTTGAGGTGATGGCTGCTGCTCGGCAACTGCCGTGAGCGCACCCCACGACTTTCGTATGGATTGTTTAATCTTCGCGCAACTGGTTGTAACAGCATCCACCATGTCTTCAATCGAGTCATCGTAGGATGTAACGGTAAGACCAGCCAGGTCGGTGGGCAACCGAAAGTCACCTTCTACCGACTTCGGGACGAGAACAAAGCACTTCTCGATGCCAAGACTACCGATGAACAGTCCGAGTTCAAACACGACATTGTCTCGGACCGAGCTATAAATGTTACCGCGAACAATCGTCTGGTCGTCCTTATGAAAGACAAATACCGCAAAGTCCGTCTCCTTCGTGCGCGCACACAATGCAGGTAGGGTCAGCGTCGATAGGTCGAACGCGTTGTCCCACTGTTTGGTCCGACCGTCGCCTTCCAACCGGATGTTGACAGCCTCAGCAACTTGAAGCGCTTCACGAGATGACGCGATAAAGACTCTCGGCAGATCACTCATTGTCTAGCTCCCGATAGGTCAGAAGGAGATGAAGTAGGACGCCCAACGTAAGTCAGAGCCATCTGTCATTGTTCCGGCGACGGATTGGCGTCAGTTGTCCGAAAGAAGCTATGAACTTGAAGGGGAATGAAGTCCTCGCTTCCATTTTCAGACGAGTACTTCTTTTCGGAAAAGGAAGCGTGAAGACCGATGGCGATTGGGCTCTCGTCAAACGTTGCCGAAAAGGGGCGCAGCCCTAAGCTGTTAAGTATTTTCGTACGCTGATGTTCGGATGTGAGGCCGAGTAATTGCTCAAGCTGTTGAGGACCGAAGTCCAGCGAAACACAGTACCAATTGTTGAAGAATTGCTTGTCAATTGAGGTGGTATACATATCGTCACTAATTTTCGATATTTCTCCGATACCTATGCCATACCAATAGTGCTCAATTGCCATGTCCCAGCCTGCTTTCAGCATATGAACACCATAATCGGGCTGGTAATTTGCTAGGTCAGGATGTTTAAGATATTTAGGGGCCAGTAGCTTTCTTAGCGAATCTAGATGCGTCGGGGATCCATCGATGTCTATGCAAATAACTGGCTCAACCTTCGATATATGGAAAGCCACAAATTGCCGTCCGTTACAAAGTGCGTAGTATTTCGCACGAATGTCTGGATGAATTGCATAGCTAAAAGCTTGCTCAGGATTCTTCCCTTTCAAAATATTTTGATCCGGGGCTTTCGCATCTAGTATCCAGGTCTCACCACCGGAAGTAGATAGCAGGTAGTCGGGAATTATTGATATTGGGTGCTTTTTGCTTCCGATATAGACATACGGATGAGTGAGTGCTTTGCTCCTAACGATCTTATCTTCTCCAGACGCTGAATAGCCGAGCCATTTCAGGATTGGGAAAACCAATTCCTCCCTAACGGAATCTTCTTTGAAACTAGGGTCATCCAACAGTTTGAAGTCAAAATCAGAGAACATCGGTACGTACCTTGTTGTGGGCTCTAGCGTCCGCTTCGTTTCAGGGATTGTTGTAATGAATTCAGGGTCTCAGAAAGCCGTTGCAGCTCTTGGAGTAAGAGCTGAAGTTTTGGCGGTTCTGTGACATACCAATCACGAATTCCGTACATGACTTTGGTACCTTGCTCCAGTACTTCTATGTTGGCAGTACTACTGGTGGTAACACGAAGCCCCGCTGTGCTGCGAAGGCTCGCCTTGGAATGCATCCACTGCATGGGCGCGGAACCTGAAACATACCAGAAGGAATGAACGACTCGATTCCGAAACTCCTCAGATGCGTATAAGGACTTACGAACAATTGAAATATCCACTTCTAGCCACTTTGGACCCTTGCGAGTTGGATACAGGTCACAAAGGAGATCGACCTTCTGGCGAAAGCTCATAGCGGCTGCAACCCTGTGTTGATCGGCTTCTTCCCGCATTTTGAGAATAGACGCAAGAATTTCGGCAACCGTGTACTCGATGAACTGAAATTCGATAACTACCTTTCCAATAGCTTGGCAAAGGTGGGCCGTTTCAGAAACGATGTCGGTGGTCATATGCGAGAAGCCTAACGAAAGATTTGCGCCAGATGGTGCGCACTCTCAGAACGCACTAGGGTATCATCACGTATGTATTCAATCGGTTGCGCACGTGATGTTAAGTTATAGACCATCCAAGAATGCCTCTCAATCTGGTCCGCCGCCGAAGCTGCTTGACCGGGTTCGTGATCGCATCCGCCGCATGGGTTATTCCAAGCTCACCGGGCAATCTTATGCACACTGGATTAAACGCCTTATCTTTCATCATGACAAGCGTCCTCCAGCGGGGATGGGCAAGGCGAAGGTGGAATCATTTCCGGCCAGTCTTGCCGTGGAATCGGCGCCTACGACAGGATTGTCTTTCCCGGCCACACGCGGCTGAACCGGACCGGCTCGCGCGAGAGGTCGAGCCTGTTCCCGCGTTTGGTCAGACTTTTAACACGGCGGATTATGTGGATGGTTTTACCGTCTTCGATGTGGGCGGAAACCAATACCGGATTGCAACCGTGATTCATTACGACAAGCAGCGCAATTATGTGCGCGCGGTAATGACCCACGCCGAGTACGACCGAAACAATTGGAGGCAGAAATGAATGCAGTCATCGATATTCAGCGGCTAGTGCCCGCTTGGCAGTCTCTGCAATCGGTCGCGGCTGTGACGCATATTGATTCCGAGGCGAAGTATGCGCAAACAACCGTCCTGCTCAATGGCCTGTTGGACGTTGTCCGCGACGATACACAGCATCCGTTGTATTCCTTGGTGTCTGTGGTAGGCGATTTGATAGAGGCTTACGAAATGGACCATGAACCTCTATAAGGGACGGGCTCTGTGGTAAAACGCTTCCGATTTCGCTTGGGTTTCGGCTGACTGACCGCACGTTGCGGACCCTCGTTTATGCCCCAGAGGGTATGACGAGAAAGTACCCTTCTTTCATCAATTGCGGGCGCC
Source organism: Sterolibacterium sp. (assembly GCA_041665185.1). Taxonomy (GTDB): domain Bacteria; phylum Pseudomonadota; class Gammaproteobacteria; order Burkholderiales; family Rhodocyclaceae; genus JACRAR01. Next base: position 30,662 of record JBAYJH010000007.1, read on the forward strand.
GCAAAACCAGCGCCGATAAAGCTTGCTTCGGCGCCTACGACAGGATCGTCTCTCCCGGCCGCACGCGGCTGAACCGCACGGGCTCGCGCGATAGTTCGAGGCTGTCGCCGCGTTGGCGCACTGTCGTATAGCTGGAGCCGTGCAGGTCGCTGGTCTCCGGGAAATCCTCGCGGTAATGCGCCCCGCGCGAGTCCTCGCGCGCCAGCGCGGCCGTGGCGATGACCCGGCTCACGGCGATCAGGTTCTTTAGGTTGAGCCAGTCGTGCCAGGCCATGTTGAAGGCCGGGTCATTCTGGCCGACGCCGATGCGGGAGAGTTCGGCGTCGAGGCGGACCAGTCCTTCCTGGCCGCGCCGCAGGCCTTCGGCGGTGCGCAGGATGCCGACGTCGTTCCACATCAGTTCGGACAGGGCATCGCGTATTGCTTCCAGGTCGCCCGCGGCTTGGCGTAGCGGTGCGGCGTGCTGCATCACGCCCTGCTCGATCGCGGCCTCGTCCGGAGAACGCAGTTGCGCATTGCGCTTCACCCAGTCCGCCATGCTGTCGCCGGCGATGCCGCCGAACACGGTGGAGTTGGCGACGCCGTTGCCGCCGAGACGGTTGGCGCCATGCACGCCGCCGGTATCCTCGCCCGCGGCGAAGAGTCCTTGCAGCGGCGTCGTGCAGTCCGGCCGGAACACCACGCCGCCCATCATGTAATGCCCCGTCGGCACCACTTCCACCAGGCCGCCGGCCAGGTCGAAACCGCAGTCGGCGCAGCGCTCGACCATGCCTTTGAATTGCTTGCGCACATTGTCCGGACCGAGATGTCCCATCGAGATGTAAAGCCCGCCGTTGGGGGTGGTATTGCCGGCGCGCATCTCGGTGTACATGGAGCGCGAGACGATGTCGCGGGTGGCGCGCTCGTTGCGCGAATCGTACTTATGCATGAAGCGTTGCTTGTCGCCGCCCAGCAGGTAGCCGCCGGCGCCGCGCAGTCCTTCCTCGATGATGGTGCCGGTGATGCGCATGCCCACGCCGGCCAGCACGCCGGTCGGGTGGAACTGCACCATCTCCATGTCGCGCAGGGGCAGCCCGGCGCGCAGCGCCATGGCCAGGCCGTCGCAGCTCTTGTCGCCGGAAGGGGTGTGGTACTTGTACATGGTCGGTCCGCCGCCGGTGGCCAGCAGCACCGCCTTGGCCTGGACGAAGACAAATTCGCCGGTGCGCATGTCTATCATCAGCACGCCCGCCAGCGCCGAGCCATCGGGCGTCTTGATCAACTCGACGGCGCGATGTTCTTCCAGGCGCCGGATGTCGCGCGCCCATACCTGTTCGGCGAGGCGGTTGATGATTTCGATGCCGGTCAGGTCGCCTTTGTGCACCGTGCGGTCGAAGGTCTGGCCGGCAAAGGCCTTCTGGTGCACCGTGCCGTCGGGGTTGCGGTCGAAGAAGCAGCCGAGCTCGTTCTCGAGTTCATGGATGCGCTCGACCGCCTTGGTGACCAGCGTCCACGCGAGATCCTGGTCGGCCAGCCACTTGCCCCCCTCGATGGTGTCCATGAAGTGGCGCTCGACCGAATCGCCCTCGGCCAGGGCGACGTTGTAGCCGCCCTGGACCATCCGCGTGCAACCGCTCTTGCCCAGCAGCCCCTTGACCGCGACGGTGATAGCCAGCGTGGGGTCGGTCTGGTGCGCATGCAGGGCGGCGAACAAGCCGGCGCCGCCGGAGCCGAGGATCAGGATGTCGGTTTGCAGCCGCTTCACGTTCATATTGGATTCACTTTGACTCCCAGGCCGGCCAGCACCTGGGCACGCCGGGCCTGGGCGTCTTGCTTCACGGCGCTGAAGAGACTGCCGCCGCAACTGTCCATGGCCACCAGCAGCGGTCCGAAATTGTGGATGCGGAAGCGCCACAGCGATTCGGGATTGAGATCGTCGAGATCGACGTCCTCGATCTGCTCGATCCAGGTGGTTTCCAGCGCCGCCGTGCCGCCGACGATGGCGAGATAGACCCCGCCCAGTTCCATGAACGCCGCCAGCGAGTCCTCGCGCAACCCTCCCTTGCCGATGATGATGCGCACGCCGTATTGCGTCATCAACGGCCGCGTGAAGCGCTCCATGCGGTCGGAGGTGGTGGTGCCGATGCACACCGGCGCATAGCCGGCCGGGCAGGCGAGGCTCTTCTCCACCTTCTTGACGTTGGGCGCGGTGTGGATCACGGCATGGCCGTTCAGGTCGAAACGCGTCGTGCGGCCGCGGTCGAACATGTGGATCTGCGTGGCATCGCGGATGCCGAACAGGGTCGCTTGCAGCGTGACCGTGTCGTTGATGCGCAACTGGCGCATCTGCGCCTCGCTGACCGGGGTGGTGAGTTCGTAGTGGGCCATGATCAGAATCCGTAACTAACGCCTGAGGGTGTAAAGGTCGCCTTGGCGCGGCGGGCGGAGTGACATTGCATATTGACGGCGACCGGGTTCATGGTGATGTGCGTCGCCGCCAGTTCGATATGCACGGCGAAGGCGGTGGCGTCTCCGCCCAGGCCTTGCGGCCCGATGCCGAGCTGGTTCACGGCGATGGAGAGCTGTTCCTCCAGTTGCGCGCCTTCCGGATCGCCGCAGCGGCTGCCAAGCGAGCGCGTCGCCGCCCGCTTGGCCAGCGCCACACACAGATCGGAGGTGCCGCCGAGGCCGACGCCGACGATGGTGGGCGGGCAGGTCTTGCCGCCGGCGGCCAGCACGCAATCGATGACGAAAGTCTTGATCGCGTCCATGCCTTCGGCGGGAGTCGCCATCTTGAGGAAGGAATTGTTCTCCGAGCCGCTGCCCTTGGGCACCATCTCGATCGACAGGGATTCCGGCGCGGCGCTGAAATCGATGTGGATCACCGGCACCTCGATGCCGCAGGAGGTGTGTTCGTTCTTGCGCGTCAGCGGATGCACGACCGAAGACCGCAACGGATATTCGCGCGTGGCGCGTTCGCAGCCGCGGCGTATGGCCAGCTTCAAGGCGTGCCCGTCGACTTCGACGCCGCTACCGATGACGACGTTGTAGATCGGCACGCCGGTGTCCTGGCAGAGCAGGTTGTCGGTGTCCTCCGCCACCTGGATGTTGCTCACCATGGTGGCGAGAACATTCCTGGCGGTGGGCGCGGTTTCATGCGCCACCAGGCGGGTGAAGCCGCTCTTGATGTCCGGCGGCAGCACCTTCAGCGCCCGGATGTACAACTCCCTGGCGGTTTCTTCCACGGTTTTCAAATCGATTTTCATAGCCTTGCCTTCACATTCAGATGTCATGCAGGTCGCGGTGGGTCAGGCGATCAGGGCCAGGGCGAAGGCGAGCCCGGCGGCAATGCCGAAGCCGAGGGCGCCGGCGATCCAGTTCTTGCGCAGGCCCGACCACGGCAGGAATTCGATCAGCAGCAGGCGCACGCCGCCCATCAGGTGCAGCGCCAACAGCAGCACCAGTCCCCATTCGCCGAACTTGAACAGCGCCTGGTCGGTGAACTTCAGGAACCCGTCCAGCGCCGCCTCGCCCTGGATCGCCTGGCCCAGCACCCAGAAATGCAGCGGCAGGAATAATCCCAGCGCCAGTCCGGAAAGACGGTGCACGAGGAATGCCCAGTAGGCGGGATGCGCGCGGGCGCGAAAATCATTGCGGCGTTTCATGCCATCAATCCCCAGACGGCGCGCAGCCCCATGACGGCGATCAGGCCGCCGAACAGCGAGGCCGCCACGTCGGCGCTACGCCCGCGCCAGCCCAGCCACTCGGCGGCGATGGTCGCCAGGCCGATCGGCACATGCACCGCGCAGGCCAGCAGGAACACGGCGTAGAAGCCGCCGAGCGGCCAGTTGCCGCGGGTGCGGCCGAGAACCTCGGCGGCGCTGAGCCCGCCGCGCACGGCGTAGATGATGATGGCCAGATGTCCCACCACGCACAGCGCCATAACCAGGGCGCTGGCGCGTTGCCAGTACCAGAGTTTGGCTTGGGTGATGGCGCTCGTCATAGTTCGCCCTTGATCGCGGCTTTTGCCGCCAGCCGTTTCAGGCCGGCGATGCCGGCTGTCGGCTCGATCTGCTTGGGACAGCGCTCGGTGCAGGATCCCTGGGTGTGGCAGACGTGGCAGCCGGCATCGCCGGCGACCGCCCTCAGCCGCTCGACCCGCTGGGTGTCGCGCACGTCGTTGACCAGGGTCCAGGCGCGATTGAGCGCCGCCGGTCCCAGGAAATCCGGGCGCCAGGCCACGACATCGCAGGAGGCATAACAAGTGCCGCAACCGATGCACTCGATGCCGGCATTGGCGGCGACGCGCTCCTGCGAGTCCGGCTCCACCCGGGCGAAGTCTTCATGGCGGCTGTGCTTACCCTTGAACTGCCCCTTGGCTTGCGCCCACTTGTCGAAGAACTCGCCCATGTCGGTTGCCAGATCCTTGATGACGGGCAGGTTGGCCAGCGGCGCGATCTCCAGCCTTCCGTCGGCGGCGACCTTGGCCACGCTGGTGCGGCAGGTCCAGCGCGCCACGCCGTTCACCGTCATGGCGCAGGAGCCGCACATGCCGACACGGCAGGCAAAGCGGTAGCTGAGGGAGGGATCGAGATGGCGCTGGATGTAGGTCACCACGTCCAGCACCGTCTGGCCATCGCGGCGCGGGACGTCATAGCTTGCGAAGCCGCCTTGCTCCGCGCCGCGCCAAACTTTCACTCTAAGATCCGCGCTCATCAATTCTGGTGCCGGTCCGGCCGACATGGCATAGGATTTCGATGGGGTGATTCTTGGATAAACCAGCGAAAAATAAAAGCGAATATTAATTACTTCGAGATAAAGGTAATCTTTACAATTGGTTTTTCAACAGCCGCGGTGGACCGTGCCCTCCTTTCGCATCTTCAGAACCTTTGTTGCCGTGGTCAAGCACGGCACATTTGCCGCCGCCGGAAAGGAGATCGGCCTGACCGCGGCAGCCGTGGGTCTACAGATCCGTTCGTTGGAACAAGACCTGAATCTGGTTCTGTTCGACCGCGGCGCGCGCGCGGTGGTGCTGAATACGACGGGGCGCAGGATTGCGGCGCAGGTCGAGGACCTCATGCTGCGCTACGAGGCGCTGGCCGCCAGCGGCGACGATAACGCGTTGTCCGGTACGGTGGTAATGGGCGCCCTCGTCTCGGCCCTGATGGGTGCCTTCGCCGATGCCTTGTGGAGCCTGAAGCAGGCGCATCCGCGACTCGAGGTAAAACTGCTCGCCGGTCTGTCGAGCGACTTCGCCGTCAGAGTGGAGGAGGGCGAACTGGATGCCGCGGTGGTGGCGCAGTCGCCCCGCCCGCTGCCTGCGAGTCTGCTGTGGACGCCCCTGTACACCGAACCCATGGTCCTGATCGTGCCGCGCCAGCCGCATTTCGATCTGGCGCGCGATCCGCTGGAAATCCTGCGCCGCTCGCCCTTCCTGCGTTTCGACCGGCAAACCTGGACCGGCTACTTGGTCAACGACGCATTGCGGCAATGCGGCGTCGCCGTGCGCGAAGAGATGGAGTTGAACTCAGTCGAGGCCATCGTGGAAATCGTCCGCCAAGGGTTCGGCGTCTCCATCGTGCCGCGCCTGGCCAACGTGCAATGGGTCCGCGATCAGGGCTTGAGAGTAATATCCCTGCCGGGCAGCGGCGTGCAGCGCCATGTTGGCCTGATCGAGCGTACCCGCCACGGACGGCAGCAGTTTACCGCCGCGATCAAGCAGTATTTCCAGGCAGGGGAAAAGCGACGCAGGAGCGGGCGTGCCACGAAGCGTTGAACGCAGCACGGCCGAGTAGCTTTCAATCCTATTCACCGCTTGGGTAGCGCGGTACCAAATGGGCAATGAGGCGGGTCACCGATTACGTCGCGAGGGGCCTCATCGCATCGGCTTCGCAGGTCTTAGCGGCCTTAAAATGCCGTTGCCGCTCATACGCGCATGGCCGGCGTCTCGCGGTAGGTGTAGCCGCGCCACAGCCATTCCAAAGGCCCGAAGCGGTAGCGCGCCAGCCACCAGTGGCTGAAAGCGATTTGCACTGCCAGCACCACGACCACGAATACCACCTGCCAGGCGCGCGCCATGCCCCAGTGGCCCAGGCCGTAGCCGTAGAAGTACAGGGAGCAGATGAGCGATTGCGTCAGATAGTTGGTCAGCGCCATGCGGCCGAACGGGGCCAGCACGCGTATCCGGGCGAATGGCGAATTGCTGTGCAGCATCAGGACGACCATACCCACATAGCCGAGGCAGGCCGGCAGATTGCCCAGCATGGCAAGGCCCCGCGCCATGATGAAGCCGTCGTGATCGGCACCCGGGGTGCTCGATACGGCGATGAAGCTGCCCAGCAAGCCGAGGCCGACGCCGGCCGGGATGCCGTAGAGCATCAGCTTTTCGAACAGCGCGAGATGCGCCCGCGCATTTTCCATCACGCCGGAGCGCACGAACCAGACGCCGAGCAGGAACATCGCGACCAGGATCATGGAAAACCCCGCGTCGCGCGCCACCTTGAGCGGAAATTTCCCGGCGCGCATCTCGACCGCTTCCAGATAACTGCCCTGGGAGAGTATCCAGGTTTCGCTGCGTTTCTCTTCCTGGTGCTTCGCCAGCCGCTCGGCCCGCTCCGCCGCCTTGGTCTTTTCGGCCGCACTCGAAGTGGACGTATCGGGTGGCGGGATAGGCGCGAAGTATTGCGCCGCGCCGACGGCGGTCATCATCGTGCACATGAACACGTAGCTGGCGACACCCAGGCGCAGGCCGCGCAGCTCGACAGGATCGTGGAACCTCGCCGCCAATACGCCGATCACCAGCAAACCCATGCTTACGATCGTCAGCGGTATCCGCGGTTCCTTCGGTCCCTCCGGCAACGACCACAGCACCACCGCCGCGATGGCGCCGACGCCGCCCAGCATCAGTTGTATGAACGCAAACACAGGCAGGCTGTAGCCGCGCAGTTTGATCCGGCGCTCGCTACGCAGGTAAAGCGAATTCAAGCCGATCGCCAGCAGCGCCCCGGCGATTCCCCATACCGCTGCGAGGCCGGGGAAGAAGCCCAGCGCGGCGAGCGGCACCAGCGCCAGCAGGAGGTGCTTCCATTTGCCATACAGAAGTATCAGCAACGCGCCCGCGCCGACCGCGTAGCTGAAGAGAATGTCGCCGTCCCACAGAAAGATGTAGTGTGCCGCGCCGAACACCGCCAGCGCCAGGATGCGGCGCAAATACGGCCGGAGGAAGTCGCGCCCGGTGCGCCCGGTACGTTGTGCGCGTTCGGCCCGCGTCAGCATCACCGCAAAGCCCATGCCGAACAGCAGGGAGAAGATGGTCCAGAATTTGCCCTGGACAAAATAGGCGATGAACCAGCTTGCCGCCCAGTCCCATCCGCGCAAGCCGCCCGGCATGCCCTCGCTGATGCCGTGCGTGGTGCGGTTGAAGAATTCGATGTTCATCAGCATGATGCCGATCAGGGCAAAGCCGCGCACCACGTCCAGATCCTGAATGCGCTGACCGGGGGGCAACGGCGCCAGCAGTCCCGTCACCGGTGCTAGAGTTTTTGGATCCAATTGTTCCCCCTTGCGTGTTTCAGTGGTGTATCGCAGGCTGGCCCGGCGCCGCCCGGCGCGGTCAGCGATTCCAGCAAGGCGGCGACGAGCCGCGCGGTCTTGCCGGCGACGTCGCGCTCCGGGTTGTACTCGGCAATCTCGATGGCGACAAGTTGCGGGTTGTGCGCCACGCCGCGCAACGCGTCGACGAGCGCGGCGCCATCCAGGCCGTGCGCGCTGGGCGTATTGACGGCCGGCGCGTCGGGCGGATCGACCGCATCAAGGTCGATCGAAATGCCGAAGCTGCCCCCGGCGACATGAGCCAGCGCCGCATCCAGCGCCTGCGGCAGGCCGCGCCGGCGGATTTCGTCCATGGTCACGATGTTGACGCCCAGGTGTTGCAGCAGCAGCCACTCGGGTTCTTCATAGCTGCGCGCGCCGAAAACGCAGCAGCGGCTCGCGTCTACCGCTGCCGCGGTGCCCTCCCACGGGTTCGGCCCCTGGCCCAGCAGCGCCGCCAGCGGCATGCCATGCGCATTGCCGCTGGGACTGCTGAGCCCGGTGTGTGCGTCGAGATGGGCATCGATCCACAGCAGGCCGAGCGGCTGGCCGAGGGCTCGTCCTGCGCCCCGCCAGGTGCCGACCGCCATGGCATGGTCGCCACCCGCCACGACCGGCAGGGCGCCGCCGGCGATGCGGGCGGCGACGCGTTCTTCGATTTGTCCGCACAGCAGGCGCAGGGCGCTGTCGCGCGGCAGCA
>JBAYJH010000008.1:0-37510 GCA_041665185.1 Sterolibacterium sp.
ACCGGGTTACGGCATGGCGGTGGCGCAGGCCCAGCACACGGTCTACGAGATCACCAAGCACCTGCGTGAAAAAGGTGTCAATGTGCGCTTCGGCATCCACCCGGTGGCCGGCCGCATGCCCGGCCACATGAACGTGCTGCTGGCGGAAGCCAAGGTGCCGTACGACGTCGTGTTCGAGATGGACGAGTTGAACGACGACTTCCCGCAGACCGACGTCGCGATGGTGATCGGCGCCAATGACATCGTCAATCCAGGCGCGCAGGACGATCCGAGCAGCCCGATCGCCGGCATGCCGGTGCTGGAAGTGTGGAAGGCCAAGACCTCGATCGTGATGAAGCGCAGCATGGCCTCCGGCTATGCCGGCGTCGACAACCCGCTCTTCTACAAGGAGAACAATCGCATGCTGTTCGGCGATGCCAAGAAGATGCTGGATGAAGTGCTCACCTCGCTGAAAGCCTGATCGGCGGGAGGTAGCCGCTGCCCGGTACCAGCGCCCGCTTCGGCGGGCGCTGCTTTTTGGCGGTAGTGCTTTGCTTAACTGGCGCTGGAGGTTGCCGCCGCGTTGGCGATCAGGAACTGCTCGAGTTCTTCCTTGGGCAGCGGCTTGCTGAAGTAATAACCCTGGATCTCATCGCAGCGGTTGTCATGCAGGAAATCGAGTTGGCCGAGAGACTCGACGCCTTCCGCGATGACCTTCAGGTCCAGACTGTGGCCGAGCATGATGACGGCTTGCGAGATCGAGGCGCTGTCGGTGTCCGTACTAATGTCACGGACGAAGGATTGGTCGATCTTCAGCCGATCGATGGGGAAGCGCTTCAGATAGCTCAAGCTGGAGTAGCCGGTGCCGAAGTCGTCGATGGCGAGCTCGATGCCGATATCCTTGAGCTGGCGCAGGGTGGAAATGAACAACTCGGCGTTGTGCATGATGAGGCTCTCCGTCAGCTCGAGTTCGAGATATTCCGGAGACAGGCCGGTATCGGCCAGCGCCTGCCTGATCGAGGAGATCAAGTCTTTCTCGATGAACTGGCGCGCCGACAGATTCACCGACAGCTTGATCTTGGGCAGGCCGGCGTCCTGCCACGCCTTGGCTTGGGCACAAGCGGTGCGCAATACCCAGATGCCGATGGGAACGATCAGTCCGGTCTCTTCGGCCAGGGGGATGAATTGCACCGGGGAAATCAATCCGCGCTGGGGATGCCGCCAGCGGATCAGGGTTTCCATGCCGGTGATACGGCGGGTCTTCAGGTCTATCTGTGGTTGATAGACGAGGAAGAACTCATCGTTGTCGAGCGCCCTGCGCAGTTCGCTTTCCAGCGACAGGCGCAAGGTGATCTTGTCGTTCAGCTCAGGCGAATAATGCTGGATATTGTTTCTTCCCAACTCCTTGGCGGAGTACATGGCGATCCCGGCGTTCTTCATGAGGATCTCTTCCGTATCCCCGTCGGCCGGTACCAAGGCGTAGCCTATGCTACAGGTGATGAAAAATTCCTGCTGGCCGATCTTGTAAGGTTGCGCCACCTCGCGCAGGACCCGCTGTAGCAGGACGTTGATCGAGGCGCTGAAGTTCTCTTCCTCGCCGGGGTTCTCGGAGACGATCAGCACGAATTCGTCGCCGCCCAGGCGCGCCGCCGTGTCGCTGCTGCGCAGACAGGCATCGAGGCGGGCGGAAACCATTTTCAATACCTGGTCGCCGGCGGTGTGCCCCATGCTGTCGTTGATGAACTTGAAGTTGTCCAGGCCGATGTAGGCCACCGCCATGATGGTCTGCTTGTAGCGGTTGGAGTAGGCAATGCCCTGACCGATGCGGTCGCGCAGCAGGTTGCGGTTGGGCAGGTTGGTGAGCGTGTCGTGAGTGGACTGATGCTCCAGTTCGTTCTGATAACGCTTGGAGTCGGTGACGTCGTTCTGGATGCCGATGTAATGGGTGATGGTGCCATCGTCGTCGCGCACCGGGGCAATGTGCAAGTCGTTCCAGAACAGGCTGCCATCCTTGCGGTAATTGCGCAGCATGGCATGGCCATCCCGCCCTTCACGGAGGGCGGCACGGATGTGTTCCAGGTCCGGCTGATTGGTATCGTTGCCCAGCAGGAAGCGGCAATTGCGGCCGACGGCTTCCTCCGAGGTGTAGCCGGTGATGCGGGTGAAAGACGGATTGACGTATTCGACGAGGTTGCCGGAGGCGTTGTGGCCTGTAATGATGATGGCATTGACGCTCGACTCTATGGCCCGGTCGCGCAAGCGCAAAGCCTGGGCGGCGCGGTGCGCCTCTTCGAGCCGGCCCTTGACCAGCAGGAAGAGCATCCAGCTCGACGCGAACACCACCAGCGTGCCGCTCAGAACCTGGCCGCCGGCAAAGTCGGAGAGGGTGATCTTGTCGCTGAAGAATGTCGTGAGTACGCCGCTGGTCAGAACGATCCAGAGGCTGCCGATGAGCCCATAGATCGTGGCGATCTTGAGCGCATGATTACTTTCTTCGGATGGTTTCCGGAGCGGTTGAGCCATGCTACCCCCTGCTTGATTTTTTATTATAGACCGTTGAGCTTGCGATCGGTGACAACACGCTTCGATTCCGCAATCGACATCGATCCCGGAATATCCGCCAGACGGGGTGGATTCTGGCCGATCTCCGCGGTCACTTCTTTCCGAAACCGCCGAGCAGCGCCGCCACGGGTTTCTGCGCGCGGGGAGGGGCTTTCTTTTCGGCAACGCCTTGATCGGTGCCCGTCACGACTCGCGATTCATACGGCTTATTCGGATCGAAGTCGAGTTTCGGCAGATGTGCCATCGGCGACGGCAGGCGGGGTCTTTCGCTACGCTCCAGGCGCGGCGGGGTGCGTTCGCGATCGGCTTTGCGGCTGCGTTCCTCGCGGCTTTCCCGCGCTCCCGAATCCGTGTTGCCGCGGCCACGGCCGCGCTGGGGCTTCTCGGCATCCGCATCGAGACCGTGATCGTTGCCGCGTTCGAAACCCGGCGCGGTCACTTGTTCGATCTTGAACTTGATGAGTTTCTCGATCTCCGCCAGATGCTGTTTTTCCATCGGGCAGACCAGGGACGTGGCTTCGCCCGTCTTGCCGGCGCGGCCGGTGCGGCCGATGCGATGCACATAATCCTCGGCGACGTGCGGCAGTTCGTAGTTGATCACGTGCGGCAGGTCGTCGATGTCCAGGCCGCGTGCCGCCACATCGGTGCCGACCAATACCTTGATGCGCCCGGCCTTGAACGCTTCGAGCGCCTCGGTGCGCTGTTGCTGGGTCTTGTCGCCGTGGATGGCATCGGCCTCGATACCCTGGCGTTGCAGGTAATGGGCCAGCCGGCTGGCGCCGAACTTGGTGCCGACGAATATCAGCACCTGGCGCAGTTGTTGATGGCGCAGCAGATGGACCAGCAGATGGCGTTTGTCTTCCTGCGCCACCGGGTAGACGCGGTGGGTGATGTTCTCGCCGACGGCGTTGCGTTTCGCCACCTCGATCAGCTGCGGCGCCTTGAGCATGGTGTCGGCGAGTTTGCGGATCTCTTCCGAGAAGGTCGCCGAGAACAGCAGGCTCTGCCGTTCCTTCGGCAGCATCGCCAGGATGCGCTTGATGTCCGGGATGAAGCCCATGTCGAGCATGCGGTCGGCTTCGTCGAGGATGAGGAATTCGACGAAGTTGAAGGTGACGGTCTTTTGCTGGACGTGGTCGAGCAGGCGGCCCGGTGTGGCGACGACGATTTCGCGGCCTTCCTTCAGTTCGGCGATCTGCGGCCTGATGTCGACGCCGCCATACAGGCAGGTGGAACGCAGCGGCAGATACTTGCTGTAGGTCTTGACGCTTTCATAAACCTGCATCGCCAGTTCGCGCGTCGGTGTGAGGATCAGCCCCCGCACCGGATGGCGTGCCGGCGACGAGGAGGTGCTGGCATGGCGCGCCAGGCGTTGCAGCATCGGCAGGGTGAAACCGGCGGTCTTGCCGGTGCCGGTCTGGGCGCCGCCGAGCATGTCCTTGCCTTGCAAAATGATGGGAATCGCCTGCGCCTGGATCGGCGTTGGCTCGGTGTAGCCGTTGTCGGCCACGGCATGCAACAATTCGGGCAGCAGCCCGAGGTCTTCAAATTTCAACGATAACTCCTGATTCGGCCTGCCCCTCGTGGGGTACCGGTTCAGGCTGCGAAAGATTATTGGGAAGTCGGGCCGAGACATCCGACGGTTCACACGATTTACACAATTCGTACGTTCCGTCGGTACGGCCGCTGGAAGCCACCAACCGGTGGGGCGGGGACATGGATATTCTATCCGATTCCTTGGCTCTCCGGGCGCCCATGCAGTTCAGACTTGAGCCCGGTATGCGCCGATAGCGGTGACTTCGGTGAGCATCCAAGGATCCGGATCCGGGGGCCGCAGTCAGCGTTTTGCGGCCGCCTTGGTCTTGCCGCTTGCTGTCTTTTCCGAACTCCCCTTGGACTCCGCCGGCGGTGCCTCGTCGGTTTTCGCTTCGTTGGCCTCGGGTTTAGGTACGACCACATCCTCGATCTTGTTTTCCCGCATATAGGCATCCATGTCGCGCCAGCCGGCGAAGATGGCCGCCTTTTGCGCTTTCGGACTGAGTGCGTAGCATTCCTCGAGTGGCCGGGCGGTTTGCCGGCACGCGCCGCCGATGGCTTTCCCCTCCGCTTCGCGGTTCGCAGCGATTTTCGCCTGGTCCTCGAGGCCGAGTTGCTCGCAAGCCGCAAGCGCAAGCGGGATGAGCAACAAGTGCAAGCGTAAATACATGGCGATCCCCGGAATCAGAGTTGTGCCTACGGCGACGGTCAATTGCTGGCCGATAATTCTACGTCAATTTGCGGCCGGGATTGAATCAATCGGTATCCGGAATGACCGCGGTGGCTTCGATTTCCACCCTGGCCGCATCCTCGACCAGCTCGGCCACTTGCACCACGGCCATGGCGGGATAATGATTCCCCATCACCGCCCGATAGGCAGTCCCGATTTCCTTGGAGCGTGCCAGGTACTCGCGTTTGTCGGTGATATACCAGGTCAGGCGCACCACATGTTCCGGCTCGGCGCCGGCGACTGCGAGGATGGCGAGGATGTTGCTGAGGGTTTGCCGCACCTGTTCGGCCAGGTCGAGGCTGGCGAAACGGCACTGGCTATCCCAGCCGATCTGCCCACCGGTGAATACCAAGGTTCCCTTGGCACTGACGCCGTTGGAAAAACCGCGCGGCCTCTGCCATCCCGGCGGCTGGAGTATCTGCAGGAAGCTCATCCTGTCAGGAACTCTTGGGCTTCTTGGATGCGGCGCAGGTCGCCACATGGGCTTTCAGCTTCGCCAACAGGGCATGGAATTGCTCGCGATCCTTTTCGCTGAGATCGCCCAGCAACTCGACGATCCAGAGTTCATGCGCCTCGGCCATCTTCATGAAGGCCTTGCGTCCCACCGGGGTCAGCTTGACGTTGTAGGCGCGGCGGTCGTTCGGATTGTCCTCGCGGACCACCAGCCCTTCGGCGACCAGTTGGTCGGTAATGCCGGTGACATTGCCGCCGGTGACCATCATGCGCTTCGATAATTCCCCCATTTTCATGCCGTCCGGTGCGCGTTCCAATTGCGACATCAGGTCGAAGCGCGGCAGGGTGATGTTGAAGTGGTTGCGCAGACGGCTGCGGATCTCGGCTTCGACCAGATGGGTCGTGGCGAGCATGCGCAGCCACAGGCGCAATTCCTGCGCGTGGCTGCTGGTCGCCCGGGTTTCCATGTCGGATTGCACGGGGGCGGTGGTCTTCTTGTTCATGGCGTCGGCCTCCAAAAAAAAGGGGTTGAAGAATTCAGGCGGTGAGTACGACTTGCGCGGCACGGGCCAGATTTCGCTCGAGCTGATCCCGGCCGCTGAGGTATTGCGGCGGCCATTCCGCTTCGTGATACGCCTGCTGCGCGGCGGCGTGCAGGGTCCATGCCGGGTCCGCCAGATGCGGCCGGGCCAGCGCGCACAGGTCGGCGCGACCGGCCGCGATGATGCTATTCACATGGTCGGCCTCGAAGATGTTGCCGACCGCGATGGTGGCGATATCGACTTCGTTGCGGATCCGGTCGGCGAACGGCGTCTGGTACATGCGTCCGTACACCGGCCTGGCGGCGCGGGTGGTCTGGCCGGAAGACACGTCGATCAGGTCCGCGCCGGCCTCCTTGAAGCGCTGCGCGATGATTACCGCGTCGTCCGGGGTATTCCCACCAGGTGCCCAGTCGTGCGCCGAGATGCGTACCGACAGCGGTTTGGGGGCCGGCCAGGCGGCGCGCACCGCGGCGAAGACTTCAAGCGGATAGCGCAAGCGGTTTTCCAGGGTCCCGCCGTATTCATCGCTGCGTTGGTTGGTCAGCGGACAGATGAAGCTGGAAAGCAGGTAGCCATGCGCGCAATGCAGCTCGAGCAGGTCGAAGCCGGCGCTGCCGGCGCGTTGGGCGCCGGCTACGAAGTCATCCCGCACGCTGTCCATGTCGGCGCGGCTCATTTCGCGCGGCACCTGGTTGTGCGGGCCGTAGGCGATCGCCGAGGCCGCCAGCAGCGGCCAGTTGCCTTCGGGCAGCGGCTCGTCGATGGCGTCCCAGCCGAGTTGAGTCGAGCCTTTTGGTCCGGAGTGGCCGATTTGCATGCCGAGCTTTGCTTCGGAATGTTGGTGCACGAAATCGACGATGCGTGCCCACGCTGCCATCTGCGGCGTATTCCAGAGGCCGGCGCAGCCCGGCGTGATGCGGCCATCCGCCGAGACGCAGGTCATTTCGGTCATCACCAGACCGGCACCGCCGAGGGCGCGGCTGCCCAGATGGACCATCAGAAAGTCCCCAGGGACGCCGTCGCGGCAGGAATACATGGCCATCGGCGAGACCACGACGCGGTTCTTGAGCGTCAGTCCGGCAATAGTGAATGGGGTAAACATCGGCGGCAGCGGTCTTGCCGGCAGGCCGCTCCTGGCGGCGAACCAGCTTTCGACGTTGGCGACGTAAGTCTTGTCGCGCAACTTGAGGTTCTCATGGCCGATACGCTGGCTGCCGGTGAGCAGCGTATAGGCGAATTGCTCCGGCTCCAGGTGGGAATAGCGGGCGACGTTTTCGAACCATTCCATGCGGTTGCGGGCGGCGCTCTGCAACTTCAGCGCTTCGAGTTCGCGTTCCTGCTGATAGGCGTCGAGAGCCTGGCTAACCTCGCCGGGGTGGGCGCTGACGGCCTTGCTCAACGCGATGGCATCCTCCATGGCGAGCTTGGTGCCTGAGCCGATCGAGAAATGCGCGGTATGCGCCGCGTCGCCGATCAGCACGATGTTTTGGTGGTGCCAGTTCTGGCACAACACCCGGGTGAAGTTCAGCCAGGCGGAGCCGCGCAAATGGCGCGCATTGCTCATCAACCGGTGGCCCTGAAGATGTTCGGCGAAGAGCTTTTCGCAGAAAGCGATGGATCCCGCCTGGTCGAGCTGATCCAGTCCCGCCGCCCGCCAGGTTTCTTCGCGGCACTCGACGATGAAAGTGCTGGTGTCGCCGTCGAATTGATAGGCATGCACCTGGAACCAGCCCCATTCGGTCGCCACGGTGATGAAGGTGAAAGCATCCAGCCGTAGATGAGTGCCCAGCCAGATATAGCGGCATTTGCGCACTTCGATGTCGGGCTTGAAATGCTCGGCATATTTCTGCCGCACCTGGCTGTTCACGCCGTCCGCCGCGACGATCAGATCGGCATCGGCGAACTGGGCTTCGTCTGTGATGTTGCAGGCAAAAACCTGCTTGACGCCGAGTTCGGCGGCGCGGACTTGCAGGATATTGAGCAGCTTCTTGCGGGCGATGCCGCAGAAACCGTGGCCCCCGGAGCGTATCCGGCGTTCCTTGAAGAAGATCTCACAGTCGTCCCAGTGATGGAAATTCCGGGTGATCTCGGCATAAGTCTGCGGGTCGGCGGCGGCGAAATTTCCCAGCGTGGCATCGGAAAAGACGACACCCCAGCCAAAGGTATCGTCAGGCTGGTTGCGCTCGTAGATCGTGATGTCGTGCGCCGGATCGGCTTTCTTCATCATGATGCCGAAGTACAGACCGGCCGGGCCACCACCCAGGCAGACTATGCGCATTTCCTCTTCCTTTTACTTGGGCGAGTATATATTTAACCATAAAATATCATAATATGCCCCATTGGGGCAAGTGGCCTGAGAACAGTGGCCTGAGAATCTGGATTCAGAACCTGTCCTCGCTGTTCGGGCCGGGCGTCGACCGCCGCGATGTAAGATACGGGCTGTACGCGGATTCGAAAAACGGGAGAATACATGCGACGGATAGTGGGAGGACTGGTGCTGGCGGCTGCGTTGGCCGCGCCGGTACAGGCTGGCGATGAGATCGTCTTGCGGCA
Organism: Sterolibacterium sp.; assembly: GCA_041665185.1. Classification (GTDB taxonomy): domain Bacteria; phylum Pseudomonadota; class Gammaproteobacteria; order Burkholderiales; family Rhodocyclaceae; genus JACRAR01. The sequence goes on from JBAYJH010000008.1 coordinate 8,356, forward strand.
CGCCTTGTCGGGTCCGGCGCTGGATACGCTGACGACGCTGGTCCGGCGTTTCAACAGTGGACAGAAAGGCAAGTCCGGCGTGGTGTTGCAGGACCTGGCCGGCATGGACGAGGACGGGCGGCGCCAGTTGCCGCATCTGGCGCTGCTCGACGCCGATGACAGCGTGGCGTTTTTCGGTACCCTGCCGCGTTTCAAGATGCTCTATCAGGTGATGGCTGAGTCACGCGAGAAGTTCGACGCGAAACGCTTCTTTCCCTTGGTTGCCGACGCGGTCGACGACATGCAGGGCCGGCTCCAGGCCCTGCCGCTGGGTTTGTCGCTGCCGGTGTTGATGTGGAACAAGGATGTCTATCGCAAGGCCGGCCTGGATCCCGAGAAGGCACCTAAGACCTGGTGGGAGCTACAGGAGCATGCCGGCCGGCTATATGATGCGGGCATCAAGTGCCCGTATACCTCGTCGCGTTTCGCCTGGGTGCATCTGGAGAATCTTTCGTCCCAGCATGGCGAGGACTATGCCATGCGCGAGAAGAATGGCGCCCCGCGGATCGCCCTTAACCGTTTGGTGAACGTCAAGCATCTGGCGCTGATGGCCAGCTGGTACAAGAGTTATTACCTGCGTTATTTCGGTGCGGGCAGCGAGTCCGACCGGAAATTCATTTCCGGCGACTGCGCCATCCTGACCGGCGAATCCTACTTGTATGCCGAGGCGCAACGCGCCGGCTTCGCCGCGGGAGTGGCGGCGATGCCCTACTACGATGACGTGCGCGACGCCACGCCGGCCAGGTTTCTGCCCGATGGTGCGGCGTTGTGGGTGTTGGCCAACCACAAGAAGAAGGAATACCAGGTCGCGGCGCGTTTCGTCGGTTTCATGCTCCGCCCGGAGGTCCAGGTTGAATGGGTACGGGCGACCGGCTTCCTGCCGATGACGCCGCCGGTGGTTGAAGCACTCAGGGCCGCCGGGGTGGCGCCGACGCTGCTCGATGCGGCGATCCGCCGGCTTTCGGAGCGCAAGCCCGCGACGGCAAGAACCAAGCATGGCGCCGGCCTGTATCGCATGCGCGAAATCGTCAACCAGGAGATCGCCGAGGTGTGGGCCGATAGCAAACCGGCCAAGGAAGCCCTCGATACGGCGACGCGGCGTTTCAATCAGGAGCCCGCCGGCCTTGGCGGCGCGGCGTCAGCGAGGTAAGGCATGAGTTGGGAATATCCGCGGTTCATCGCGCATCGTTGCGGCGGGGCGCTAACGCCCGAGAATACATTGGCCGGTCTGGGCGTGGCCGCCCGTTTGGGATTTCGCGTCGTTGAGTTCGACGTGATGCTCAGCGCCGACGGCATGCCCTTGCTGATCCACGACCAGACGCTGGAAAGAACCACCAGTGGCGCCGGCGGCGTCGCGGAGTTTTCTTGGGAAGAACTCTCCAGACTCGATGCCGGCGTAAAGCATCATCGTGCCTTCAGCGGCGAAGTCCTGCCGACGCTGCGGCAAACGCTGGATGCCTGCCGGTCGCTGGGCCTGGCGGCGAATATCGAGATCAAACCGGCCAGCGGGCATGAGGTGGCGACCGGTAGCACGGTTGCGCGCCAGGTGCGTACCTGGGTCAATGAATGGCCGGACGTGCCGTTGTTGTTCTCGTCGTTTTCCGAAGTTGCGCTGGCCGCCGCTCTTGAGGAAGCGCCGGAGGTGCCGCGCGCACTGGTGGTGAAGTTCGTCCCGCCTGATTGGCGGGCACGGCTGCAACGGCTGGAGTGTCTGGCGCTGCACTGCGCAGCGCGGTACCTCGAGCCGGCCCTCGCAGCCGAAATCACCGCCGCCGGATTTCCACTAGTTTGTTACACCGTGAATCTGCCCGAAGATGCGGCCCGGCTGTTCGCTGCCGGCGTCAGCGCCGTTTTCACCGATCGGCTCGACTTGTTCGATCCGCGGCCATAGCCGTTCCGATCCGCACCCCGGCCGATCGCGGGAGACGCCCGGACCTCGCCGCGAGGATACGGCGGCGAGGCGATCCGTGCGACGGCGAACCGGCGGGTCAATCCAGCTTGAGCGATACGAACATCCTGTTTTGACCGCGCAACACCAGCAGCGCCAGACGCTTGCCGCTCTTGCTGACGATCGAGCGGAGCTGCTCCACGCTGACCACCGTTTCTCCGTTCGCTGACAGGATCACGTCGCCGGGCCGTATCCCGGCGCGAGCCGCCGGGCCGTCGCCGACGTTTTCCACCAGCAGGCCCGCGTCGACGTCGGCCTGCTTGCGCTCGTCCGGAGTCAATGGGCGGACGGCCACACCCAATTTGCCTTTGTCATCGTCGGCAGGCTTGTTCCTCGCCTCGGTGGTTTTCATTTCGCCGACCTTGACCGAGATTTCCTCGGCCTTTCCCTTGCGCCATAGCGTCAGAGTCGCTGCCGATCCCGGCGCCAAGTCGGTCACCAGCGGCGGCAAGTCGGCGGAACGGGCGATGGTCTTGCCGTTGAACTTGAGGATCACGTTGCCGGGTTCGATGCCAGCCTTTGCCGCCGGGCTGCCCTTCTCCACGGCGCTTACCAGGGCACCGGCGGGCTTGTCGAGTCCGAAGGAGTCGGCCAGATCCTGGTTGACCTCCTGGATGGTCACGCCCAGGCGCCCGCGGCTGACTTTGCCATGATCGAGCAACTGGCGTTCCACTTTCATCGCCACGTCGATCGGGATGGCGAAGGAGAGCCCCTGATAACCGCCGCTGCGGCTGTAGATTTGCGAATTGATGCCGATCACTTCGCCACTCATGTTGAACAGCGGGCCGCCTGAATTGCCGGGGTTGATGGCCACGTCGGTTTGCAGGAAAGGCACATAACCCTCGTCGGGCAGAGTCCGGGACTTGGCGGAGACGATGCCAGCAGTCACGCTGTTCTCGAAGCCGAAGGGCGAGCCGATCGCCACCACCCACTCGCCGACGCGGCTTTGCTCGGGATCGCCGATCCTGACCGTCGGCAGATTTTTCGCCTCGATCTTGAGTACCGCCACATCCGAAAGCTTGTCCTGGCCGATGACCTTGGCCTTGAACTCGCGCTTGTCGGTCAGCTTGACCGTCACTTCGTCGGCGTCGGCGACCACATGGGCGTTGGTCAGAACCACCCCGTCGGGGCTGACGATGAAGCCCGATCCCAGGCCATGCATGGGCACGTTGCCCTGTGGCTGCGGTACCTGAAAGCGTTTGAAAAAGTCGTAGAACGGATCATCCGGATCCATCCGGGGAGCACCGGGGAAGCCCGGGAAACCGGTCTTGACGGCGCCCGACACGCTGATATTGACCACAGCCGGACCCTGCTGGGCAGCGATTTCAGAAAAATCCGGCAGCGCCGTCAACTTCCGCGCCGACTGGTTCACGACCGGCTCGTCCTGGTGCACAGGCAAGGCCGCGGCGGCCGGCGATTGGTCCCGCTGGGAATAGGCATAGCCGCCTAGCAGCGTGGTCGCAATCGTCGCGGCGACGAAGAGTTGCTTGATGCGGGAGGGTAATTTTTTCGATTCCATTGACAGACCTCACAGGGAATTGATCGATAGAAAGCGCCCGGCCCTAAGGCGAGGGCCTTACTCATGCATCACCATTGAGCCTTCCCGAGGCGCGGAGGTTCCGGCGGATTTGCAACTGTTTGTTATCCGGCAATCAATCCGCCGCAACGGCCTCTGGAGCCGCGGGATCCGCACTCGCTGTCGTTGGCAGGGCGAGAACTAATCGGAAGTCGGATTGACCTGCTGCCGGGCTATTCCATGGCGGCTGGCGCACAGTTCGGCGGCCTGCCTGGCGGAGCCGGCCTCGTTGAATGCACGCATGGCTTCCTCGCGGGTAATCTTCGCATCCAGCATATTGACGCCATAGGATGCAATCAGCACGGCATCGATTTCATTGACGATGCGGCGAGTCTCGAATTTGCCGACGCGATTCATTTCCATAGTTTGGTAGCTTGTGAACCAAGTTAACTTTCAATGCTATCGGGATTGTAGGGCATTTATCCGCAGCTCCAGCGGAATTTGCCCACAAGACCAGTGCATGGAACATTCTGCCACTTCCGGCGGCGAAGGTGCTGGAGGTGGCGGGGATGCTAAAATCGGGTTTTTCCGCAGGGACTTACGAGCATTCCATGAACAGCGCCGAAATCCGCCAGAAATTCCTCGACTTCTTCGCTTCGAAAGGGCACCAGATCGTCTCCTCCAGCTCCCTGGTGCCGGCGGGCGATCCGACCCTGTTGTTCACCAACGCCGGCATGAACCAGTTCAAGGACGTGTTTCTCGGCTTCGACAAACGCCCCTACAGCCGTGCCACCACCTCGCAGAAATGCGTGCGCGCCGGCGGCAAGCACAACGACCTGGAGAACGTCGGCTACACCGCGCGCCACCATACCTTCTTCGAGATGCTGGGCAACTTCAGCTTCGGTGACTATTTCAAGCAGGACGCCATCCGCTATGCCTGGGAACTGCTGACGGGCGTGTTCAAGCTGCCCGCCGACAAGCTGTGGGTGACCGTGTATGCCGAGGACGACGAGGCCTACGACATCTGGACCAAGGAGATCGGCGTGCCGGCCGAACGCGTCATCCGCATCGGCGACAACAAGGGCGCGCGCTACGCTTCGGACAACTTCTGGATGATGGGCGATACCGGACCCTGCGGCCCGTGCAGCGAAATCTTCTACGATCACGGTCCGGAGATTCCCGGCGGCCCGCCCGGCAGCCCGGAGGAGGACGGCGACCGCTACATCGAGATCTGGAACAACGTCTTCATGCAGTTCAACCGCGACGAGGCCGGCGTGATGCACCCCCTGCCCAAGCCGAGCGTCGATACCGGCATGGGCCTGGAACGCATCGCCGCGGTGTTGCAGCACGTCCATTCGAATTACGACATCGACCTGATGCGCAACCTCGTCCAGGCTGCCGCACGCGAAACCCGTTGCGCCGACCTCGACAGCCCCAGCCTGCGCGTCCTGGCAGACCACATTCGCGCTTGTTCCTTCCTCATCGCCGACGGCGTGATTCCCGGCAACGAGGGACGCGGCTTCGTCCTGCGCCGCATCGTCCGCCGCGCCATCCGCCACGGCTACAAACTCGGAATACGCGCGGCCTTCTTCCACCGGCTGGTGCCGGACCTGGTCGCCGAAATGGGTGTGGCCTATCCGGAACTGGCTGCCGGCGAGAAGCGCGTCATGGACATGCTGCGTCAGGAGGAAGAGCGCTTCTTCGCGACCATCGAGCACGGCATGGCAATCCTCGAAGCCGATCTGGCCGCGATGACCAATGACGGCGTCCAGATCTTCAACGGCGAGACCGCCTTCAAGCTCCACGACACCTATGGCTTCCCGCTCGACTTGACCGCCGACGTCTGCCGCGAGCGCGGGGTTAGCGTCGACGCCGTGGCCTTCGACGCCGCCATGGCGCGGCAGAAGGAGCAGGCGCGGGCCGCCGGCAAGTTCAGGATGGCCGCCGCGTTCGACTATACCGGCCCGGCCTCGACCTTCCACGGCTACGATACGCTTGAATTCAAGGCCAACGTGCTGGCGCTGTACCGGGAAGGAGCGGCAGTCAACGAGCTGCGCGAGGGCGATCTGGGCGTGGTGGTGCTCGACCACACGCCGTTCTATGCGGAGTCCGGCGGCCAGGTCGGCGACCGCGGAACGCTGCAATCGGTGCACGGCATCTTCGCTGTCGAGGACACCCAGAAAATCCAGGCCAACGTGTCCGGCCACCACGGCATCGTCAAGACCGGCAGCCTCAGCGTCGGCAACAGCGTCGCCGCCCGCGTCGATGCGCAGGCGCGGCTGCGCACCATGCGCAATCACTCGGCCACTCACCTGATGCACACCGCTCTGCGCGAGGTGCTCGGCGGACACGTCCAGCAGAAGGGCTCGCAGGTCGATCCCGACAAGACCCGCTTCGACTTCGCCCACACCCAGCCGATGACGGACGAGGAAATCCGCCGCGTCGAGAAGATTGTCAACGACGAGATCATCGCCAACATGGCCACGGAGGCACGCGTCATGGCCATCGAGGCGGCGCAAAAGACCGGTGCCATGATGCTGTTCGGCGAGAAATACGGCGACGAGGTGCGCGTGCTCTCCATCGGCTCGTCGAAGGAATTGTGTGGCGGCACCCACGTGGCGCGCTGCGGCGACATTGGCCTGTTCAAGATCGTCGCCGAAAGCGGTGTGGCGGCGGGCGTGCGGCGCATCGAGGCGGTGACCGGTGACAATGCCGTTGCCTACGTGCAGCGCCAGCTCGCCCAGCTCGACGGTATCGCTGCACAGATCAAGGCCCAGCCGGCCGAGGCGGCGGCCCGCGTGGCGCAGATCATCGACGGCGTGAAGGCGCTGGAGAAGGAACTGGCGCGCTTGAAGTCCAAGCTGGCCGCTAGCCAGGGCGACGACCTGATCGACAGCGCCGTCGATGTGAACAACGTCAAGGTGTTGGCGGCGGTGATGGAGGGCGCGGACAGCCTGGCATTGCGCGAGACCCTCGACAAGCTCAAGGACAAGCTGAAGAGCGCCATCATCGTGCTCGGCAGCGCGGCCGACGGCAAGGTGACGCTGATCGCCGGCGTGACGCCAGACCTCACGGCGAAAGTCAAAGCCGGCGAACTGGTCAACGCGGTGGCGCTTCTGGTCGGCGGCAAGGGCGGCGGCAGGCCCGACATGGCCCAGGCCGGCGGCAACCAGCCGGAAAATCTTGGCTCCGCACTCGCCTCAGTGAAAGCCTGGGTTGAACAACGACTTTAATTTTTGCCCCCGTTGCGCTGCACCGCTCGCGACTCTCGATCTCGGCGGTTTGCCGCGGCGCGCCTGTCCGCGCAACGAGTGCGGCTTCGTTCATTGGGACAATCCGGCGCCGGTGGTGGCCGCGCTGGTGGAGCGCGATGGGCGCATCATCCTGGCGCGCGGCACAGGCTGGCCGGAGAAGATGTTCGGCCTGATCACCGGCTTTCTCGAACGCGACGAATCACCCCGTGAAGCGGTGGCCCGCGAGGTCAAGGAGGAGCTGGATCTGGACACGACAGCGGTCACGCTGATCGGCGTCTATCCGTTCCAGCGCAAGCACGAAGTGATCATGGCTTTCCATGTCGAAGCCGAAGGTGAAATTCGGCTCAACGAAGAACTCGCCGAATACCGATTGATCGAACCGGGCAAGCTGCGCGCCTGGGAATACGGTACCGGGCTGGCCGTGGCCGACTGGTTGGATGCATTGCGCCGCAAGACTTGAGAGACTGGCTTCGCCGTCCGACTCTATCGCGTAGCCTTCACGCTCAGTCAGGCGAGACGCTGGGGAAATTCGAGCCCCTTTGCTTGCGAAATCCGAGCCTGGAACCTTTGATTGGTATTACTCGCCTTTGTGTATGAAATGGCGCCAGAGTACGGAACTCGCAAATCCCCAACACACAAAAAGTGCGATTGCTGTGAAGCCATCTAAATTAATATTTGGAATGAGGCCCTTTATCATCGGTACTGCGGTCAATGGCATGGCGAGCGTGGCACAGAACCACGCGATATATTGTTTTCGCCGGTCACGGTTGTTCTTGATTTTGTCAGATATTGTCATTGCAGTAGCCAAATGTTCTGACACACGAGTTCTTCAATGGTTGATAGGGGATCTAATGGGTCAGGCTCGCCATTCTTTGCAGCCGCGAACGCCATCTATATCAGGCGTTTTCCTTGCCGATATTGTTGGCCCAGGCCAGCGCCTGGGTGAGGCAGGCGTTGACTACGCCGGCATCGATGCCGCTGAGTTTTTCGGTCAGGTCGTGGCATAGCTGGATGTCGCTGCCTTCCAGTGCTTCGGTCAGGCTGAGCATAGTGCCGAGGGTGCCGCTGTACGACTCCAGCGCCTCGCGCACGTCGTTGCCGAAATTCACCGTGGTCAGGATCTTCTCCATCGGGATGCCCATCAGTGTCGGCATCAGTGACATGATGCCGGTCATGAAGGCATGGTCCTCGAAGCCGCGATCGCCGTGACGCAATTTGCCGGCCATCAGTTCCATCAGCCGTCCGCGCGTGGCGGCGAGTTGCAGTAAGGGACTGGCGACGTTGTTGTTGCCGCCGGCGGGGTTGGTATACAGCAGCAGTTGCAGCCAGCGTTGCAGTTGGCGCATGCCCAGCACCTGGATGGCGTGGCGCATCGAGGTGACCTTGGTGCGCACGCCGGTGGCGACCGAGTTGGTCAGGCGCAACAGGTTCATGGTCAGCCCCGGTTCGCGCTTGAGCACTTTCTCCATTTCCGGAACTTCGCCATCGGCCAGCACCAGGCCCAGCAACTGTAGCAATGCCATCTGCGAAAGGTTGAGCTTCTTGCCGGCGATGATCGTCGGCTTGGCGAAGTAATAACCCTGGAACAGATCGTAGCCGAGCTTGTGGCAATAAGCCGCCTGTTCCTGCGAGTCGACTTTCTCCGCCAACAGCATCAGCGGCCATTGCTTGAGCGCCCGCGTCGCCTCATTCAGTGCCGCCTGGTCGAGCGGCAGGATATCCACTTTGACGATCTCGACGATGTCGAGCAAGGGTTTGTATTTGTCTTCGTATTTGATGAAATCGTCGAGGGCGATGGTGAAGCCGCGCGCCTTCAGTTCCGTGCAGCGTTCGACGATGGCCGGCGTGACTTCCACGGTTTCCAGTACCTCGAGCACGATCTTTTCCGACGGCAATGCTTCCAGCATGTCCGACACCAGCAGGGATTCATCGCAGTTGATGAATCCCTTGTAGGAGCCCAGGCCGTCCTCGATGCCGAGATCGGCAAAGGCATGCATGATGACGTTGGCGGTGGCGGCGAGATTATCCAGGACTTCGGCGGAGTTCTTTTGCTGGCTGCTACGGAACAGCAATTCGTAGGCGTACAACTGCTGGTGGCGATCCATGATCGGCTGGCGGCCGATGAAGATTTCCTCGCTGGTGACTTCGGCCATGGTCAGTATTCGACGGCTAGATTGGGATTGGCGGTTTGCAAGGCGCGCTTGAACTCGCTCTTGATCCGCGTCAGCGCCTCGGCGGTGTCCGCCTCGAAACGCAGGACCACCACCGGCGTGGTATTGGAAGCACGCACCAGGCCGAAGCCGTCGGCGTATTCGGCGCGCACGCCGTCGATGCAGTTCAGCTCGACGGCACCCGGAAACAGTTCGGTGGAGCGTTTCTGCAATTGCTCGATCAGAGCGTGGGGCTCGCCTTCGCGCATCTTGAGGTTGAGTTCGGGTGTGGAGAGCGCATTGGGCAGATGCTTCAGGGGCCAGTTGGCGTCGGTCCAGCGCGAGACGATTTCCAGCAGGCGCGCCGCCGCGTACAGGCCGTCGTCGAAGCCGTACCAGCGCTCCTTGAAGAACATGTGGCCGCTCATTTCGCCGGCCAGCAGGGCGCCCGTTTCCTTGAGCTTGGACTTGATGAAGGCATGGCCGGTGTTCCACATCAGCGGAACGCCGCCCTGGTAGCGGATCGAGGTCGCCAGGTTGCGCGTGCATTTGACGTCGTAGATGATCTGCGCGCCGGGATTGCGCGTCAGTATGTCGGCGGCGAACAGCATCAGTTGGCGATCGGGATAGATGATTTCGCCGTCCTTGGTGACCACGCCGAGGCGGTCGCCGTCGCCATCGAAGGCCAGGCCCAGCTCCGCATCGGTTTCCTTGAGGGCGCGGATCACGTCGCGCAGGTTTTCCGGCTTGGAAGGATCGGGATGGTGATTCGGGAAGTTGCCGTCGACTTCGCAGAACAGCGGCAGGACTTCGCAGCCCATGCGGCGGAAAAGCTGCGGTGCCAGTTCGCCGGCGACGCCGTTGCCGCAATCGACGACGATCTTCATCGGCCGTGCGAGCTTCACATCGCCGAGGATGCGGTCGAGATAAGCGCTGCGTACGTCGGCCGGCCGGGTGGTGCCCTTGATTGCGGCAGTGATCATGTCGCCGCGCTCGATGCGGCTGCGCAAGGCCTGTATCTGCTTCCCATACAGAGTATCGCCGCCCAGCACCATTTTCAGTCCGTTGTAGTCGGGCGGGTTATGGCTGCCGGTGACCGATACCGCGCTGTGGGTGCCGAGCTGATAGGCAGCGAAATAGGAAAGCGGGGTGGGCACGCAGCCGATGTTCAGCACGTTGATGCCGGCGGTGTTCAAGCCCTGCGCCAATGCCGCGGACAGTTCCGGACCGGACAGGCGTCCGTCGCGGCCGACGGCGATGGTGGTCTGGCCGCGCGCCGCAGCTTCCGAGCCGAGTGCCTGGCCGATGGCGCGAACCGCCTGCGGCGTCAGCGTCTTGCCGACGATGCCGCGGATGTCATAAGCCTTGAAGATTTCCGGAGCAGGGGTATCCATAGCCTCAACACTCTTTGATCGACGATGCATGATTATCTCACTTATCTCTGGTGTTCCGCTTTTCGATTTGTTGTTCGAAAAACGCCAGGATACGGCCAGGCAGCCATTCGAGTTGGCCGGGAAAGACGCCCTGGACAAAGCCCACATGACCACCGGCGTTGGGCGTTTCCAGGTTCAGCGACGACGACATCTGGCCGGGCCCGGGAAGCGCCGTCGCGGGCAGGAACGGGTCGTTCAGGGCGTTGAGCAACAGGGTCGGCACTTCGATGGCGGCGAGGAACTGCTTGGCGCTGCTGCGCGCATAGTAGTCGGCCGCGTCGCGGAAACCATGCAGCGGCGCGGTCACCACGTCGTCGAAAGCACCCAGGCTGCGCGCGGCCCGCACCGCGTCGGCGCGATACAGGCCGGGGTAGCGTTCCAGCTTCTCCAGCGCCTTGGGAACCAGGCGCTGTAGAAAATGCCGAGCATAGAGGCGGTTGACGCCCCGGGTCAACGACGCGTCGGAAGCGGCGAGATCGAGCGGGGCGCTGATCGCCGCAGCCGCCGCAATCAGCCGGCGCGCGGCCGCGCCCTGTTCGCCCAGCCACTTGAGCAGGGCGTTGCCGCCGAGGGAGACGCCGACCGAGAACAGCGGCCCGGATTCGCCGAGGCGTCGCAGAATCCAGTCGATTTCTTCCGAGTCCCCCGAATGGTAGGCGCGCGCCAGGCGATTCGGTTCCCCCGAGCAGCCACGGAAATGCACCACCACCCCGCGCCAGCGGCGCCGCCTGATGGCACGCATCAGCGAGCGAGCATAGTGGCTATGTGAGCTGCCTTCAAGGCCGTGAAACAGCACCAGCAGCGGTGCCGTGGCCGGCCCGTCGATCCAGTCCAGATCGATGAAATCGCCATCCGGCGTTTCCCAGCGCTCGCGTCGGTAAGTCGGCGGCGCCGGCTTGCGCAGCAGCGGCCAGACGGTCTGGAGATGGGCTCCGAGGAGCCACGCGGGAGCCCGATAACGATGTGGCATTGGGGGAAGCTTCAGTGCAGTGTCTTGGGAATTTCGTTCTGCGATTCCGGCGGCGCCGGTGAAGCGTGATGCAGCAGCAGGCGCCAGCCGAGTGCGCCGCGTACGTACACGTTGGTCGCGACCAGTGGCGCGGTTTGCCCGGCCTCGCCGTCACGCAGCCCGATCTGTTCGCACAGGCTGTGTACCGACACCAGCATGCCTTGCAGGATTACCGGCTGGCTCAGCGTCACGACGAGGCGTTGGCCGCTTTCGAAAATGCGCCGCCAGGCATCGCGCACGCTGGCATAGCCGATCATGCGCGGACCGCCGGGCGAAATGTAGACGATTTCCTCGTCTTCGGCCCACACCGTCATCAGGGCTTCCAGATCGGCGCGTTCGATGGCGTCGTAGAAGGCCGCCTCGGCGTCCTGCGGCGTGGGGAATATGGCCTTCGGAGGGGTCTGGGCGGGCATCAGAGGTATTCCAGCACGGTTTCGGGCGTCAAGTTCTCAAGGCACTTGAAGTGACCGAGAGGACAGACGCGCTTGAAACAGGGGCTGCAATCGGTATGCAGGGAGACGATTTTCGCACGCGGCGACAGCGGCGGGGTATATGCCGGACTCGACGAGCCGTAAAGCGCGAGCAGCGGTCGATCCAAGGCTGCCGCGACATGCATCAGGCCGGAATCGTTGCTGACCACCAGGCGTGCGCCGGCGATCAGGTCCAGCGCCTGTTCCAGGTTGGTGCGCCCGCATAGATTGAGCGCGGCGCCGGGTGCCAGTCGCGCGATTTCTTCACCCAGCGTCCTGTCTTTCTCCGAGCCGACCAGCCACACCGGCAGATCGTCGGAAGCCAGGCGCCGCGCCAGTTCGGCGTAGTGGCGAGCCGGCCAGCGTTTGGCCGGACCGAACTCGGCGCCGGGGCAGAATATTGCGGGTTGGGCATACAGCGGCAGGCTCAGTGCGTTGCGCACCGCTTGCTGTTGTGCCGAAGTCGAGTTTAGGCGGGGTTGCGGCAGCGCGCGCGGGTGCAAGGGCAGAGCATCGGGCGCTTCGGCAAGCCGAGCGTAGCGCTGGGCGAGCTGCGGGAAATCAACCGGATCCAGCTTGTGGCGACGGTTCAGCAGGCCGATGCGCCATTCACCGATATAACCGGTACGCAGCGGAATCTCGGCGAAAAAGGGTACCAACGCCGATTTCCATGAATTCGGCAAGACGATGGCCTGGTCATAAGCCTCCCCGCGCAGTGCCTGGCCCAGCCGTCGGCGCGCCAGAAGATTGAAATCACCATGGGCGAAGGGATTGTCGAGGACGCGCCGCACCTCGGGCATACGCGCCAGTAGCGGCGCGCTCCAGGCGGGGGCGAGTACGTCGATGGAGAGATCCGGATGCAGTTCGTGCAAACGCATCAGCAGCGGCTGCGCGAGTATGGTGTCGCCGATCCAGGAGGGAGCGACGATGAGGATCTTCATGGCGGTGCTGGACGGGAAACGGGAGCGTCCTTCTCCCGATCCACGCTTCCTTAATGGTGGCCCTTCGGCGCCTCGCCGCTGAAGCGGTAGTTGGTCCCGCAATAGGGGCAGCGCGCTTCGCCGGTCTTCAGCATGTCGAGGAACACGCGCGGGTGGCGCGCCCACAGCGGGCTGCCGGGGCGCGGACAATGCAGAGGCAGATCATGCGCGGTGAGGGTGACTTCGCTGGCGGTGTCGGTATCTTGCGTCATGGGATTTCCTTGCCTGGTCTCTATGTGAATTGGGTTCAAGCGTTTGTCCCCTTATGCCACAGGGGTGAGCCAGTCGACATGGGCAGGCGATCTGCCGTTGACCACGTCGAAGAACAGGCTCTGGAGCTTGGTGGTGACCGGGCCGCGGCTGCCGGCGCCGATCTGGCGGCGGTCGAGTTCGCGGATCGGGGTGACTTCGGCGGCGGTGCCGGTGAAGAAAGCTTCGTCGGCGATGTAGATGTCGTCGCGGGTGAGACGCTTGGTCACCACGTTGTAGCCGAGTTCCCGGGCCAGCACATGCACCGAGGCGCGCGTGATACCGGTCAGTGCCGAGGCGATTTCCGGCTCATAGATCACGCCGTCCTTGACGATGAAAAGATTCTCGCCGGCGCCCTCGGCGACGAAGCCGTCGACGTCCAGCAACAAGGCTTCGTCGTACCCGTCGTCGATGGCTTCCATGTTGGCGAGTATCGAATTGGCATAGGTCGAGGCGACCTTGGCGCGCGCCATGGTGACATTGACGTGATGCCGCGCATAGCTGGAGGTCCGGACGCGGATACCCTTCTCCAGACCCTCCTCGCCGAGGTAGGCGCCCCAGGGCCAGGCGGCGACGGCGACATGCACCTGGGCGCCGCGCGGGCTGACGCCCATTTTTTCCGAACCGTAGAAAGCGATTGGACGGATATAGGCGGAGTCGAGCTGGTTGGCGCGCACCACTTCCTTCTGCGCCTCCATCAATGTGGCCTTGTCATAAGGTATCGGCATGCGGTAGATGTGCGCCGAGGTGAACAGGCGGTCGGTGTGTTCCTTGAGGCGGAAGATCGCCGTGCCATTGACCGCATGGTAGGCGCGCACGCCCTCGAATACCGCCAGGCCGTAGTGCAGGGAATGCGTCAACACGTGCGTTGTGGCGTCGCGCCAGGGCACGAGCTTGCCGTCGTACCAGATGAAACCGTCGCGGTCGGACATGGACATCGTGTATCTCCTGTATCGGTCGCAAAAAAGAATGATTTTAGCCGATTTGTCGGCATGGCCGGAAGGCGCGTGGCAGGCGCGCTAAAATATACGCATGAATCCGATCTGGAAACCCAATGTCACCGTTGCCGCGGTCGTTGAGCGCGACGGAAAATTCCTGGTGGTCGAGGAGGAAACCGACGACGGCGTGCGCTTCAACCAGCCGGCCGGGCATCTGGACGAAGGCGAATCGCTGGTCGCGGCTTGCGCCCGCGAGACGCTGGAGGAATCCGCCTGGCATTTCGCGCCGAGCGCGCTGATCGGAATCTACCAGTGGCCGCGCCCGGCCGGCGACATCACCTATCTGCGCTTTGCCTTTTGCGGCGAGTTGGGCGGGCATGAAGCCGGGCGCGCGCTTGACGCTGGCATCCTGCGCGCGTTGTGGCTGACGCCGGCGGAACTCGAAGCGAACCGCGATCGCCATCGCAGCCCGCTGGTCATGCAGTGCGTGGCCGATTACCTCGCCGGGCGGCGTTTTCCGCTCGAGCTGATCCGGCATTATTCATGAGGCGACAAGGCCTCATCATGGAAGGAATTCCCAGTGTCTGACAAAACGGTCATCGTCGGCATGTCCGGTGGCGTCGATTCGTCGGTGGCGGCCCTGCTGCTGAAACAGCAGGGCTGGAAAGTCATCGGCCTGTTCATGAAGAACTGGGAGGACGACGATGATGCCGAATACTGCTCGACGCGCCAGGACCTGATCGATGTCGCCGCGGTCTGCGATGTCATCGGCATCGACATGGAAGTGGTGAATTTTTCCGTCGAGTACAAGGACCGGGTGTTCCGCGAGTTCCTGCGCGAGTACCAGGCCGGCCGCACACCGAATCCCGACGTGCTATGCAACGCCGAGATCAAGTTCAAGGCCTTCCTCGATCACGCGCTGACGCTTGGCGCCGACAAGATCGCCACCGGCCACTACGCCCAGGTGCGCGAGTTCCAGGGCGAGCAGCAACTGCTCAAGGCCGAGGACGGCAACAAGGACCAAAGCTATTTTCTGTATCGTCTGAATCAGGCGCAATTGGGCAAGACCTTGTTTCCCGTGGGACACCTCTACAAGCGCCAGGTGCGCCGTATCGCCGAAGACGCCGGCCTGCCGAATTTCGCCAAGAAAGATTCCACCGGCATCTGCTTCATCGGCGAGCGGCCCTTTCGCGAATTCCTCAGTCGTTACCTGCCCACCCAGCCGGGGGAGATACGCACCCTGGAAGGAGACCGGATCATCGGTCGGCACGAGGGTTTGATGTATCACACGCTCGGCCAGCGCAAGGGCCTCGGCATTGGCGGCATCAAGGGCAACGCCGACGAACTCGGCGACCACGAGGCCTGGTATGTCGCCGCCAAGGACATGGAGAAGAATCTGCTCTATGTCGTGCAGGGCCACGCCCACCCGGCGCTGCTGAAGGACCGCCTGAGCGCCGCCGACCTGTCCTGGGTCAACGGTCGGCTACCTCACACCCACTGGGTCTACACGGCCAAGACGCGCTATCGTCAGCCCGATGCGCCGTGCGAGGTGGAATCCGTCGACGCGCAGAGTTGCGAGATTTCCTTCGCCGAACCGCAGTGGGCGGTGACGCCGGGGCAAAGTGTGGTGCTGTATGAGTCGCGGGTGTGCCTGGGTGGCGGCGTGATCCAGTAACGGTGAGTTGCATCAGCCGCAGTCGCATCACAACTGAACCAACGCTCCCGCTACCGACATCCGCGACGCACGGCGCGCCGGTACCAGGGTCGCTACGAACGCCACGGTGGCCACCAGGACCAGCCACATCACTGGCGGCCGGGACGCAATCACGAACGGCAAGGGTGCGACAAACCCCAGGTTGCCGACCAGCGTATCCACCAGCCAGGTGAGCGGGAGGGAAACGAGCAGCGCCGCGAGCCAGCTCAAGGCCCCGATGAAGAACGACTCGGCGACCACCAGCCGGATAATGCGTGCCGGCGTGGCGCCGATGGTTTTCATTACCCCGAATTCGCGCGTGCGTTCCAGCACGCTGACGCTCATCGCGGAGCTTAAGCCCAGCGCACCCACCGTGGCCATCACGGCGGCCAGTGCCACCAGCGAGCGAATCAGGATCACGATGTGGTCGGCCATGGCGGTGCGCAGCTCGGCCAAGGGCAGCGCGTTTTCCACGCCCACGCCGTCATCGGCGAGGCGCTGCTCGATGGCACGGATGATGGCAGTGCGCGCTTCGCCCGAACCGGCCTGGGTGGCAATCCTGAGCGTGCGCGCCTGGCCGGGCAATCCCGCGACCCTTGCAAACGCCTGGTCGGTGACATAGGCAACACCCGCCGAGCCGATCTCCTCGACGATGCCGGCGACGCGCCAGGACGTCGCCTTGCCGTCTATGGACAAGTCGACGCTGTCGCCGACGCGAAGCTGCTGCGCTTGCGCGGCTGCCGCATGGTTCAACACCACCGCGTCCGTGTCGTCGGGCTTCAGCCACCGGCCGGCGAGCACCGGGAAGTCCACCAGCCGCGTGTCGGCGGGGGGCGCCAGCAAGGCGAAACTGGCGTGCCCGCGATCGGGATAGGTGCGCACCACATCGACGTGGCCGGGTTTGGCAAAAGCCGCCGGGCTATAGCCCCAAGCCTCGACGCAGACGACGCCTGGTACCGCGCGTACGCTTTGGGCGACCGCCGCCGCTTGCGGTTCGTGGAAGCGAACCTCGACATCGTAATGGCGCGTCTCGTAGACCTTGGCGATATTGCGCTCCCAACTATTCGACACGTTGAGCGCGGTCATGAACATGGCGCCGCCGGCCGCCAACAGGCCGACGGTGAGCGCCAGCCGGGCGGGGCGGCGTAGCGCGTTGCGCACCGGCCAGGGCAGCTTGGCGGTGCGCAGACGCAGGCTGTCGCTGCCGACACCGTGTAGGGCGATGGCGGCGCTCACGCTCATCCGGCTCGCGCGCCGGATCGGGAGCGCGGCGATCAGCAGCGGCACCAGCATGCCGGCGAGCATTTGCACGCCAAACACCCATGCGGGTACGCTGGCGTCGGCGATGCTGAAATTCAGCAGATTGGCCACCGCCTTTGCGAGCACTTGCGAGCCGGCGAGACCCACGGGAATCGCCACGGCCACCGCGGCCACGCCGATGGCGGCGACCAGGACAGCGTACATAAGGGTGATCTGGGCGGTTCGCGCGCCGATGGCCTTCATCACGCCGATCTCGCGTACCTGCCGGGCGAGCATCGCGTTCAATGAAGTCGCGACCAGAATGCCGCTCAACACCAGCGCCATCAGACTGAACGCGAGCATCATGAACAGGATGGTCGTCATCTGCCGCTGGTGCGGATGCTGGCGCGGCGGCGGCACGCGGATTTCATGCACCGCCTGGCCACGCTCGGCGAGTTGGCCAGCGAGCTCGGCGGCAACCGATTCGATCTCCCTGGGGCCGGCCGCCGGGTCGCGCAAGTTAATGCGCAGTTCGTGCAGCAGCGGCGCCTCACCCAAGGCCGCGAGGGTGTCGCGCGTGATATAGCCGTAGCCGCTACGCTCCTGCCATGCCGGGGCCAGCCCCGGGTCATGCACCAGGCCCGTGACGGGAACCTCGCGCACGGCGCCATGGGAGGTCTTCACCCGCACCCGGCCGCCGACGTCGGCGTTCAGCATGGATATCGCCGTGCGTTCGATCAGCATGCTACCCGTGGCCGGCGGCCAGGCGCCAGTGAGCGGCGTGAAGGTGTTGCCGCGCATCGCGGCGAAATCGTCGATCACGAACAGTAGCAAGGACCGCCAGTTTCGGTCGACGTCGGCGCGGGCCAGCACGACGTCGCGCGCCTCGGCGTCCCGGATCGCCGGATGCTGTCTCGCCAGCGCCAAGGCATCGGCGCCGACGCCGCCGGGAAGCTCCAGCGTGGCGTGAAATGGGCGGGTGCCAAGATAGTTCGCGGCGATCTCGCGGGAGAGCACGGTATAGCCGCCCAGCACGGCGCCGACCGCGACGAGGCTGACGGTGATTGCCAGCAGCATGAATAGCATGCGCTCCTTTTCGGCGTGAAAGTCGCGAATCAACTTGATCCAGCGCGGACTCGGCAGGCGGGTTCCCGGAGTGAGGTTCATTTGACGATTACCTCGATGTGTTGGGATTCCACGGAATGTTCGACGCGCAGCTTGTCGAAGCTGGGCAGTCCGGAGAAGACTCCCGGCCTGAAACCGTTCGAAAAGCCGAGCGCCTCGCTGGGCAGCCCCAATCGGTTATGGTCGATCTCGCCGTTGTCGTTTTCGTCGTGAAACACCACGACCGCATAGCTGCCGGCCGGCAGTCCCGCGAACTCGAAACTCGCCTTACCGTCCCGAATCTCGACGATCGATTGCTGCCGCCCATGCTCAAGGACGTTGTCTGCGGGTTGGAATAGCTTGGCGATGGCATGCCCGCGCGCATGCGCGAAGCCGGTGGCGTCGACGATGAGGATGTTCTGGTCGTTGGTGGCGGAGGCGGCTAACGCGAGCGACCACAAACATGCGGCAACGAGCAGTTTGCCGTTACGCATGGGCGACCTCCCGCGGCCAGCGGCGCGCGTGGCCGGCAGTGGTCGTCTGCGCCACCACCTTGCCGTCGGCCAGGGTCACGATGCGGTCCGCGAATTGCGTCATGTCGCGCTCGTGGGTAACCATCAGGACTGTCTTGCCCGCCTGAGCCAGGTTCGCGAGCAGTACCAGGACGGCCTGGGCGGTGTGCGAATCGAGATTGCCGGTCGGCTCGTCGGCAACGATCAGCGGCGGGTCGTTAGCCAGCGCGCGGGCGATGGCGGCGCGTTGTTGCTGCCCACCCGAGAGGCTGGACGGCAGCTTGTCGGCCTGGTCGGCAACGCCCACCTGTGCCAGCAATCGCAGCGCGCGTTCGCGCGCCTGCCGTGGGGGCAGGGTTTGGCAGAAGTCCATCGGCAGCATCACGTTTTCCAGGATGGTCAACGTCGGCAGGAGCTGAAAGAACTGGAACACCACGCCCACGTTACGCCCACGCCAGGCGGCCAGCCGGGATTCGTCAAGTTCCTCGACTTTCGTTCCGCCCACGCGGATCGCGCCGCTGCTGGGCCGGTCGATGCCGGCGATCAGATTGATCAGCGTCGACTTCCCGCTGCCCGACTTGCCGACGATGGCGACGAACTCACTCGTCGGCAAGCGCAGGTCGATGTGGTCCAGGGCGATAAAACCGCATTCCCCTCCGGGGAAAATCTTGCTGACAGCGGATAGTTCGATCATTTGGACACCTTGTTTTGTATTGGACATATGTCTATGATCGTGGCTGCGTTCCGAAACCGGTAGAACACTGGGGCGCTTAATGCGCGGTTCCGGACAGGAACGCGGGTGTTGTCCAGAAAAGGAGGTTTCCTTGGCCGCCAAAGTTTCAGAATCGATCGACCGTCGAGTACAACGAACCCGCTACGCCTTGCGCGATGCGCTGGTTTCCTTGCTGCCCGAGCGCGGCTGGGATGATCTCAGCGTGCAGGACATATGCGAGCGGGCGAACGTGGGCCGCTCGACGTTCTACATGCACTTTCGGAACAAGGAGGAGTTGCTCGCCGGCGGTCTGGGCGACCTGCGCGGCGCGCTACGCGAGCAAGCCAAGGCCGCGAAGGACGAGGGCCACGGCGGGCTGCCGTTCGTACGCGGGCTGATCGAGCACGTACACGAACAGCGCAAGTTGTTCCGCGCGCTCATCGGCCGGCGCAGCGGCCATGTTGTGCAGACGCGTTTTCGTGAAATGGTGCTGCAACTTGCCAAGGACGATCTTTCGCGCCTCTCAGCGACGCAATGGCGGCGCGACGCAAGCGCCCACTATATCGCCGGCGCCCTCGTCGAGTTGCTGGCATGGTGGGTGGAAGGTCGATGCACCCAGCCCGTCGAGCAAATCGAACGCCTCTTCCACCAACTCACCGCGCCTGCCATCGCTCGACTGAGCGAAACTTCGACCTAGCAGTTACTCGTTCCGCCATCGACGGAGAATGCCGATGAAGCTTGCCGATTGGATCACAAAATGTGGAGCGGGTTCGGCCCGCGCCGCGAGCGCCCGATCAGGTTACGGCATCGAAGCCAGGCGCAACCTATCCCATAAGAAGGGTTTCAAGCTTGACCACCAGATTCCGTCCGGGGAAAGGTCAACGACGTGTGTCATATCTGCTTGGGCAACCACGCCACATGTGTTGCCGGAGGCGTCGATGCGGCTCTGCGTGGGTAGCACATTGCCGACCCAGGTTGCGCCGGTGATTGAGTCCGTGGGGTTGGCGTGGAACAGGAGGACAGGGGTGTCGGTGGCTTGGTAACGCAGGTAGGAATCAAAGTTGGCGGTCCGGTCGATCAGGGTCGCACCCGTGGCAATGGCGGCGGCGACTTGAGAGGACACGCCAGGGTAGTCCGAGACAGTATTCGGAAAGGTGTCGAACTCGATGGCGTTGATCAGCGAGATTCCACCGCCAGCCGAGTTGCCGATGGTGGCGGTGCGGGTTGCGTCTATATGATAAAGAGCGGCATTGGCTTTGAGGTAGCGTATTGCGTTCATGGCGTCGTCGCTGGCATTCGTGATGGCCGTGAGCCGTGCCGTGGCGTTGTTGATGTTGTTGGGTGTGAGCCGGTAATTGATGGTCGCGGCGACATAGCCGGCACGGGCGTAAGAAAGTGCGGCCTGCCGATAGTCTTCCTTGCCGCCGGCCGAGAAACCGCCTCCATGTATCAAGATGATGAGCGGCTGCGGATTCGCTGCCGTGGCGTTGGGCGGCACACCGACATCGAGCTTCAAGTTAAGGACTGCGCCGCCCAGTTCTTTCGGCATGTTGATGTCCGAGGTGTACTGGGATCCGCCTACATTCGGACGAGTCGAATAGATTACGTCGGTGTATGTGGTCAACTGGCCCGTGGTGTATTGAGGGCTGATATATCGGCCAGGTTCAGCGGCGGGCTGGGTTGCACCCTGCGTCGCGCCTCCTCCGCCACAGGAACTCAAGGTCAAACATAGGGTCATCCAGAGCCAACGCAGCATCTCTAACTCCCAGGCAACAACGTGAATAGACGGATCTTCTCAATTGTACGTACCAAGGCGGTATCTACAATAGGTCACACGGGAAGTTGTGCCTCTTAGCCGCCAAACTGACCGTGCGCACGTAAGGTCATCTATTCGCTCCGTGTGAGTCGAATTTCATTGCCAATCCGGGTGATTCGTCCGCTGTGCTCAAGACCCAGCATCCACACGTAAATCAATCCGCACGAAACCCGGCATCTGTTCGATCGGATGCAAGTTGAAGCCATCGGGATGGGCGACCGGATCATCGCGGCCGAAGTGGAACTGGACGGCCTCTTCAAGGACCGCACGGCTACTGCCGCAACAGTGGCCGCTGCGCCAGCCATTGTTGTGCGCGCATTCAGGCAGCTACGGGCCGCTCACCTACAGTATCGCCTGAAGATGCTCGCCGTATTGACTCCGGCGCAAGTCACGACATACAACCAACTTCGAGGATATCAGCAAGAACCTCGTCGTCAGTAGGTCTTGTAAGGCAGGAACTTGCCGGACATGACGATGTTGACTCGGTCGCCGGCGCTATTCGGTTCACGCTTCAAGTCCATCTTGAAGTCGATCGCGGACATGATGCCGTCGCCGAACTCCTCGTGGATCAGTTCCTTGAAGGTCATGCCGTACACGTTGATCAACTCGTAGAAGCGGTAGATCAGCGGGTCCGTCGGCACTGCGGTCGGTAGCGAGCCCTTGTAGGGGACCACTTGCAGCAGGGCCACGGCTTCCGGCGGCAGGCCGAAGATCTTGCCCAGCGTGGCCGCCTGTTTCTTGTCGAAGGTCATCTGGCCGAGGCAACCGGCGGTGACCCACTCCTTGGACAGGCCGATTTTCTTCGCCACGTCGGTCCACTTGATGCCTTTCCTGATCTTGGCCTCGATGATGAGTTCGGTCACGTCGTTGCGGTTCATGAGTTTCTCCTGTCAGTGATTGATGACTTGCTTGAGATATGGCGCCGCCTTGTCGGCTGGCGGCACCGCAGCGCGGGCCGGCTCGCCGGCCAGGCCGGGACGCACCAGCGGCGGATTCTTCGGATCGTGCAGGGCTTCGGCCTCCGCTCCGGCATAACTCTTGGAACGATTGACGAGGAAGTCCACCAGGTGATTGCGGATCCGGTAATACTGCGGGTCGTGGTGGATTTCGGCGCGCGTGCGGCTGCGCGGCATGGTCACCTCGACGATCTCGGCGATCTTGGCGTGGGGGCCGTTGCTCATCAGCAGGATCTTGTCGGCGAGCAGGATGGCTTCGTCGACATCGTGGGTGATCATGAACACCGTCTGGTGCGTGGCCTGCACGATCTTGATCAGTTCGTCCTGGATGGTGCCCCGGGTCAGGGCGTCGAGCGCGCCGAAGGGTTCGTCGAGCAGCAGCATCTTGGGTTGGATGGCGAAGGCGCGGGCGATGCCGACGCGCTGCTTCATACCCCCCGAGAGCTCCGCCGGTTTCCGGTCCACGGCCTGGCCGAGCCCGACCATCTCGAGATACTCGCGGCAATGCTCGGCGATCCTGGTCTTGGTCCACGTCGGCCAGCGCGACTTGACGGCGAACGCCACATTGCCCAGCACGCTCATCCACGGCATCAGCGCATGGCTCTGGAACACCACGCCGCGATCCAGACTCGGCCCCTTGACCTCACGGCCATCCATCACCACGTCGCCGCCGCTGGCTTCTTCGAGTCCGGCCAGCACGTTGAGGATGGTAGTCTTGCCGCAGCCCGAGTGGCCGATGATGCAGACGAACTCACCCTTGTCGATGTGGAAATGGATGTCCTCGAACACCGGCGGATTGGTCTTGCCGCCATCGGCCGGATAGACCTTGCTCAGGCGTTCGACGGAAAGGAAATGGCTGCTCATGGGCGTTATTCTCTATAGGTGACCAGCTTTTGCAGCCAGCCGAAGAACAGGTCCAGCACCATGCCGACGAGACCGATCATCACCACGGCGAAGATCACGTTGGGCAGGGCCAGGTTGTTCCACTCGTTCCAGACGAAGTAGCCGATGCCGGTGCCGCCGACCAGCATTTCGGCGGCGACGATCACCAGCCAGGCGATGCCCATCGAGATGCGCATGCCGGTGAGTATCGTCGGCGCCGCCGCCGGCAGGATCACCAGCAGGGCCTTCCGTAGCGGATTCACTTCGAGCGTGCGCGCTACATTCAGCCAGTCGCGCCGTACCGAGGCGACGCCGAAGGCGGTGTTGATCAGCATCGGCCAGATCGAACAGATGAAGATCACGAAGATGCCGGAGATCGACGAATCCTTCAGGCTGTAGAGCGCCAGCGGCATCCACGCCAGCGGCGAGATTGGCTTGAGCACCTGGATGAAGGGATTCAGCGCGCGGAACAGCAGCGGCGACATGCCGATCATGAAGCCGACCGGCAGCGCGATGATCACCGCCAGCAGGAAGCCGAGGCCGACACGCCCCAGCGAGTGGGCGAGTTGGATGCCGATGCCCTTGTCGTTCGGCCCCTTGTCATAGAAGGGATCGGACAGGTACTCGACAAAAGCCTTGGCAACCTTGAGCGGCGGCGGGAAACCGTCGGTCTTCTCCTGGCCCTTGCCCATCAATGCCGCATACTCCGCGTCGGCGCCGGCGAGCGTGGTCGACTCCTTGCGCTGCGTGGCCAACTGCCAGGCGCCGATGAAGATCGCGAAGATCAGCAGCGAGATCAGGGTGGCCTTCAGGGTCAGCTTGCTCGGCATGGCTGCTTCCTTAGGCCTTCTTGATGGCGAAACTGTTGGCGTAGGCGTCGGCTTTTGCCGGATCGAACTCCTTGCCCATGACCTTGAACTTCTTCAGATTCTCCTTGGGCGGCGTCATGCCGACCTCGGCCATGTACTTCCGCGCATCGGTGAGCAGGTACACCTTCTCGGCGATGTCCTTGTACTTCACCTCGCCCTTGACATAGCCCCAGCGCTTCATCTGCGAGAGGATCCAGTAGGCCATCGAGTACCAGGGGAACGGATCATAGTCGACCCGCTCGGGCACGTTCTTGACGTTGCCCAGGCCGTCGGCGAACTTGCCGGTCAGCACCTGCTCGAGCACGGCCTTCGGCTGGTTCAGGTAATTCGCCGGCGACAACACCTCGGCCATGATCGGGCGGTTCTTCGGATCGCGCGCCATCGCGGCCGATTTGAGGATGGCGCGGTAGAGTGCGGCGAAGGAATTTGGATTCTGTTTGATGAACTCGGTGGGAATGGCGAAGGAGCAGCAGGGGTGGCCGTCCCAGATTTCGCGCGAGAGAATATGGATGAAACCCACCTCGTCGTATACCGCGCGCTGATTCACCGGATCCGGGCCGAGGAAGCCGTCGATGTTGCCGGCGCGCAGGTTGGCCACCATTTCCGGCGGCGGCACCACGCGCAACTGCACGTCGGTGTCGGGGTTGATGCCATGCTCGGCGAGGTAATAGCGCAGCAGGAAGTTGTGCATCGAAAATTCAAAGGGAATGGCGAACTTGAAGCCTTTCCAGTTCCTCGGATCGCGGTTGTTCTTGTGCTTGGGCGCCAGCACGATGGCCTGGCCGTTGATGTTCTGGATGGTCATCACATTGGTCGGCACGGCGTTCGACCCAACCCCCATGGAGATCGCGATGGGCATCGGCGCCAGCATGTGCGAGGCGTCATACTCCTTGTTCAGCATCTTGTCGCGGATCAGCGCCCAACCGGCGGTCTTCATCATGCTGACGTTGAGGCCTTCCTTCTTGTAGAAGCCCAGCGGGTCGGCCATGATCAGCGGGCTGGCGCAGGTGATCGGGATGAAGCCGAGCTTGAGATCCTTTTTCTCGGGCGTACCCTTGTCCTGGGCCATGGCTTCCAGCGCGCCGAAGGGAATCAGCGAAGAGATCGCGGCCCAGGCGGTCGATGCACCGACCGAGGAGAGGAAGCGGCGGCGCTCGGCGTCCTGCGGGAACAGCGCGCGCATTACCGTCGTCTCGATCACACGTCGGTTCAACGCCTCTTCCTCGGCAAGGTGATGCTCGGCCTGGCTGGCGTGTTGGCCGCAACTACAACCGGCGTGCAGGGTGGCGTTCGGGTCGAAAGGATTTTGCAGTGACATGTCGGAACTCCTGGTGAGAGATGGATGTTTATGTCTTCGCATCATTCGTGCCAAGGCGGCGGCACGGGTTTTTCGGGGGTTTCGGGGTTTCTTCGGGGTCGCGCGCCCGCTTGCGGTGCATGGCAAGGAGCGATGGCACCAAGTTAGAACTCGAGCCGATCGAAATCGACCTTGGTGACGCCGCATTCGGGGCAATACCAGTCGTCCGGGATGTCCTCGAAGCGCGTGCCGGGCGCGATGCCGTGATCAGGGGCGCCGGTGGCCTCGTCGTAAATCCAGGCGCAGACGGCGCAGACCCACTGGCGGTATTCGGTTATGGTCGCGGTTTCCATGAATTACTCCCTGGCGTCGTCGAGCGCGGCAAGTATCCGCGCGAAGATTTCATCGAGTTCTTGCCCGATCGCATCGAGCGCCGCGCAAGCGTAGGGAGCGAAGACTTGCGACGGCATGCGGCAGGCCACCCAGGTCTGGCCCGCGTGTTGGCAGACATGGACGCGGATCGGGATGTCGAGGCCGGCGCGCTTGTCGGCGGCCCAGACCCGGACGGCAAAGTCCGGACGGAATATTTCGAGGATCTGGTCCGGCGGCACGGTGATGCCTTTCTTGGCGCAATTCGCCTGGCCGTCGAGGTGCGCCACCAGCCCCATCGGCACGGCGGCAGTCGCCGCCTTCAGACGTTCTACCGCCGTGACGGTATCGATGCTTACGGCGAAACGCGATGATGCCATGGTGGCGTCCTCAGGCCGCGGCGCATGCCGCAGCGCCTTCGATGCGGGCGATCTCGCGTCGCAGGTGCTTGATCGCCGGCGTCACGATGGCGATGAAATATGCCTCGCGCAGGCGGCGCTGGGCCGGGCTCTTTTGCAGGTAGCCTTTGGCGCCGAGGTGCAGCATTGCCGCGTTGGCGGCCGTGAGCGAAAGCTCGCCGCCGGCCAGGCGCAGTTTGAGCACGTCGAGCACCACCTTGGCCTCGGCCTGCGGGTCGGCGGCGATGGCGTCGGCCAGCGCATAGGTCGCGGCGCGCGCCGCATTCAGGCCCGTCTCGATATCCTCGGCCTGATCGTCGAGGAACTGGTTCACGTGGGCGTGAGTCCGGTTCGACTGTTTAATCATTTCCACGCAAGCCTCGATCAGGCCCAGTCCCATGCCCATCTGCGACAGGATCATGCCCGGCTTGATGCGGCGCACGTAGGCTTTCGAGTGCCCCGGATGCGACAGCACCATTCCGTCGGGAACCAAGGTGTCCTTGAAATGGCAGGCCACCGTGCGAGTGCCGTCGAGCGCGACGAAGTGGGCGCAATCGACCAGCTTGAAGCCGGGTTGCTGGCAGTCGACCAACATGAAGACCAGACCGTCGTCGTTCCTGGGTTCGCCATCGACCGGACAGCCGGTGGTGAAGTAATGGGCCGGCCCGAGGTTGGAGACCCACGGCAGCACCCCGTTGACCAGGTAGCCGCCGTCGACGCGCCTGGCCGAGAGGCGGTATTCCTCGATCTGGTCGCAGGACTTCACGGTGTTCGACAGGCCGGTGCCGACCAGCACTTCGCCGCGCGCGATGCGCGGCAGGAACGAGGACTTCAGGGCGCTGTTGTCCGACATCTGGATGTAGCGGGCGCAGGCGGTCTGGCACCAGACCAGGAAACCCGAGGACAGGCAGACCTTGGCGGCTTCCTCCATCACCTGGATGACGTGCTTGAGGCCGTAGCCGTTGCCGCCATATTCCGGCGCCATCGCGCCGCGGAATCCGCCGGCGGCGCCGAGCGCGCGCAGAAAGGGCTCGGGGTATTCGGCCTTGAGGTCGACATCGATGACCTTGGGTGCGAGCTGAGTCGCCACCAGGCGGTTGACGTCCGCCAGGTTTTCGGCCGACCCGGCGAGTGGTGGGGTGTAAGCGGCGGCGGGCGTCGCGGCGAGCGTTGCTGACATTGCATTCTCCTTGGCTGGCGGGCATGGCCCGCGATGAGGTACCGAAGCATGCTTCGCAAGCCCCGTGCCAAACCGAAAACGCGCGTCAAATCGGGCTTTCGCGGTAATCCGACCGAGCCCCGGCAACAAACTGCTGACGAATTGTCAACAAATGGTTATTCAGGCACCGAGTCCCAGTAGCTTGATCCGGTAGTTGAGCTGGCGCAGGGTCAGACCCAGCGCCTGGGCCGCGCGCGACTTGTTGCCGCGCGCCTGGTGCAGCGCCGCGACGATGCTTTCGCCCTCGTCGGCAAGCACCGGTTGGTAATCGCGCACCGCCGAGCGCTGCGGGGCAAGCGCCGTGCGCGCCGGCGGGCTGACGGCATCCAGGGGTTGCCCCTGTGCTTCGGTGACCAGCGCGTAGTCGACGTCGCTGGCGCCGATCCCTTCGTGCGTGGCCAGCAGCACCACGCGTTCGAGCACGTTGTAGATCTGGCGGATGTTGCCCGGCCACGGATAGGCGACCAGGCTGGAAAGCCCCGCCGGCGTGATGACGACATTGCGTTGGTGGCGCTGGTTGAGTTGGGCGAGAAAGTGGCGCACCAACAGCTTGATGTCTTCCGGCCGCTCGCGCAGGGCCGGTAGGCGGATGGGTATTACGTTGAGGCGGTAGAACAGGTCGAGACGGAAACGTCCGGCCCCCACCAACTGCTGCAAGTCCTGGTGGGTGGCGGTGACGATGCGGGCGTCTACCGCAATCTCCTTGTGGCTGCCGAGGCGTTCGACCACGCGCTCCTGTAGCACGCGTAGCAGCTTGACCTGTACCGGCAGCGGCAGGTCGCCGATTTCGTCGAGAAACAGCGTGCCGCCGTGGGCTTGCTCAAAGCGCCCCGGCCGTCCCTGGGTGGCGCCAGTGTAGGCACCCTTCTCGTGGCCGAACAGTTCGGCCTCGAACAGGGACTCCGGAATCGCCGCGCAATTGACTTTGACGAAGGGGGCATCGCGGCGCGGGCTTTGCAGGTGCAGGGCGCGGGCAAAGAGTTCCTTGCCGGTGCCCGATTCGCCGAGCAGCAGCACGCTGGCATCCGAGGCCGCCACCTGCTCGATCTGGCGCAGCGCGCCCAGCAGCAGCGGCGATTCGCCGACGATGCCCCAGCTGCCTCGGGCCGGGCTGCGGCTTTCCAGGGCTGCCTTGAGCGAGCGATTTTCCTGCTCCAGAGTCGCCGTACGCTCCTCGATCAGCCGGCTCAGCTTGAGTACCTGGCCGATCAGCTCGGCGATCGTCTTGAGCACCTGGATATCGTCGGCCAGCGCGCGCTGGCGCGAACGCAGGCGATGCACGCCGAGCACGCCGGCGACACGTCGATCGATCTCGATCGGCAGGGCGATGAAGGACACCACTTCCTGGGGCAGCGTGGCGCGCGGCACCGCGCGCGCCAGATAGCGCGGCTCGGCGTCGATATCCTGGACGATCAACACCTCGCCGCTTTGCATCACCCGCCCGGTTACGCCCTCACCCGGTGCATAGCGTCCGCGTCGCATCTCTTCGCGGGTCAGGCCGTAGGCATGGCGGATTGCCAGGTCGCCGCGTTCGGCGTCGGGCAGGATCACTCGGCCGCGGTTGAGGCCCAGCAGCTCCGACAGCAGGTGCAGCATCTCGCGGATTGCTGGGGCCGGCTCGAAGCTGCGCGCCAGCAGGCGGATGCTCTCGCGGATCAGCAGGGCCTCCTGCTCGGCAAGTTGCTCGGCGGGCCGGGCGCTATAACGACGGACACCTTTCATCTTTTTCTCCCTGTGACGTTCGCCGCAGTTGGCCATGGGCGACTGCTCAGCAAGGAGCGGGCCAGATTGTTAACATTTTGTGCGCACTATGGCGGCACGCATCCCGCAGACACCCCGAAACGCCGCCCCAGAACGAATGGCATGGTTTCTGCTGAAGCTCGCTCGAAGCACCCACCACCTTCTTCAGGAGAATTCGATGTCAACAGAAAAAACCTACCTGCGCCCAATTGACCGCGAGGGCTTGCTCAAGTTCGCCGCTGTCGGCAAGGCCGATCCCAGCCGTCGCGGCACCAACAAGGTGCACACCGTGATGCAGGGGCAGTATCGCTCATGGAGTTTTGTCGGTATCCACAACCCGGTGGTGGTCGACGAGCCGCTGCA
>JBAYJH010000009.1:0-37158 GCA_041665185.1 Sterolibacterium sp.
CTTCGTCAACACCAGTGCAGCCCGTTTCGTTTTCCTCGCCATGATCACTCCCGTCAAGAGTTGTACAAGAATCATGACTATTATCGGCTATTTTGTAACTTTATTGATGGAACGAACTACTAGTTGGTATCAACAGGCATGCTAATGAACTCGACGTAACCGCGTTCGCGCGTCACTCGATGTACTGCGGCGACTCGGCCCTCGTTCCTAGTACTCTCGTCGCCAAAGAGAAGGGACGGTGCTCCCGCAATGTAAAGCCCGCAATCCTGGTCAACGTGTCGGCGAAAAATGTGTTTATGTCCGTGCAAGTAAAGTGCGGGCGCTACCAAAGACTCCGAAAGGTGACTTAGGAAATGTCTACCGTCGATTGCTTCCATAAACGGCCCCTGTGCGATGGCCGATAGCCGTTCAAGAGCAGAACGGTTTGGAGCCGGAGAATCGAAATGGGGGAGGGGGTGGTGATGTCCAACAATTACCACAGCGCTTCCTTGGTGCTGGTACTTTTGGACTGCGCTAAGCACCGGCCCCGTTATGAATCGACCGACCGCATTTCCTAGAGTGTTGATGGATGGCGCGACAGTATTGATCGAGATGAATGCAAGCGATCCAGCCGCATCAAGCATCACCTCTTGTACCTCGGGAAAGTAACCGTCAATATCGCAGCCGGCAACTGATACGCCTGCGCCGGACCTAAGGTTTCGACCTAGTTGCGCCCAAACCTTCAGGAAGTTCTTTGTTCGCTGTTGGCGTCCGTCGAAATTTGAATTGTCTGTCTGTACGACGCGCAATCCTGGCGATACATGATTCAAATCGTGATTTCCAGGAACCAAGAGTATCTTCTCGCAAAGCCCTGGAAATCGCCCAATCGCGTTCAAGAAGTGTTGCCACTGCACCTCAGTGCCACTGTCCGTTGTGTCCCCCGATAGCACAACCACGTCTGCGCGCAATAGCAGATCTTGAAGTCGGTCAAGCCGCTCTAATACTGCGCCATTGCCAAAAGGAGGGTGCCCATGTGTCTCTACTCGACTGACGGTATCCCCGTCGACGAAGTGGAGGTCTGATAGGTGAAGTATCTCCACAGCCGTTCAACGAAATCTACGCGCCAAACTCATTGCCTTAGCAATCGCTATTGAGCCTTGTACGACTGCTATTGCAGACCATACGCTACACAGCGCAAGAGCAAACCACAAAGCGTCGTGGTCGTACCACTGCTCTAGGGGAAGCTGATTGCACCTGACTCGAATCAATCCGTGCGGATCTCCCATCAGCTCAATTGCAATGCACGGGATTGTTATTGGATTTCCGAGTAATTTCGTGGCCATAACTGGCAGTGAGAACGCTAGAAAAACCAACAGCGCGACTACTGCGCCAACGAGCAGGGTACCAAAAACCAGTGTGATCAAGAGGCCGCCCCTGGCAAAGAGCTGTTTCCCCCCTGTGGAAGAGTCCAACATTCCTGAAGACGCGGGCTCCCAAAACCAACGCCCAACAAAGGTGTAGATGGGTGACAACGCAAGCGAGGCAACGATGTCTAGTGGTGAACGGGCAAGCAGTTGCGCGGTGTGGCGCGCTTTTTTGACAGACATCGCAGCGGTAGCGGCGAAACTGAGCACCAAAACAATTCCAACATCAATCCAAGCTGGGCCACTACCGCCGGATATTGGGTCAGAGTGGATGCCGAATTGAAAGCGCAGTGGCATGACGAATGCTGCAGTGGTGAAGTAGAGGATGCATGCCCATAACCATGGATAGCCGAGCGCGTATAGGGACGAGGGCCACGCATACGCCTTGACCGCGCCTTCACCGTTCATGGCATCACCCCTTCTCAGCCAGATTATGCTTCTAAACATTTTGCATAATACCTAAAAATGGCAATGAAATCGCCCAGCCGGAAAGGCGCAAGTCGCTCCGATTTGCCGCTCTGGATAATTAGATCCAACGGCTGCATGTGCATACAATCCAGCTAGTATCTGTTGCGCCGTTGGCGCAGGGCGCTAGAATACGAAGCCGTAATCCGCTTTGAATGAGCGTCGGTTCAGGACGTGTTATTTCCCGGGCTCAGTCAATCTGTCTTAGAGGGACGCTGTGGCTGAGTTCGACAACCTTGAAGGTACAGAGGTAGAAGGGTGCCTACTGAAGCGGGTTCTGGGACATGGTGCGGACGGTATCGTCTATGCCGCCCAACGCGACGGTCGAGACGTTGCCGTTAAGCTCTTCTTTCCCAGCGCCATAAGAGAAAATGGTGAGGCGGAAGCTCGGCAAAGACTCGAGCTCCAATTGGCGTTAATCGGGACCAGGCTTCATCCGAACCTTGTCGAAATCTATGCAGGCGGCGAGGCACCGAAGCTTAATTCGTTGTATCTCGTCATGGAGCTGGTGCCTGGGACCTCGCTCGACAAACTCTTGGGACAGCTGCCTCCCGAGGCAATTCCGGCACTGGCCAGCCAACTGGCGGAGGTTACTCGGACGCTTGAGGAGAGAGATCTGGTACACCGCGATATCAAGCCAGCGAACATCGTTATCAGCGAGGATTTCAAGAAACTCACCCTCCTTGATCTAGGCATCATTCACCAAATGCCAACAGGTGAAGATGTTCAGGAGCGACGTTCCGGAATGGAATTCGTAGCGTCGGTTCGATATAGTCCGCCAGAATTTGTATGGCGCAGGGAAGAAGAGGACGCGGACGGTGCATGGCGCGCCGTTACCTTCTATCAAATTGGGGCAACCTTGCACGACATGATCATGGGCAAGGTGTTGTTTGACGGGATCGACAAACCAAGAGTCTGCCTATACGACGCCGTCCGGGATCACACTCCGGATGTAGACTCGGACAAGGTCCCGGGATGGCTGATCCAAACCGTGAAGGCATGTCTTCTGAAGGACTGGCGGAAGCGTCTCCAATATGTAACCTGGGACGACTTCTTCGAGCCTGAGACCCATACGGACTCGCATCGCGAGAAGAATATCCGGTTGCGACAAATACGCGCCGAGGAAGTCCGGCTGGCACGGGCCAGACAAGCGCGATCGGCGTCAGGACCTAATCGCGAGCAGCAGCTTTGGCACCTCAACAACGATTTGATTAGAGAAGTCAGGACGTATTTCCTCGATACGTCCATTTTCCCGAAGTTCAGGGTAGAAGAAGAACGACAGGGGCAGGAATACACGTCGCGATTCCTTTTCGATGCGGACAAGGACCTCGGATTTCAATTGGGCATTTGTTTCTCGTTGACTATGGGGATCGATCCGACCGTTGCCGAGGCGACAAAATTGTCGTTTACCGCGACGATCGACAAGGTGCCGATAAATTCAAGGGCCTCATGGACTGAAATGTTTACCGTCGAGACAGCATTCGGGAACTGCCGAGGGGCGTTCCTTGACGCCGTCGATCAGATACTGCTGAACTAATCGAAAGGACACGAATGTTCTGGATCAGGACCGATCAGCTTGATGCCGAGCAACGCCAAGCGGTTGAGAACATCCCGATAACAGCCAGTTTCCTTTTGACGGGACCGGCAGGTTCGGGCAAGACGAATATCCTTCTGCTTCGCGCAAAGTATCTGACGTTCAAGTCGCAGACTAACTTCAAGATCGTCGTGTTCACAAGGAGTCTGCGAAGCTTTGTTCAAGCCGGATGCCGTCACTATGGCGTCGATCCTGCCTCCGCCGTGACGCAGATGGGTTTCTTCCGCGGAGTATTGCAGGAGTATGGCGTTTCTGCGGATGATTCCGAGGAGAATTTCGAGGCCAATCGAGCCCTCCTCGCCGGGAAGGTCATGGCCCTCATCGATGCCGGTCGAATTTCTGACTCGTATTGCGAAACACTCCTGGTGGACGAAGCCCAGGACTACACTGATACAGAGCTTTTGGTCTTCAGGAAGCTTTGCAAACGACTGGTGTTAGCGGCCGACTCCCGACAAAGCATCTATAAGGCGACTCATACGCCGGGCTTGATCGAAAAGCTGGTGGAAGGCCAGGTTGTGGCACTTCGCTACCATTACCGTAGCGGCTTGAGTTTATGCAAAGTCGCCGACGGGATTCTGGCGGATGTCGTTGCTTATCCTCGGCTTCAGGGGGAGTGTCACTACCCCGAAGCTGAGCGGCCCTCGACTGTTATTCCGGTGCCGTGTGACACCTTTGAAGGTCAGATCACAAAGATACTGGAAAACCTACAGGAACATCTCCAGCTCTATCCGGGGGAAAGGATTGGCGTACTATTCCCCAAGAGAGATCAGCTTGAGGCGTTCAACAACGCTATGGCCAGGAGCGGCTTGAGCGATCCGACGGTTTCCATTTGGACAGACACGTTGCACGGCGCCAAAGGATGGGAGTTCCGGGCCGTGCATCTCGGTGGCTGCGAGGTGCTCTACCGGATGGGGCCGGTCCAGAAGCGGTTGATCTACACTGGCGTCCTGCGCGGAAAGACGAGCGCCCATTTGTATTACAGTGGCCATCTTCCCGGGTATCTGGACGCGGCACTTAGCGTGCTACAGCCCCCGCGGCCAGATCCCGCGTTCGATGAACTTTTTCAAAAACGATAATGCTGCGACACAGAGCTGAAACCCTATCTGAAATCTTGATCGCTGGGGTCCAACGCGACAATTCCCCCCGGACCGACCTGTTTTCGTCCAGTTTCCCCGCTGGGGAACGATCCTTCGATTGCTATCAATCGACTATTCCCGATGGCTTGTCTGTTCCGCACGTGATCGTCCCGCGATCGGGCGACCTCGAGGACTTGTTTGCGGCTATTGCGACCTACTATCCGGATCAATCCCCACTAACGGCCTTAGCGTACGTCGTCACCCCGGAATCGGTAAGCGCGGTAATGCGAGAGCGAAACCCGTCACCGGACAACGACCGCGAGCGCCACGGGCGCAACCGCAGGGCGATGATAGGTGCAGCGCTGGGAGAGGCGGCGCTCGCAGCGCTGGGTGTCCCAGAAGGGAGCGGCGGACTTCCATCCTACTCAGTCATACGACGGACGCTCGCTTTTGCATTGGCGCGTGGTTACCAGCTTTATGGTGAGCAAGCGTCGACGCGCCAGCT
Source organism: Sterolibacterium sp. (assembly GCA_041665185.1). Taxonomy (GTDB): domain Bacteria; phylum Pseudomonadota; class Gammaproteobacteria; order Burkholderiales; family Rhodocyclaceae; genus JACRAR01. Next base: position 5,044 of record JBAYJH010000009.1, read on the forward strand.
CGCTTCAAAATGGACCCGCCTGCGGGATATTACGGGGCTTCCCCACTCGCAATCGACGGTTCAAGCGGTGATTCGCGCACACGAAGTAGCCAGCGGCAGGATGATTCAAGAGTCAACTGTAGTGGACAGGAATGTTGACTTTTTTCGGGCAATCGATGGTCTCGTTGCGGGGCACGATCCTGACGGTGACGACCTCAACAAAGCTATCGCGGCTCTTTATCCAGAGGCGGAACGCTTCCTTCATGAACTCTCGGGCGTATTCGATGGGCGCATGCGTGCCTTTGCTCAGCTAGTCCAGACGATTCAACTGTATTCGCGAGGCCGGGAATTCGACGAGATTGTGGTGGGCTATATCTGCAACCGAATCCTCCCGTCGTCTTTCGCCCACTCCGGCGCCTTAGTGCCGCTGGCTCAGTTCTTTCCCGCGGCCTTAGTCTGGTACGGCTACTTTTCCTTATTGACAAAACCGGCCAAGACGTCCTCTCTGAGTGCTGGATTGGTGCTAAAGCTCGAGCGCGACCTCGTTGAACCTTTTTCATTGGAGCAGCGACCGCGCTGCGATATTTCCTTAGACGAACTGGATGTCCTCTCACGCGCAACAATGCCTGCCGAAGCGATCAAGCCGACGCAGCAGCGAGCGCTGCTGGTTGGACTCTTACCAGGCGTGGACGTTTACACGCGATTTGGCAGCGATGCAGACAGGAGTGTCGAACGAGCGAGGCGCGATGCCGAGATGTCTACGCTGCACCGACGAGTGACGGATCTTCTCCAAGAGGCGCTTGGACTTATAGGCGCGCCCTCTGCGAATCTCGGCAAGAAGGATTACCCTGCTATAGTAGGGCGCAAGGATAAGAAGCGGGTTCGATAGCATTCTCTTGGTAAGGTGGAACAAGCCATGTCGACGTTCGAATCATTGGCGTTTTATCGTGGCATGTCCGAGGAGATCCCGACTGATAGAGTGTCGCTCGTCGTGCCGCGAACCGATCGACGGCCAAGGAACTCATCACTAGCTTTTCATAAAGCCGCAGATCAGTGGTTTGAGTCACACTTCGGAGTTTGTTATCGAAGCGGGGGAGTATTTGTGACAGCGCGCCCTGAAGCTACGCTGGTTTATGCAGCCTCGCCTTCGCATGTAATGCGCGTGATTCCGTTGTCCGCATACAAATACTGCTGGTCTCCTGCCGTTTCGGATCTGCTATTCGCCGCCACTGAATATGCGGATGGCGCCCCTGATCCGGTCAATGCCTATCTGGATCGCGCACAGTATCTGCAAAGCGACCTCGAAGCTGCACACGCAAGCGGTCACGAGGTAATGCTGTCGTGCGACCGTTATGTTGCAATTCCTATAGGCCTTCTCGGTGGGACGATCGCCGAGAGGCCCTCCATTATCGTTCCGGCCTGAAACTGATACACAAGGAAACTGGCAGTTCTCGGATAATCTGGCAAATCTCCGATCCATAGCGGACCGACGGGTTTGTTTATCGAATGGCCGGGAACGGGCCGAGGACCAGACCGCGATGGCGATTGGCCGGAGATCGGCCTTATGTGGAGCGCTACATAAGGCCGAACAGAGGAAGTTCATATCGAGTTGAAAAGCTGGCGATTTAGGGCCGATCGCACTCGTCACCGGTCCACCGAAATATTCAGCCAAATTCCAACATTGGAAGCGAAGTGAATTAAATAATGCACTATTAATCAATTAATTACGCTTGCTTTAGCAGCAAAACCTATGTAACTATTGCGGGTAGAAATAACAGCTGGCCCACCCGCCGTGAGTCCCTTCTCACATTTTCTGAAAGCGCTACGCACCCGCCGGGGTCTCCGGCAGAAAGAGCTTGCCCATCATCTGGGCTATGAGCCAAGCTATTTGTCGGCACTAGAACGCAGCGAAAAAGGGCCTCCTCGGCGGGACTTCATTGAGCGCCTGATCAAAGGGCTCGAACTTAACGACGAAGAAATAGCGGAACTGGACCGGACGCTCAAGGAATCACGCCGCCAGCTAGTTTTGCCCGTACGCGCCAGTGACGAAGAGTATGCCTTGGCGCGTCTGCTGGAACCCCAACTCGGTCGCCTCATGCCGATGCAAATCCGGCTGATTGAGTTGGCGCTACGGATCCCAGAATCAGTATTGGCCCGATCCGATGCCGAAGGCATCGCAAGGCACTCCTTTGAGTTGTCCAGAAGGGAGGGCCGAACCATGTGAAAAGGGCAAGCACAAGGCCTGCCCTTCGGGTGCTACGGAGACGCTCTAGACAAGCAAAGTATCCATTCTCCTAGCCTGGGCGTCAAGGCTTACCCAACTGATTCATTGAGACAACGGTCAGATTTCTACTGACTGCGGGTTTTTTTGTCTCGAAACTTTGACCAATTTTTGATATGCGCGGCAGCCGCAGGAACTCCCTTCGCCTGCTGCTAGGAGAAGAATGATGCTTTCAAGAAAAGTTGTAACCCGCCGTGGCCGGCGGTTCCGGGGCTATTTCCCCTCGCACAAGCTAGGTCGCATGGTGGCCTGGGAATCGCTGTTGGAATGTGATGCGATCCATCTACTGGAGTTCTCCGGCGGAGTTGTGTCCTACCAGGAGCAACCGACCGTTATCCAATACTTCGACGGCCATCAGATGCGCGACTATTACCCAGATTTCGAACTCGTCCTCGAGGATGGCTCGCTAGTTCATCTTGAGGTCAAACCATCGAGCCAGCTTGCGAAACCCAAGGTGGAAGCAAAGCTGCGGGCTATTGCGACTCACTACCGGCTGCAAGGACGCGACTTTCGAATCGTGACAGAACGGGAGATTCGCCGTGAGCCGCTTCTCAGCAACGTCCGTAAGCTCTCCTATCTTTCAGGTCGGATTGGTCACACGTTACCAACGATCGCTGAATTGGCTCGGAAGTTTGGTCTTGCTCCGCTGCACTTCTGTCAGGTGGGGGCCGAACTGGGTGACGATGTTGCACTTCGGCTTGTGGCCATAGGTCGGCTGGAATGCGACCTCGCCCAGCCCCTGAAAGCGGACGCTTTTGTGTCCGTCACGAAAGGAGGGCACCATGCAGCGGTTCTCCTTTAAGGTCGGCCTCGTCTTCATCGAGGGACAAGTGCGTTGGCAGATACGTCGCCGTCTTGCCACCGGCAAAATCCAACTCGAATCGGATTCCGGCGAACTGAAAAGTCTTTCGGATAGCGAGCTTCGCTTGTGCTGGTCTTCCCAGGTATGGCTGATTGATGAGGCCTCCCTGGGGTCTCTCAGCAACGCGATCTACTTGGCGGTGCCGAGGGATCTCAGTACTTATCCAATTAACCAACAAAGGGAAGCACGCCGCCGGTACCACTATTTGACGGTGGTAAATCCTGAAACCAATCCTTACAAGCCAGACCGATGGCGAGCGCTGATCGCCGAAGCCGGAAAGCAGATTGAGGATAGTGATCTGCCTTGTTCCTCCACGGTACAAGCCTGGTGGCGACGGTACCGGCGCACCAAAAGCATTCTCTGCCTGATTCCCCATAACAAGCCGTCCACAGGTCCCATCGCCAAGCGTCGGTATCAGATCTTCGAGGAGGTGATTGCCACCGTCTACATGACGAATCAGCAGTTACCAAAGCTAACTGTAGCCGAAGAAGTTTTTCGGCGGATTGACGCCATCAACAATGGACTGCGTCCTGACGAACAGGTTCGGCGTCCGGGGAGATCTACGATCTATCGCTGGCTCGAGAACCTGCAACAGGATCTTGTAGATGTAGCTCGCGACGGGGCGGAAGCCGCGAGAATGAAGTACCGAGCTGCATTAGGCAACGTGAAAGTCGGCAGTGTCCTTGAGCGGATCGAGATCGATCACACGCCCTTAGACTTGATCGTGATCGACAGCCTGACCAAGCTGCCATTGGGAAGGCCCTGGCTGACCATGGCTATCGATCATCACTCGAGAATGGTCGTTGGGTTCTACGTCAGCTTCAATTCTCCGTCCGGCCATGGCGTTCTGCAATGCCTGCGGCGTGCCATCTTGCCCAAGGATGACTGGTTAGCGCGATTCCCAGACATCAAGGGGCAATGGCCGGCCTGTGGGATACCGGAACTGCTTGCCGTCGACAACGGCACGGACCTGCACTCCGATGCCTTGGAATCTGTTTGTCTGGAGATGGGGATCCAGATCCTGTTCTGCGGCTCCAAGACGCCCCAGCATAAGGGCGCTATCGAACGGTTCTTCCGGACGATGAACATGGGCCTCATCCATCGGCTTCCAGGAACGGTGTTCTCGAATGTGGATCAGCGTGGCGACTACCCAGCCGAAGAAAAAGCTGTGATCGATATGGAGACCCTTGTCCATTTGCTGACCAAGTGGGTGGTGGACGTCTATAACATTACTGCTCACCGCGGCATCGGCGCGCGGCCTCTGGATCATTGGCTGCAATCCGCCGATCGCCGCATCATCGAACTCCCGGTCTATCCCCAGCACTTGGAGGTGATCACCGGCATCCCGGCCAAGCGCACCCTGTTCCATTACGGTATCGAACTGGATGGTTTGCAATATAACTCTGACCTGCTCCAAACCATCCGCCGCCGCGCCGGTGAAAACCGTCCTGTCACGTTGAAGTACTACGAGGACACCGTGGCCCATATCCACGTCTTCGATCCCCACGCCAAGGAGTACATCAAGGTTCCGGCCAAGCTGGCCGAATATGCTGAAGGCCTGCCGCGCGACATACACCGTCTGGTACGTGAACACGCTCGAAAACGCTTTGGTGACCACTGCCTGTCTGGCCAGTTATTGGAGGCGCGGGCGGAGATCGAAGCCCTGATCCAGGAAGCCTTGAAGCACAAAAAGATGGGCTACCGCAAAACCGGGGCGAGGTACCTCATGCATGACAGTGAGTCGGTCTTGCAGAAAGGTGATTCTTTGGCCGAGGCTCGGCGCCCGATCAAACAGCCGAAGGAGGTCCCACCGTCAGATCTGCCATCCGGCCTGGATGATGATCTGCCCGACTTTTCCGAACCAGGACGGGAGGACTGACCATGGATCCGGCAACTGTCATGACGCGATTTGCGCCAGGGGACCGGGTCCAGCCCGGATCCCCCGGTTATGGATTCAAGTTGGTCTTAGATCCGTTCCCCCATCGACGCTACAAGGAAGCCATGTGCGCCATGGCCGAGTTACACCTTCGCCGTCGTACCTATGGAGATGGTGGCGGCCTGCTGCTCACAGGACTCTCTGGGGCGGGCAAGAGCACCATCGTGCGGACCTATCAGGCGATGTTCCCGCGTAAGCATGAGGCGGAACGTACTCATGTTCCGGTGCTGCTGGTAACGGTCCCCTCCTCGCCGACGGCTCGGAGTCTTGCCGGCGCCATCCTCGAGGCGCTGGGTCAGAAGAAGGCCCATCGGGGCACCGCTCCGGAAAAAACCGCCTGGATCTACGACCTCTTTGCCAAGTGCGGAGTAGAGAAGGTCCTGCTTGATGAGTTTCAGCATCTGTTCTACGCCCCCACTCTCAACGCCTTTCGGGATGTGACGGACTGGCTGAAAAACTTTCTGGAAGACACCAAAGTGGGCATGGTGGCCAGCGGCCTGCCGGAGGCGGAGGCCGTGGTCAACAGCAACGGGCAGTTGGAGAGGAGGTTTTCCGCAAGGATCCGGATTACACCCTTCTCCTTCGAGGATGCAGAGGATTTCCAGGAATTCCGTGGCCTGCTGAAGGCTTTTGAGGCTCTGTTGCCTCTTCCGTGTGAGGTGCCACTACATGAGGCGAACTTGGCACGTAGATTCCATGTCGGCAGCTATGGCTTGCTCGATTACGTAGTCAAGATACTGGAGGGCGCTGTTTCGGCTGCGGCCACCGCCGGCCTGGAATCGATAGATCTACCAGTCTTGGCGGCAGGTTTCCGCAACCGAGTTTGGCGAGATGTTCCGGACCGGCTCAATCCTTTTCATCCTGAGTCGCTTCTGAGACCTCTGGATCGGCCTGGAGAAGTTTTCCACCTCCATACCCGCCAGGACCTGGTGGGCTCACCCGTGGCGCGCAAGCTGGGGATGAACCTTACGCGGGGGAGCAAGTGACATGAGTGAGCTCATTCCATTGCAGGTCCTCATGCCAGAACCCGACCTGTTGCTGCGGCCAGCCCCCGGACGAGCGGAAGGTCCCCAAGGCTACCTGCTGCGCTTGGCGGAAGAAAACTGTATGTCCCAGCGTGAACTGAAACAACTGGGAGTCCGTTACGATCCGTCATGGCTGACTCGACAACGGCTTCTTCCCGATTCCGCCCTGGACCCAGGCCTGCATGCCCACGTAACCCGGATGGCTGGCTTGCTGCAAGACAAGGGGCGGATCTGGAACCTGCGTCATGCCCGATTCTGCCCACTGTGTCTGGCGGAGGAGCCAACCTGGCGGGCCAGTTGGGAAATTCTCTTCAACGATGTTTGTCCGCACCACCGGGTATGGCTGGTGGATCAATGTGGATCCTGCCGACAGCCGATTAAGTGGAATCGGGAAGCCATACTGCGCTGCCAGTGCGGCTCCGACCTGAGGGAGGAATCCCCCGGCATCGCTCCGGAGAACTCCCGGCATCTGTCGTCCATCCTCGAGGCTCGGTTGTTGGGAAGTGAAGTGGATTCGGATCGACCACCATTGGCTGGTCTGGACGTGGAGCAGGTCCAACGTCTAATTCGCTATCTTGGGGGCTACATGGATTCGGCTTCAGGTCCCAACCCATTGAAGCTCAGAAACGCCGGCTCGATGCAAGCCTCTTGGCCCGTGTCTTCTCTGGCTGCCGAGATAGTTGCCCAGTGGCCCCAGGCCTTCCACGGATGCTGGACCCGGATACAGGAGCACGGCGCAGGGGAAAAAGCTGGCCTTCGAGGTCTGTTCCGTCAGGCCTACTACTATCTGTACAAGGGTTTGAAGGAGGACGCCTTTCTACCGGTCCGGGACGCCTTCGAGACCTGGCTCGGTGAGCATTGGAAAGGCGGCCTGTGCAAGCGCAACCGGCGTTTGACTGCTCAGCTCCTGGACAAGGTCCAGTGGATTCCTGGAAAAGTGGCTGCAGACCAGTTGGGGATTTCCATTGCAAGGCTGAGAAGCCTTGTGAGAGAAGGTTACTTGGATGGGCAGGAGTCGGTGAGCACCAAGGCCCGCCGATTCCTGATCGTGAGGCGGGACCAGCTGGATCAAATCAACATTCAACTGGCCAATGAAATGACTATGACGGCGGCTATGGATGCACTCGGAATCGGTAAGGTCCGTATGCAGAGACTTCTTCGTCTCCTTTTTCCGAATGCACGGCGCATACAAAACAAGGAGAAGATGCCTTGGTGTGTCCCGCGCAGCGATGTCGAACAGCTCCTCGGAATCGAAAATATTCTTCCCGTAGTCACCATCCCCGAAGAGAACCAGGTGTCACTGGCTCACGTCTTCAAGTACTGGGCATGGACAGCGGAAGAAATCGTTTCGTTAATTGAGAGCGTCAGAGTGCGAGAATTCGTGCCCGCAGCGGCTCTCGACTCTGGCCGGGGAATCGGCCGGTGGATATTTGACGCTGGTCGGCTTCGCGCGTGGCAGGTTTCATTGAACCCAGGCCGCATGCACTGGCTCAAAATTCCGGAAGCCGCAAAACTCCTCGGTGTGAAGCAACAGGTTGCATATTGGTTGACGCAAAATGGCTACCTTCCCGTTTCCGAAAAGTTGGGTTTTACAGACAAAACTGGAGCCCGAGTACGTAGGGAAGACGTAGGGCGTTTTAGGGAAGAATACGTATTTGGAACCGAGATCGCCGAACGGCTGGGTACTTCATCGCGAAAGGTGGCCAGATTGCTGGCCGAGCAGCGAATACATCCAATCCGAGGACATAGCCCCGATCCATGTCGGCAATTGATCTATGTTCGCGACGAGGGGATTCGCCGTTTCATTATGCAGATGAGTCGGACCTCGCCGCAGGAGTTGCAACTCGTGGGTACGCCAGCATGAGCAACATCGAGCGCATCTACCAGATAGACCAGATTCTTGCCGATCGGAAGTTCGTCCCCCGCGCCGAACTACAGCAGCGCCTCGGCGTTTCCTGGGCCACCCTCAAGCGCGACCTTAACTATCTGAAAGACCGCCTCAACGCACCAATCGTCTTTGATCGCGAACTGGGCGGTTATCGCTTCGCCAAGGATGAAAAGCGTTTCGGTCCCCAGTACGAACTGCCCGGTATGTGGTTCACCGCCGAGGAAATCCATGCCCTCCTAACCATGCAGCACTTGCTCTCCAATCTCGACACTGGCGGCCTGCTGGGCCCGCAGATCAAGCCCCTGCTCGTGCGCTTAACCGGCTTGCTCGGCGCCGCCGACAACCCGACGGAGGAAGTGAAGAAGCGCATCAAGATCGAAACCGTTGGTGCCCGCCAGTTCCATCTTGATCATTTCCAGGCAGTGGGATCCGCATTGCTCCGCCGCAAGCGCCTAGTCATCCGCTATCACGGGCGCGGCGCGGATGAAACCAGCGAACGCGAAATCTCGCCGCAACGCCTCTGCCACTATCGAGACAATTGGTATCTGGACGGTTGGTGCCACTTGCGCAACGATCTGCGCTCATTCTCGGTCGACGCCATCGAGCGTGCCGAGATCATCGACAAGAAGGCCAAGGATGTCGCCGAGAAGCGTCTCGACGAAGTGCTCGGCTCCGGCTACGGTATCTTCACTGGGGACAACGTCACCTGGGCTACCTTGCGATTCACGCCCGAACGTGCCCGCTGGGTGGCCTCTGAGCGCTGGCACCCCAGACAGGAAGCCACCCTGCTCAAAGACGACAGCTGCGAGCTGAAGGTCCCCTACACCGATGACCGCGAACTTGTCATGGACATCCTAAAATACGGCGGCGATTGCGAAGTGATGGCACCGACGGAGCTACGACAGCGCGTCGCAGCCGAACTGGACCGGGCCCAGGGGAGATACCGCACATGACCTATGACGACACTTTCGCCTTGCACCGCTTTCTCGCTGCGCAGGAAGGCTTCTATGAAACCGCCTTGGCGGAACTGCGGCACGGCAGGAAGCTTACCCATTGGATGTGGTTCGTGTTTCCCCAGATACAGGGACTGGGAAGCAGCACCATGGCTGTCCGCTACTCTATTAAGAGCCGGGAAGAGGCCCGGCAGTATCTGGAACACCCAGTTCTCGGCAAGCGGCTGCGGGAATGCGCCAAGACGGTTCTTGCTTGCGAGGGACGATCTGCCTCAGACATCTTCGGCTATCCAGACGACCTGAAACTCAAGTCGTCTATGACCCTGTTTGCATCGGTGGCCGAACCTGGCTCCGTCTTCGTCCGGATTCTCGACAAGTATTACCAGGGCGAGCAGGACATCATGACCGTCGAGGTTCTAGAGAGACACTAAAAGATTAGCCGCTCCGGTCACTACGATCTCGATTTGGCCAAACCGGCAAGTTGTGGCACTGGAGTTCCGCGGGCGCAGCTACTGAGCCCGAAGGCGCCTAGACTTGTTCCCATTCTTGTGATGGCGCCTTGTGATCCAACCCTCGCCCTGACTACGCCGGGCGTGGCGGACAAACTGCGCGCTTGGCTCAACAAGTAATCCAACCGGGAGCAGATCATGAAAAGCAACCACAACCGCATCGATATGCCTGGTTTCGAGCTGCTGAACCTCGGTGACGGCGGTTTATTGGTGCCATCCGTCGTACTCGCACAACACAAGCAGCTCGTGCTTGAAGAAAGGCTCGCCATGGCCGCGCGGAAGAAGGCCGACGAGGAGAGAAAGCACGCAGACACCGAAAAGAATAAGGCTTTGATGTCGGCGGGCCCCTACGAACTTGTGACGGTCCTGGCGCGCGGCGATGCCGTGCTCGAAGCGACCGAACAGTTAGTTGTGAGCTTACTCGAAAGCCAGACCAAGGGACTGGATGATTACACCGTCACGTCCTGTCGCGACGTGATCGTGGGTGCGGCCTTGCGTATGGTGTATGAAGGCAATGTTCCGACCTGGGATATGGTGCTCGACTATTTGATCGGGCCAGGTTGGGATTGTGTCACGCAAATTGCGCTTGATCTTTACCAACAGAAGCCACACGTCATGGAAACGCCTGCCGGTCAATGGATCAAAACGCATATGGAGTACCTGCCGGGCATGGATGACGCTGCGTTGCAGCGTCTGATCAACCGTAGTGCGGCGATGCTCAAGGACGCCCTTGCCTGCGTAAGGAATCCCGCGCCGGAAGCCGGGACGGGTAAAGCGAAGGCTCGCCGTGTTCGTAAGCAGCCCGTCATACAGATCTTTAGGCCGGAAGCGTTGGCAAAGGCAGATGCGCACCTCGGTCGCCTGGACAGCAAAGATCGCGACCGAGCCGGGCATGATCTGGCGCAGGCTCGCACGAATGACGGTTTTCGGTTGCTGCCGAATGTCCGCAAGGCCGTTGCGAACCTGACGCGCCTCGCGGAAAAGTTCGAGAACCTGGCCGATCCGATCGCGCATTTGAAATCGGAACTGACTCTGGCCGGCGCGATGAACGCGTCCAACTTCCGCATCTCGCCGATCTTGTTGCTTGGCGATCCAGGGATTGGCAAAACGCATCTGGCCATGCAGCTGGCCACCGCACTCGGCGTTCCGATGGCAAAGGTCAGTGCCGGCGGGTCGGCAGCATCGTTTCAACTGGTTGGCTCGCACGGGTCCTGGAATCGGGCGATGCCCGGCTCAGTGTTCACTTTGTTGGCGTCAAATAGCAGTGCCGCCCCGGTGATGGTGATCGACGAAGTCGACAAGCTCGGCGGCGGTAATTACTCGCTCCAGCCGACCTTGCTTGACATGCTCGAACCGACCAGCGCCCGGCATTTCAAAGACGAATTCTATGACTTAGAATTCGACGCAAGCCGCATTGTCTTCGTTTTGACGGCCAACACACTGCGGACTGTGCCCGAGCCGTTGTTGTCCCGCGTCGCGGTGTTCCACGTGCCGCGTCCGCAGCCGAACCAGCGCCTGCGCATCATCCAGGGCGAGCTTATGCACTTGCAGAAGAAAACGCGCAAGCGCATTGAGCTAGACACGTCGGCGCACAATCTTGCCGAGCGGGTTGACGTGGATTTGCGGCAGACCATACGTGTTGTCACCGAAGCTTTCAGCAAGGCAATGACGGACGGCTCATCGAAGGCAACGATCACCGTGCCGCCGCATGCTGGCTCGGTGATCGTATTTCTGCACTCGGCCACGATTCACTGACCATGAACGGACGCTAAGGACACTTTGAGGGAACTCGTCGCGGTTGGTCAACTTTGGACGGTAGATGCAGATGTCGCGCTTTAGGCGGGAGGGTTCGACTCGCAAGTGGTTGACACCATCGCCAGAAATGGCGATGATTCGGCAATGCGATACGATGGTGGAAAGGGGATTTCCTTCCCCCAAATAGTCAATTTGATGCCGCCGCACAAGCGGTACATCGAGACGCACTTAGGCGGCGGAGCGGTAATGCGCAACAAGTTGCCGGCGACTGATCAAGTGGGTCTCGACGTCGATCCAACGGTCATTGAAATGTGGAAGCTGCGCTGGCCTGACCATTGCGACGTGATTAGATCGGATGCGGTTGATTACCTTAGCGCGCAACATCTCGATGCCGACACGTTGATATATGCCGACCCGCCATACCATCCGGATACACGACGCCGTTTGAAGGTATATCGGCATGACTACTCTGTACGAGATCACGAACGCCTGCTTGACTGCCTAACTGCACTTCCTTGCAAAGTCATCATTTCAGGGTACGTCACACCCTTGTACGAGCGCTGGTTGAGCGGATGGTCCGTCCACCGGTTTCGCGCCCGGACCCATGTAGATACGCGCGAGGAGTGGGTTTGGTTCAATTACCTACAGCCGGAATTGTTGCACGACGACAGGTATTTCGGGGCCGGTTTCCGAGAACGTGAAGTCATTCGCCGACGGCAGGAACGACTACGGCGGCGCATTGATAAGTTGTCAGCAGTTGAACAAAAGTCCCTCTATAGTTGGCTTAAGGACAGGGCTGACGAAAGGGCTTGGACATGACCCAACCACTACACTATTGGGTTGGCGAAACACAGCACTGCCGGAACCTTCCGGATTGCAGTGAACAGGTAATTGACGGAGTCCTGTGGGGAACACCCTGGCAGCTCTTCACGCCAGCATATTGGCTATCGCAGCTATGGATGAGTGGCTTGGACCGGGCTGACAGGTCACCCTACAAAGGGCGCGGGTCGTTGGCGGAAGAGCTAACGTTCTGCATGCTTGGCGGATACGGAATTACAGCAGAGTTGGCTACCGTGGCATTTGATGTATGTCGATCGGCCGGATTGATCGCGGCTCTTGAGCCGTCAGCGGCACGATGGGAGGCCGAACTTACGAGGCCCCTATTGTTGAATGGCCGAACCACCCGCTATCGATATCCGAAGCAGAAGGCTCGCTTTCTTGCAAATGCGATGGCATTTCTTCGCAGAAACCCTCTTGACCAGCATAGTGGCCGACACCTCCGGGATGCACTATTGGAAATCAAAGGCGTTGGGCCTAAAACGGCTGGCTGGGTGGCGAGGAACTATCTCGACACCGACGACGTTGCCATTCTGGATATTCATTTGATCCGAGCGGGACTTCTCTGCAACCTATTTGAACCTGAGCAGCGCGTAGAACGCGATTACTTTGCGATGGAAGAGCGCTACATCCGATTTTGCCACGCCCTAACAGCTCGCCCGGCTGTGCTCGATTGTCTAATCTGGGACCAGATGCGTAACTATGGAAAGGTCGCGCTTACCGCACTGAGCCAGAAGCTAGGGGTAACCGGCGAGAAGCCTGCCGTCTTTCCGTTGAAACAGAAGCAATTGGCGCTCCGCCTACTGATGTAATTACCGCTGCAACTCAAGGGATTGCATCACTTCTGAGTGCTTGATGCATCCCCTGCAGCACCCGCAGGCCAACTGGCCAATGTGGCAAGAATGAGCCCAGCCTAAGACCGAAAACTCTATTTTTGATTGACGTACCAACTCGGTGCTTGTCATCGATATCGCGGGGGCTGCAAGGCGAATGCCGCCTTCTTGCTCGCTCAGAAGCCTGTCTGAGATTTCGACAAAACGCTGAGTACCATCTTTGTGGCGGCAATCTGTTGCCACTGTACCTATCAGAATCCTGCTGTAACCGTGCTTAATGGAATACATTGCAGCCAAGGTCACTAGGTACTGATTCCTGAATGGCCAAAATTCAGAGTTGGCCGAATGTTGTGACGCTGCTTGGTCAGACATGTCACCCGCAGCAACGCTCCCGATTTGAGCGATTAGAACAGCGTGAGGCAAGTTAAGCGCGTTACATGCTTGTTTCGACGCAGCGATCTCTGCCCTTGCCGCCTTCTGCCCATAGTCGATCGTCAAAGACATCGCAGGCCTCAACCAGTTCGCCACTGCGATGGAATCTATTCCCCCGGATAGTAAAAGAAGATCAGACATCGCCCATCAAATGCCAGCATGCCGCGTATATGCCGGTTGCAAAATCGTTGGCAACCTCGCAACCGGAGCCAATGATCATTGTGAGAGAAGGTTCATCGCCTGCTTCGACAATGGCAACAACCGGGATATTGCGTGCGCGCGCGTAACCTATTTCAAAAACTGTACCAGGGTCGAAGCCGTCCAGCAACGCTAACACCAACCCCGATTGTTCCAGGGCAAGCAAGTCTGCCGGCGCTACTTCCTGCGCAGGTCCAATACCTATTTCATGTCCAGGAGAAAAGACTTTGAAGCCCATGTCCGTGAGTGTTGATCGGGCTTCATCAATCAACCATTGCTGTCCAGTATTGAAAAATGGGCCGGCCAGATAAATTTGCGTGTCAGGTATACGACGGGGCTTTGTATCGGTAAGAGCCTCCAATGCGTGACGCGCTTGCGCGCGAAACTTCATCTGTTGATTAGCATCGAAACGGTCCTGCGCGGTCTCTACATAGGCAGCGACCGCAGATGAAGCATACCAAGCGGATGACAACGCATCGTTACCCTCTAGGAGCCACGAAAATGCAAACGCAGCTGAAAAGACATCACCCGAGCCAACCTTGTACACGCGCTTGGTTGGAAATGCGCGGATCCAGTTTGTCGCTTCTTCCGTTCGCACAAGAGCGCCTTGTGGTCCGCACTTAATGATCACCGCAGAAACCGACTGCTCACGTATCAGCTTGTTAGCCATCACTTCCGGGCTAGTTTCTCCGGTTAGCGCCTTGCCCTCTGAGAAAGACATTACCAACGCTAGATCGTCCGCCGTAGAGCCATTTTTGCCAAATGATGTTGCGGCGATACCGTCTTGTGGATCGTATACCGCACGCTTAGCATGTACCGAAGGACGGCCCTCAATCATGCCAAACACGAGTACGTTGTCGGCAACTACAGGTAAGTCATAACTCGTGGTTGGAGCTGAATGTGGATAGATGGTCGGGTGGGCCAAAGGATGACGGTATCGAAACCAGATGTCGCTTGATCGCGGCTTAGCATCCAACGAGTAACCAAGCTTCTGGGCAATACTCGCAAACGTCGGCAAAAGGTCATCTCCTAGCGCCGTCGTTAATGAAACCTGCGCTCCGAGGCTTGCGAGAATGGCCGCAGCTCGCCCACCACTGCCTCGAAAAACTTGGCGAGCAGGATATGCACACTCTTCACCATAGGCGCCGCCGATGACGGCAATCGTCTTGGCTTTCATGTAGCGCAGACCTGAACCGTGCAGTTGCCGCCTGCAATTGCAACGACTGTTGCCTCATACGTATAGCCATTCTGAAGACAGTTCACCAAGGAATTTAGTTGTGCGCCGGTGAGTGCCCCAACAATGATGCCGTTTAATTCGACAACAACGGCGGGTGTTGGGGCTGTCTGAAGCCTTACCGCAAGCACATCCTGCAACTTCAGGGTACTCACGATAGGTTGCGGCGAGTTGATTACTGCTCGGAAGTTGATCCGCTCGCAAGGACTGCTTGGCGTGCTTGGAACCCATCCGCCTGAAGACCCAGACCCTCCCATCATTCTTCTCCTGTAAAGTTTAGCGACATGACGTGATCATAGTATAAGACTAATCTATAGGGGTGTCGCAAGCGTAGACTGTATGTTCTTCCTACCGCTCCACCTAGCTGGCGATATACTGATTATTCGGGGTTTGCCTCTCATCGGGCGCCAGAGCGATAAGCGACGGCGTTGTACGGTCGAGCCTGTGGTTTGGCTGGCTACGTGAGGTATATTGTGCTGTCGCCGCCTAGTTATCCATCGCTACCATGGTGAGTTTGAAAGCCCAAGTCGCTACTGGACGACACCGATCCAGCGGAGGTTCGCATCGACCGTCAGGCTCAATTTCTAAAGACCTTTACACACGTGGTTAAGCAATCTATACTCTCATAAACGTAAAAGTGTTTTTTCTGACGCATCAGTGACTTGCTGGGTATTCTTAACTTCTTTTAGCAGGTCGCAAACATATTTCGGCTGGCAACATTGGCTTTTGCGAAAGGCGACATGGTTGCGAGGTCTCAACCAAAGAAAGCAAAAACCAAACGCGTGAAGACGACCGCTAAAGAAGCTGTTTCCGCTTCTTCCGTAGCAGATCTATGTGAGGTCGCCCCTGATAGCCACCATGAGTTGGTATTCGGGCTAATCGGACCAGCTGGAACGGATCTAAAACTGGTCTTTAGGCTCCTGAAGCAAGAGCTACAGCGTGTCGGCTACAAGGTTCCCAAAGAGGAGATTCGTCTTAGTAACCTCATCCAGGAGTTCACGGGACGCAGCTTCTCTGGTCTCTCCGAGGATCAGCGAATCAATAAGCTGATGGATGCAGGTACCGAACTTCGGGATACCTGCGGGCGAGGCGACGCTGTTGCGCTCCTCGGTTTGCTAGAAATCGAAAGAATTAGAAACGCCGAGTTCAAAGGGAAACCAGAAAAGAACGCGTTCGTTATCCATTCGCTGAAGCGTCCAGAAGAGGTAGAAACCCTTCGGGCTGTCTACGGTAAGGGTTTCTTTGCTATTTCCGTGTTTTCCCCACGAGAGGCCAGAGTTGAAGCGCTGGCGAGCAGAATAGGCAGATCAAAACCGCATCATCCAGGCGGTGCTAAGGCCAAGGCAGAAGAGCTTGTGGAAAGAGACGAGCTTGAAGAGAACAAGCCACTTGGTCAAAAGGTCAGAGATGTCTTCCCGCAAGCCGATTTGTTCCTTGACGTCCGAGATCGCGCCTCGCTAGAGGCAAATATCCAGCGGTTTATCGAACTCGTTTTTGGGCATCCGTTCCATACCCCCACTAGAGAAGAGTACGGAATGTTTCACGCGAGGGCAGCCGCACTTCGCTCATCGGACATGGGAAGGCAAGTCGGGGCAACAATTTCTACCGCAGAAGGAGACGTGATCGCCGTAGGATGCAACGATGTTCCAAAAGCAGGTGGCGGCCTTTATTGGCCAGGTGACGAGCGAGACGCGCGAGACTTTCAGCGTGGCGGTGATACAAGCATCGAACATCGTCAACAAATCGTTGCCGAACTCATGGGACGGCTGAACGAAGGTGGCTTACTCACTGCCAACTGTCAAGCATCGAATCCCAATGACCTTGCTGACGACCTGCTTTTTGGGAAACAGAAGAAAGTGTTGAAGGGCTCTCAACTACTGAATCTGCTCGAATTTGGCCGTAGCGTTCATGCGGAAATGGCGGCACTCATGGATTCTGCTAGGAGAGGTGTCTCGGTAAAGGGCGCCATCTTGTACACAACAACCTATCCTTGCCACCTCTGCGCCAAGCACATTGTGGCTGCAGGGATTGATCGTGTCATTTACGTCGAACCGTATCCAAAGAGCAAAGCAAGAGATTTTTACTCCGATTCGATCGCATCCGACCCCGTTCGCATCTCCGATGGAGCAGTGGTGTTCGAGTCATTCGTCGGCATCGCACCGAGAGCGTATTCAGAATTGTTCGAGATGAGAGATGCGGACGCACGTAAAAATAAGTATGGAAAGATGATCGAGTGGAGTGCGAATAACGCTAGACCTAAATTCCAACGACATATAAACACCCACCTACTGCTTGAAACGTGGTTGATCGCTAACGACATCAAAGTGATGAAGCAGCGATGGACCGACGAACAAGCAAAAAAACAAACCAAGGAGAAAACAAAATGAAGCGCATTAGTATTGACGAACAAATTGCACAAGCCTCTCGGAAGGTTGACGAATGGCCGCAACTAGTCAGGGACGCGACGGAGTTGAAAGTGTCTTCGCGCTATTTCAATGAGCGTTCTCTCCGAGAAGAATCTGCTGACGAGAAGGCAGCGACAACAGATGCAGCGCGACTAGCACTACAGTGCTAATCCACTTTCCGTACCTCTACTAGTAAGAGGTACGGGCAAATCCTAGCCGCAGCTTTTCTGTGGCTAGGGTGCGGTAGGAATATCTAACGTTTCGGGAAATGTCGACAGGCATTGTCCGAAACGTTTTCATATCCTGATTGAAATCTAAAGCCTATAGTTCTGAACGAACCGAGAACCTACAAGAAATTGTTAATTCTCATTAAACGTGACCGAAGGTCGCTAGCAGTTGGTGACCTTAAAGCACGAGGCCCGAAGATCAGTAAAGCAGACCGAAGGTCAATTTTGAAGACTTTCTTTTCGAACAGGTTGATGACCTTCGGTCGAACTTACCCGAAGGTCATCAGATAGCTAGATAGGCACGAAGCCCGAAGGTCAAATCGATATTGCGGGCAAAATCGTCTCGTTTGGCTGGGTACGCCATGGGCACATTTTGGGCACGGTATGGGCACGGCAGATTTCAGAACCCACAATGCATAAAGCCAACCACCGCTAAGTGATTGGCTTTATGGGATTTTTGTTGGTTGCGGGGGCAAGATTTGAACTTGCGACCTTCGGGTTATGAGCCCGACGAGCTGCCAGACTGCTCCACCCCGCGTCAGAGGAAGGCTATTATAAAAACAACCATCTATCGCGTCAAGGCATATCTTCCGAAAATCCCGGCGCAGCATGCTTCACGGGTGGCGTTGGGTCTTGCGGGCAGCGCAATCTTGCCGCGGGCAAGCGAATTGCGCCACCGCTTGCGAAATGCCGGAACGCAGTCGACAATGCGACGGTCGCCATCCACCCCGCGCCGTCATGGATACTCCCCCGTATCAGGCTGTCGTCTGCATTTCGAACCCCGGATCGGGATTCGCCCTGGGCGTGCGCTGCAATGCCGATGAAATTCTTGCCGTCGAATTCCTGGCGCCACGCGCCGCGCTGGCGCCGAGGACTCCGCTCGCCAAGGAGGCCGTGCGCCAGCTGAGCGGCTACCTGAAGGATCCAATGTTTGAATTTGGCTTGCCGCTGGCGCCGGCCGGCACTCACTTCCAGCGCCGGGTGTGGGCCGGCATCGCCGCCATACCAAGCGGGGAAACACGCACCTATGGCGCACTGGCGCTGACGATCAACAGCGCGCCAAGGGCGGTCGGCGGCGCCTGCGGGGCCAACCCCTACGCGGTGGTCGTTCCCTGTCACCGGGTGGTCGCCAGCGGCGGCCTGGGCGGCTTTGGACACGAGCGCGCCGGCTTCGCGCTGGAGATCAAGCGCTGGCTGCTGGCGCACGAGGACGCCCGATGGCTGTAGTGGGGCCCTCGGCGGAGGACATCGCAGCGCTGGATCAGTTCTGTGACAACCTCTGGCTGGAGGACGGGCTGGCGAAGAATACCCTGGCTGCCTACCGCAGCGACTTATCCCTGTTCGCCGGCTGGCTGTCGGGGAATGGCGTCAGCCTGGTGGCAGTCGACGAGCAATGGGTCAAGGCTTACCTGGCCGATCTGCACCGCCGTCCGCCCGAGCAACAGCCCAAGCCAGCCAGCCAGCGTCGCCTGCAAGCCGCGCTGAAGCGTTTCTACCGCTTCCTGCTGGCGCAAGGGCGCATCGCCGTCGATCCTCTCCTCAATATCGAGCAGCCGGCGATGCCGCAACGTTTTCCCAAGACCTTGTCGGAAGAGGATGTGGAAAAGCTGCTGGCGGCGCCGGATACCGCCCGCCCCCTAGGGCTGCGTGATCGCGCCATGCTGGAACTGCTGTATTCCAGCGGCCTGCGCGTCAGCGAACTGGTGGGGTTGAAGCTGTTCGAGGTGAGCATGAACGAAGGCGTCGTGCGCGTGCGCGGCAAAGGTGACAAGGTGCGCCTGGTGCCGCTGGGAGAATTCGCCATCGACTGGCTACAGCGCTATCAGGATGACGCCAGGCCTATCCTGCTCAAGCAGCGTGCCTGCGACGAAATCTTCGTCACCGCTCGCGGCACGGCGCTGAGCCGGCAAATGTTCTGGATGCTCGTCAAACGCTATGCCCTACAGGCCGGCATCGTCAAGTCGATCTCGCCGCACGTGCTGCGCCACGCCTTCGCCACCCACCTCATCAACCACGGCGCAGACCTGCGCGTGGTGCAACTGTTGCTCGGCCACGCGGACATATCGACGACACAAATCTATACTCACGTCGCCCGCGAACGGCTGAAACGCCTGCATTCCAGGCACCACCCCAGGGCCTAGCCAGGCCCTGGCCGGGGCAAGGCTACCTGGCGGAGGCGACGCGGTTCAGATCCTGTTCCAGACGCGCCACCGGGACGGCACCGGGAATCCGCTCGCCATTGGCGAGAAAGATCGTCGGCGTGCCGTGGATCTTGTATTTCTCGGCCAACGCCATGACCTTGGCGGTCGGCACCGCGCAGTTGGCGGCGGTGGGCGCCGTGCCATTCACCATCCAGTCGCTCCAGGCCTTGCTGCGATCCGCGGCGCACCAGATGAACTTGGATTTCTCGCCCGAGTCCGCCGAAAGAATCGGCAACATGAAGGTATACATGGTGATATCGTTCATGCCGACCATATCCTTCGCCAGTTTCTTGCAATAGCCACAGTTGGGATCTTCGAATGTGGCGAAGACGCGCTTGCCGTTGCCGCGCACTGTCTTGACCGCCAACTCCAGGGGCAGGTCGGAAAACCGGATCTGCGCCAGCTTGTTTCTGCGGACTTCGGTGAGGTTGGCCTTGGCCTTGACGTCGATGATATCGCCGTGAATCAGGTAGCTGCCCTTGTCGTCGGCGTACCACAGGTCGTCGCCGATGCGAACTTCGTACAAGCCCAGAGGTTCCGTCTTGCGCACCTCATCGGGGGTCAAGCCGAGCGACGCCGCGGCCTTCCGGATTTCCGCTTCGCCGGCGTGTGCCATGCCGGCCGCCAGGGAGAGTGCGGCCACACAGCAAACGAGAAATTTCCTGATCATGTCAACTCCGAGTGAGGGTAAAAGGTGAGGGTAAGGGTGAGTCGTCGTTCTATCCCAGCGCATAGCGCACCAAGGAATCTCTTACGACCGGCAAGGCATTGGTAAGGTTCAATCCGGCATTGCGGAGCGTGGCGAGTATAGCGTTTTGCGGTTGGAACAGCCGTTGCAAGCCATGCGTGACCGATTGTAAGGCAAGCACTTCCTCGATACGCGACCGCTCGTAACGACGCAGCCACCTCTCGTCGCCGCAATCGACGAATTCCGGGCGTCCGGCCAGGGTTTCGGCCAACACCCGCGCATCCTGGAAGCCGAGGTTGATGCCGTGGCCGGACAACGGATGGATGGCGTGGGCCGCGTCGCCGATCAGCGCCAGACGCGGCGCCACCGTCCGTGGCGCGCGCATCAAGCGCAAGGGGAATCCGGCGGGCGGCGTTATCAGGGCGAGCTCCCCCAGGCGCATGTCGCCGGCCCAGGCGACTCGGCGGCAAAACTCCTCGGGCGGCAATGCCAGAAGTTCATCCGCATATTCGTCCGCAGTCGACCAGACGATGGAAATCAGGTTGTCTGCCGCCAGCGGCAGATAGGCCAGGACCCCGTCGTCGCGGAACCACTGGCAAGCGATGTTGCGGTGAGGTTTTTCGCAGTGGAAATTGGCGACGACCCCCTTCTGGTGATAAGGCTTGAATTCAACTTCCATTCCTGCGCTGTGCCGCACCCAGGAATCCGCGCCGTCGGCCGCGACGATCAGCCGCGCGGTCAATTGGCGCCCATCGTCCAGGCTCAGGCTGGCCCGCTCGGCCTCGATCGCCAGGGCCTGCGGGCGAGCCGGGCAGAACAGGGTGGCATTGCCCTGGCGCCTGGCGGTTTCCCAAAGCTCCCGCTGCATCAGCGCTGCTTCGATGATCCAGGCCAGTTCATCGACGCCGCTGTCATAGGCGGAGAAATCCAGCCGGCCACCGGCGTCGCCATAGATTTCCATCGCCCCGACCGCTGCGATACGCGAGGGATCGAAATGCTGCCAGATGCCGATCTCCTGTAGAAATCGTGCATTGGCGGGACTGACCGCATAAATGCGCGCATCCCAGCCCACCGGCGTAGCGGGGCCATGTCCTTCGACCACGGCGACATGCAGCCGGCTGGCGTTCAAGGCGACGGCCAGCGACAGGCCGGCGAGGCCGCCGCCGACAATCACCACATCGAAATCCTGCTTCATCCAGCCATTGTCGCGGAGTGCGTCAAACTTGACAAGGCTCCGCACGGCACTGGATAATTCCGCCCCTTGCCAAAATGGCCTGCTCGGCTGTTCCTGGCGAAATTTGGTGATGTAGCTCAGTCGGTTAGAGCATCGGATTCATAATCCGGGGGTCGGTGGTTCAAGTCCACTCATCACCACCAGTTTCCAAGCGGCTTCCAGAGATGGGGGCCGTTTTCATTGGCGTCCACAACTTCGATTCGGTAGAAGAAGTGCGCAGGTAATGTGCACCTGACTCTATGGCGAGCGTCCATGTCGGACTGGAAGCAGCCCGATCAATAGCCCTGACGCCAATAGCCTGCTGGCGGTGTGCTAACCTTGCCAGTTCCAGCCTCGACTCCAGAAATGCACCGCCCATGCGCTCTCTGCCCCTCCCCCTGCTTGCCCTGGTTGCCGTGACGACCAGTTTTCCCGTGTTCGCCAGCGGGCTGGCCTACCCGGCCGCAGCGAAGATAACTACGGTCGACCGCTACCATGGCGTCGCCGTCAGCGACGATTACCAGTGGTTGGAAAAGTCCGGCGAAGCCGCGGTCGCGCAATGGGTCGCCGAGGAAAACCGCCTCACCCGCGAACGGCTGGATGCCTTTCCGGCGCGAACCATCGTGGCGGAACGGGCGAAAGCACTGTTTACGTCGACGTCGAACGACCACTACGGCCTGGTCGAGCGCGGCGGCAAATTGTTCGCGTTGAAGCGGCAACCACCCAAACAGCAACCCCTGCTGGTGACCCTGGAATCGGCCAGCCAGCCGATCGGCGAGAAAGTCGTGGTGGACCCGAATCTCATGTCCGACAAAGGCAGAGTCACCATAGACTTCTTCCAGCCGTCGCCGGACGGCTCGCATGTCGCGGTATCGCTGTCGGAAAACGGCAGCGAAGACGGCACCTTGCATGTCTTCGAAACCGCCACCGGCAAGGATCTCGGCGACCGCGTGCCACGCGTTGCCTATGCGACCGGCGGCGGCAGCGTCGCCTGGAACGCCGATGGCAGCGGCCTGTATTACACCCGCTATCCGGCCGCCGGCGAACGCGCCGAGGCCGATCTGCATTTCTACCAACAGGTGTATTTTCATGTCCTGGGCACGCCGGCAAGCCAGGATCGTTACGAAATCGGCAGGGAATTCCCGCGCATCGCCGAGACCCGGTTGGCCACTTCCGCGGACGGCAAATACACGCTCGCCCAGGTCGCCAACGGCGATGGCGGCGACTATGCCTTTTACTTGAAGACTAAAGGCCGATGGCACCGGATCGCGGATTTCGCCGATCAGATCAAGCATGCCGAGTTCGGCCAGGACGGCTACCTGTATCTGCGTTCGCTGAAGAAGGCGCCACGCGGCAAGATCGTGCGCGTGGCGCTGGCCCATCCCAGCCTCAGGCAGGCGCAACTGGTCGTCGCCGAGGGCGAAGGCACGATCGAACAATTCGAGTCAGCGGGCAAGCTGTTGTTCGTCTCGCTGCTGGCGGGTGGTCCCTCGCAACTCAAGGTCATCGACATAGCCACACGCCGGGCCACCACCGTCGCGTTGCCGCCGGTGAGCGGCGTGGCCGACCTGGTGCGCAGCAGCCAGGGCCGGGTGCTGGCGCGTCTCACCAGCTTTCTGTCGCCGCCGGCCTGGTATCAGGTCGACGCCACTGGCGGCACCACAAAGACGGCGCTGGCAGTGACTTCCGCCGCGGATTTCGGCGACGCCGAAGTGGTGCGCGAATTCGCCATCGCCGAGGACGGCACCAAGGTGCCATTGAACATCCTGCGCCGCAAGGGCACGGCGCTGGACGGCAACAATCCCACCCTGCTGACCGCCTATGGCGGTTACGGGATCAGCCTGAAGCCGGCCTTTTCCCTGGCGGCGCGGCTATGGCTCGACCAGGGCGGCGTGTATGTGGTCGCCAACCTGCGCGGCGGCGGCGAATACGGCGAAGCCTGGCACAAGGCCGGCAATCTCACCCGCAAGCAGACGGTCTTCGATGATTTCATCGCCTCGGCGGAACACCTGGTGGCGCGCCGCTACACCTCGGCGCAACGCCTGGCGATCCAGGGCGGCAGCAACGGCGGCCTGTTGATGGGCGCGGCCCTGACGCAACGGCCGGCGCTGTTTCGCGCCGTGGTCAGCTCGGTGGGGATTTACGACATGTTGCGGATAGAGCTGGATCCCAACGGGGCGTTCAACATCACCGAGTTCGGCACGGTGAAGGACAAGGCGCAGTTCGACGCGCTGCATGCCTATTCACCTTTTCACCATGTCCAGGACGGCACCGCCTATCCGTCGATTCTGATGGTGACCGGCGACCATGACGGCCGCGTCAACTCGGCGCAATCGCGCAAGATGATCGCCCGGCTCCAGGCCGCCAATCCGAGCGGCAAGCCTATCCTGCTGCGCACCAGCGCCAGCAGCGGCCACGGCATCGGCACCGCGCTGTCGGAGCGCATCGCCGAGGTGACGGACACCTTCTGTTTCCTGTTCGAGGAAACCGGCACTACCGTGAAGTAAAGCCGCATTCCGATTCGCATTCGAGACGAGACGCGAAGACAAGCCGAAGACAGTGCTATTGCACGGCAAGGCGCAGTCGACAAAGTATCGGCTCGAATGCGAATCGGAATTAACCGCCGAAGCGGCGCAAGCCGTCCAGATCCACGATCTTCACGCCGCCATAGGCAACTTCGAGGAAGCCGGCGTCCTCGAGGATCTTCAGCGAACGATTGACTCGCTGGCGCGAGATGCCGGCGAGGTAGCCGATTTCTTCCTGGGAGATCGACAGGTTGTGGGCGGTGCCGGGGAACAGCACCTCGTTGAACAGCGACGCCAGCGCCCGCGCGACACGAGCGTCTGTGTCCAGCAGGCGTTCCGATTCGAGGGTACCGATGAACTGGCCGAGGCGTTCGTTCAGCTGCGTCAGCAGGAAGCGGTTGAAGGCAATGCTGTGGTCCAGCAGCCACTGGAAGGTATCCCGCCGCATATAGACCACCCGGGAATCGCGCATGGCAATGGCGTCATAGCGCAGGCGCTCGACCTTGAGCAGGGAGCCTTCGCCAAACCATCCACCGGAAGGCATGCCGGACAGCGTGGCGGTCTTCCCGGTGACCCAGTCGCTGGAAATCTTCAGCAGGCCGTCCATGACGCCGAGCCAGTATTCGGCCGGCTCGCCCTTGCGGCAGACGAAGCCACCCGCGGGTATCATGCGTTCGAATACTCCGGCTTCGACGCGGGCGAATTCCGTTTCGGAAAGATCCGAGGCCCAGCCGCATGCGCGCAACTTCTGCGCCAAGCTGGGTGAGTTTGCGTCCGCATCGAAGTCCGGATTGTCCGCCACGCGACAATTATAAAGCTTCCAAAGCCGTAAGATAGATCGGGACGGGCTTGCGCCCGGAGGATTTAAGTTTAGAATCGAGTTCGGCAGGCCAATAAAATATTCCGAATGAGTGTGCCCGGCAAAGCTGCGACGAGACAGGCGGCCGGCACGCAGTGATCTGAGGAGGAGACCGAAATGCCCGTAGCAGCGGCCCAAGTCCGTGGCGACCGCGTCGATACCTTTCCGCATCTCCTGATGCAGCACGCCGGTGTGCGTGGTGGCCGGGTGGCCATGCGCGAAAAGGACATGGGCATCTGGCAGGCGTGGACCTGGAGCCAGGTCGCCGCCGAAACTCGGGCGATCGCCTGCGGTCTGTCGGCGATGGGCTTCAAGCGCGGCGACAATCTGGCCATCGTCGGCGACAACCGTCCACGACTGTATTGGGCGATGTGCGCGGCACAAATGCTCGGCGGCGTGCCGGTGCCGATGTACCAGGACGCCGTGGCGCAGGAGATGGCCTTCGTCCTGGAGAACGCCGAAATCCGCTTCGCCATCGTCGAGGACCAGGAGCAGGTCGACAAGCTGCTGGAAATCAAGGAAGGCTGCCCGGCGCTGGCGCACATCCTCTACGACGACCCGCGCGGCATGCGCCATTACAACCAGTCCTTCATCCAGAGCCTGGACGAAGTCGTCGAGATGGGGCGCGTCCATGACAAGACGCAGCCGGATTTCCTCGACGGCGAGATCGACCAGGGCCGCCCGGAAGATGTCGCGGTCATGTTATATACCTCGGGAACCACCGGCAAGCCCAAGGGAGTCTGCCAGACTCACCACTCCTTCATCACTGCGGCACGCAGCGGCTGTGGTTTCGATCACCTAACGGCGGAAGAGGACATCCTCTCCTACCTGCCCATGGCCTGGGTCGGCGACCACCTGTTTTCCTATGCCCAGGCGATGGTGGCGGGCTTCACCATCAACTGTCCGGAATCCGGCGACACCGTCATGACCGACCTGCGCGAGATCGGACCGACTTATTACTTCGCGCCGCCGCGCGTGTTCGAGAACCTGCTGACCCAGGTGATGATACGCATGGAGGACGCCGGCGGCATCAAGCGCAACATGTTCCACTACTTCATGCGGGTGGCGAAACGCTGTGGCGCCGAGATCCTCGACAGCAACAAGCCCGTCGGCATCAAGGATCGCGCGCTCTACCTGCTCGGCAATCTGCTGGTATATGGTCCGCTGCGCAACGTGCTCGGGCTGAGCCGCATCCGGGTCGCCTACACCGCCGGGGCGGCGATCGGCCCCGACCTGTTCCGCTTTTACCGCTCCATCGGGGTGAACCTCAAGCAACTCTATGGCGCCACCGAGACCTGCGCCGCGGTGTGCTTGCAGCCCGACGGGGAAATCAAGTTCGACAGCGTCGGCAAGCCGGCGCCCGGCGTCGAGGTGAAGATCGCCGACAACGGCGAAGTGCTGGTGCGCGGTCAGATGCTGCTCAAGGAATATTACAAGCGGCCGGAAGACACCGTGGAGGCAATGGACGAAGCGGGATATTTCCGTACCGGCGACGCCGGTTTCTTCGACGACGACGGCCATCTGAAGATCATCGACCGCGCCAAGGACGTCGGCAAGCTGGCCAACGGCGCCATGTACGCGCCCAACTACATCGAGAACAAGCTCAAGTTCTTCCAGTACATCAAGGAGGCGGTGGCATTCGGCAACCAGCGCGATATGGTCTGCGCCTTCATCAACATCGACATGGGCGCGGTCGGCAACTGGGCGGAACGGCGCAATCTCGCCTACTCCGGCTACACCGACCTGGCAGCCAAGAAGGAAGTCGGCCAATTGATCCTGGAATGCGTCGAGCAGGTCAATGCCGAACTGGTGCATGAAGGCATGCTGGCCGATTCCCAGGTGCACCGTTTCCTGGTCTTACACAAGGAACTCGATCCGGACGACGACGAACTGACGCGCACCCGCAAGGTCCGGCGCGGCTTCGTCGCCGAGAAGTATTCGGTGTTGATTGACGCCCTCTACTCCGACCGGAGCAGCCAGTTCATCGAGACCGAGGTCAAGTTCGAGGACGGCCGCCGGGGCAAGGTTGCCGCTGACTTGAAGATATGGAATACCAAGACCTTCAGCGCGGCCGTCAAGAAGGCGGCGTAGCCAGGAAACCGGCAACAATGAACACGGCGAACCACTCATGAATCAGCGAACCTATTCAGAGCGCATCAGCTTTCACGACTCCATAGTGACGATGGAAGTGGATTTTTCCACCCTGACCTTCGCAGACACGGTGGCGGTCGATGCTTTTTACGACGAAGTGGAACGCCGGCTTGCGGCGACCAACAAGCGCTGGTACTTCCTGGTGAACTACACCGACTGCGTGATTGCGCCCGAAGCCTGGGACCGTTTTGCCGAACGCGGCAAGATCGCCAACGTCGGCTACGGTCTGGGCACGGTGCGGGTCGGTGCGACTTCACAGACGCGGGAGACGATCCGCGAACGGGCCGGGATCGAGTCTTTTCGCGCCAACATCTACGACACCCGCGACCAGGCGCTGCTGGTCCTGGGCGAGATGCGCAAGCGCCGACGCGAATCGGAGTCCGCCGCGGAGGAAACCTTTCTGCGCGTCGAGAATATCAACCTGCGTTTCGGCGGCGTCAAGGCTATCACCGGCGTCAGCTTCGAAATCAAGCGCGGCGAGATATCCTCGATCATCGGCCCGAACGGCGCCGGCAAGAGCTCGATGCTCAACGTCATCAACGGCGTTTATCACCCGCAGGAAGGCACCATCACCTTCCTGGGGAAAGCACGCCACCAGATGCACCCGCACCAGACCGCCGCCCAGGGAATCGCCCGCACCTTCCAGAACATCGCGTTGTTCAAGGGCATGACCGTTCTCGACAACCTGATGACCGGCCGCAACCTGAAGATGAAGTGCAACTTCCTACAGCAGGCGTTTTACTGGGGGCCGGCACAGCGCGAGGAACTCGAGCATCGCCAGAAGATCGAGGAAATCGTCGACTTCCTGGAGATCGAACACATCCGCAAGACCCCGGTGGGGCGCCTGCCCTACGGCCTGCAAAAGCGTGTCGAGCTGGGGCGCGCGCTTGCCGCCGAGCCGACACTGCTGCTGCTGGACGAACCGATGGCCGGCATGAACGTCGAAGAGAAACAGGACATGTGCCGTTTCATCCTCGACATCGTCGACCAGTTCGGCACCACCATACTCCTCATCGAGCACGACATGGGCGTGGTCATGGACATCTCCGACTTCGTGGTGGTGCTGGATCACGGCGAAAAGATCGCCGACGGCACGGCCGACGAAGTACGTTCCGATCCAACTGTCATCCGTGCCTATCTGGGCACGGCGCACTGAGCGCGCGGAAAAGGGTAGAACGACATGCAATTTTTCTTCGAAGTGTTGATCGGCGGCCTGCTCTCCGGCGTGATGTATTCGCTGGTGGCGCTGGGCTTCGTACTGATCTACAAGGCCTCCGGCGTGTTCAACTTCGCCCAGGGCGCCATGGTGTTCTTCGCCGCGCTGACTTTCGTCGGCATCATGGAGATGGGCGTCCCCTTCGGCTTTGCACTGATCCTCGCCTTCGGCGCGATGGTCCTGCTGGCCATCGCCACCGAGCGCATCGTGTTGCGGCCCCTGGTCAACCAGCCGCAGATCACCTTGTTCATGGCCACCATCGGACTCACCTTCCTGGTGGAAGGCCTGGCCCAAGGCATCTGGGGCGCCAGCGTACGCGGCCTGGAAATCCCCGGCATTCAGGACGAGCCGCTGGAGTGGATGATGGAAGCCACCGGCATCGGCGTTTCCAAGTTCGACCTGTTCGCCGCCGGTGTCTCGGCGGTGCTGGTGGTCGTGCTGGCCATTTTCTTCAACAAGACAAGAGTCGGCCGCGCCTTGCGCGCCGTCGCCGACGATCACCAGGCGGCGCTGGCCATCGGCATCCCGCTACAGGACATCTGGCGCATCGTCTGGTCCGTGGCCGGCCTGGTCGCACTGGTAGCCGGCGTGATGTGGGGGGCGCGCAACGGGGTCCAGTTCTCGCTGACCTTCGTCGCCCTCAAGGCGCTGCCGGTGCTGATCATCGGCGGGTTTACCTCGATACCGGGCGCGATCGTCGGCGGGTTGATCATCGGCGCCAGCGAAAAGCTCGGTGAAATCTATATCCCGCCCTTCGTGCAAAGTTCCTTCGGCATCGAGACCAGCCTGGGCGGCATCGAAGGCTGGTTCCCGTACGTAATGGCTCTCCTTTTTCTGCTCGTCCGGCCGGAAGGCCTGTTCGGCGAGCGGCATATCGACAGGGTGTAGACGACGATGCTTTACCGTGAAGCAGGCCAGTTCAAGGCCAGTTACAAGGAAGACCAGCAGATCTTCCCGATCCGCCAGGATCGCATTGCGATCGCGCTGATCCTTGCCTTCTTCTTTCTGGTCGTGCCGTATTTTGCAAGCCAATACTGGTTGCAGGGGATACTCATACCGACACTGATTTTCGCCCTGGCGGCGATCGGCCTGAACATCCTCACCGGCTATGCCGGGCAGCTCTCCCTCGGTTCGGCCGCCTTCATGGCGGTGGGCGCCTTCGCCGCCTACAATTTCATGCTGCGCGTTCCCGGCATGCCGATCCTGGCCGCCTTCGTTCTGGCCGGCCTGTGCGCGGCGGCGGTGGGCATGGTGTTTGGCCTGCCGAGTCTGCGCATCAAGGGCTTCTACCTCGCGGTGGCGACGCTGGCGGCACAGTTCTTCATCGTCTGGGTGCTGACCAAGTTCCCCTGGTTCTCCAACAACAGTTCGTCGGGCGTGATTACGGCGCAGAAAGTCGAAATCTTCGGCTACGCTTTTGAGTCGCCCGAGGCCAAGTACCTGCTCACCCTGGCCGTCGTCAGCGTCTTCGCGCTGCTGGCGAAGAACATGGTGCGGAGCACTATCGGCCGTTCCTGGATGGCGATCCGCGACATGGACGTGGCGGCCGAAGTGATCGGCATCCGCCCGATGCACACCAAGCTGATGGCTTTCGCGGTGAGTTCCTTTTACTGCGGCGTGGCCGGCGCGTTGTACGCCTTTACCTACCTGGGCACGGTGGAGCCGGAAGGTTTCAATCTGGACCTGTCCTTCAAGATCCTGTTCATGGTGATCATCGGCGGCGTCGGCAGCATCCTGGGCTCGTTTCTTGGCGCCGCCTTCATCGTGCTGTTGCCGATCTTCCTGAACGTCGCCATGCATATGCTCGGCAGCCTGGTTCCCCAGGGTATCAGCTCCAACCTCGAACTAATCGTCTTCGGCGGATTGATCATTTTCTTCCTGATTGTCGAGCCCCACGGCCTGGCGCGCCTGTGGCAGATCGGCAAGGAAAAGTTGCGCCTGTGGCCGTTCCCGCACTAATGCCCGCTTTGGGGCCTGGGTTGCTAGTGCCTGCATTTTTTGACTAGGGGTACTAGACTATTTTTGTTGCAGATTGTTTTGATCACTGTTGTATCGCTTTTACAGAAAGTTAACCCTGAGGAGACAAACATGAAACTGAAAGCATCGACCCTAATCGGGCTGACGATAGCCGCGGCGCTCGGCGCCTCGGCGGCCCAAGCCGCGGATCAATATATCGGTCTGCCCAGCTACCGCGTTGGACCCTATGCTTCGGGAGGATCGGGAATCTACGGCGGCATGATCGACTATTTCCAGCTCGTCAATGAGCGCGACGGGGGCGTGAATGGCGTCAAGCTGACCTGGGACGAATGCGAAACGGAATACAACAATGCCCGCGGCGTGGAGTGCTACGAGCGGCAGAAGAAGAACGGCCCGACCGGCAATACCGTGGTGCATCCGTTGTCCACCGGCATCACCTATTCGCTGATCGACAAAGCCACCGCCGACAAGATCCCTCTGATCTCCCTCGGCTACGGCCGCACCGATGCCACCGACGGCCGCTACTTCCCCTACATCTTCCCGCTGATCACCAACTATTGGTCGCAGAACACCGCCAAGATCAAGTTCATCGGCATGAAGGAAGGCGGGATGGACAAACTGAAAGGCAAGAAGATCGTGAACATCTATCACGACTCCGCCTACGGCAAGGAAACCATTCCGGTGCTCGACGCCCAGGCTAAGAAATACGGGTTCACGGTCAAACATATTCCGGTGGCCCACCCCGGCAACGAGCAGCAGTCGCAATGGCTACAGGTGCGCCAGGAGAAACCGGACTGGGTCATTCTGCGCGGCTGGGGCGTGATGAATCCGGTGGCGCTGAAGGCCGCCGCCAAGATCGGCTTCCCGCGCGACAAGATCGTCGGCGTCTGGTGGTCGGGCGCCGAGGAAGACACGATACCCGCCGGCGAAGCCGCCAAAGGTTACATCGCCGCCGGCTTCAACGTTGCCGGCACCAACTACCCGGTCATGAAGGACATCCAGAAATACGTGTATGCCAAGAACAAGGGCAACATGGAGGACAAGGCCCGGGTCGGCAGCATCTATCACAACCGCGGGGTGGTGCACGGCATCGTCACCGTCGAAGCGATCCGCAAGGCGCAGGAGAAATACGGCAAGGGCAAGTCGATCACCGGCGAGCAGATGCGCTGGGGCATCGAGCATCTGACCATCGACAACGCCATGCTGAAGAAACTCGGCGCCGAAGGTTTCATGCCGGAACTCCACGTCAACTGCGCCGATCACGAAGGTTCCGGCAAGGTCAAGTTCCAGCAATGGGATGGCAAGCAATGGAAGGTCATCAGCGACTGGATCGATGCCGACAAGAGCATCACCCGTCCGATGATCGAAGAGTCCGCCGCGAAGTACGGCAAAGAAAAGGGCATCACGGCACGCGATTGCTCGAAGGAAAGCTGATCGCCCGGCCCTCCTTCTTCCGTTGCGGGAGAAGGAGGGCCGTCGCGACCGCGGTCCAATCTCTGCGAACATTTCGATAGCGCTGCGCAACCAACGGATTCCTCATGCAACAAGCACAATCTGTCACGGCACCTGGCACGCCCTACCTCAACGTGAATAACGTCGAGGTCATCTACGACCACGTCATTCTGGTGTTGAAAGGCGTGTCCTTGCAGGTCGAGGCAGGCAAGATCGTCGCCTTGCTCGGCGCCAATGGCGCCGGCAAGAGCACCACCCTGAAGTCGGTGTCGACGCTGCTGCGCGGCGAGCGCGGCGATATCACCAAGGGCTCGGTCGAGTTCCGCGGCGAACGCGTCGACCATCTGTCGCCGAACGATCTGGTCAAGCGCGGCATGGTGCAAGTCATGGAAGGGCGGCATTGTTTCGGCCACCTCACCGTCGAAGAGAACCTGCTCACCGGCGCATATACGCGCAAGCTTTCGCGTACCGAACTCAAG
>JBAYJH010000010.1:0-36595 GCA_041665185.1 Sterolibacterium sp.
GCGCATCGGCTACGTCTCGGCCGATTTCCGGGAGCATTCCGCCGCCTATGCCTTCGGTGCCATGTTGACCCAGTTCGATCCGGCGCGCTTTGAAGTGTTCGCCTATTCCAATACCACCCGGGAAGATACGCTGAGCCGCCGGCTACAGCAGGGCGTGAGCGGCTGGCGACCGATCGTCGGCCAGAGCGACGAGGCCGTAGCTGCCCTGATCCGCCAGGACCGGATCGACATCCTGGTGGACCTGTCGGGACATTCGGCGGGAAACCGCCTGCTGGTCTTTGCCCGCAAACCGGCCCCGCTCCAGGTGACCGCCTGGGGCTATGCCACCGGAACGGGCCTCCAGGCCATGGATGCCTTCTTTGCCGATGCGGTCGTCGTGCCACCCGAGGACCGGCAACACTTCACCGAAGAAGTCCGCTATCTACCCTGCGTGGTGCCCTGGTCATTTCCCCCGCAGGCATTTCCCGAGGTCAATCCCCTGCCGGCCCTGACAGCGCCAGGCATCACCTTCGGCTCATTGAATCGACTAGCGAAAGTCTCAGCGCAAGCCATCGACACCTGGTCCCGGGTACTGTTGGCGACACCGGGCAGCCGGATGCTCCTCAAAACCGGTGAGTTCGACGATGCGGGAACCCGGGCCCGCGTGATGCAGGCCTTCACCGAGGCCGGGGTGGACCCGGCGCGGATCGTCCTCATGGGCAAGACCTCCTGGCACGACCACGTGGGCGCCTTTGGCCGGGTGGAC
This sequence comes from Sterolibacterium sp., assembly GCA_041665185.1. GTDB lineage: Bacteria > Pseudomonadota > Gammaproteobacteria > Burkholderiales > Rhodocyclaceae > JACRAR01. The sequence continues at coordinate 746 of JBAYJH010000010.1, forward strand.
ATTGCCCTGGACCCGTACCCCCATGGCGGCGGCGTGACCACCCTGGAGGGTCTCATGATGGGGGTTCCGGTCGTCACCCTGCGCTGGCCCACGGTGGTGGGAAGATTGTCCGCATCGATCTTAACCACGCTGGGCCTCACCGACTGGATCGCCGAAACACCCGACGCGTATGTGTCCCTTGCCCGGCAGAAGGCGGAGGATCTCGTTGCCCTGGCGGATCTCCGCCAGCGGCTGCGCCCGCTCTTTGGCGCCTCGGTGATTGGCGACCCCGCCGCCTACGTTGTCGCTGTCGAGCAGGAATATCGTACGTTGTGGCGGCGCTGGTGCACCCGCGACCAGTCGAGGCCGCCCACCGTCACCGGAGGGCGCATGCCTGATAGTAATCGCTGACTGACTTGCGCCACCACGCAAGCTCGGACAGTTCCTCAAGCGTCACGCTGTGGGACAGACAGACAAAATCGCTTTCGCACCAGGTACAAGCGGCGTTTCATCTCGGCGCCGCCAAACCCCAGTGAGTCAATTCTTTCCAAACGTTTCCGGGCCGAGATCCCAGCGAAATAGGACGAGAAGTATTCAAGCCGTTCAAGTGCCTCCAACGCGGCGGCGAGTACCCAGTCGGAGCCGGCGTCGCCTGGCGGGATGGCATCGAACCGCTTCTCCGGGGCCAGGAAAGGCTCATTCATATCCACCCGATCATCCGGCTGAATCGAATCGATGAGCTGCTGGAGCGCGCCTACGGCAACGGAGCGCGCGCCGAAGTCTTGCGCAATCCTGGCCAAACTGGCCAAGCGCAAGGGCGACGGCTGTCGTTCGCACACGGCCTTAAATAAGCCAAGGGCGTTTTCCAATGCACGGAAGCGCTCAGCGGGCCGCGCGGACGAATCCCGACTTCGGACGTATAAGGATAGTGCCCTATCTATCTCCGCGCCGTCTCCAGCAGCCCGCGGCCGATTCCAGAGATGACCGAACTGAGGTCCATAGGGCAATTGGGTCACACTGCGATGCTCGCCGTCGTACGCACCCAGATTCTCGCCACCACCCGCGGCATTGTTGAAACTCATTTCCCCGGCCATTGGCAGCGCACCATCGGATTCCAGTAAGAATCCTTGCGCTGCGAGGTGTTTGGCGCGATCCGACTTACAGCAAAACAAATTTAGGAGGTACCCATCCGCCGGTGAGTCCGCATCGAAGGGAACCAGGAGGTCAAGCCCCGGTACCAATCGATAAGTGTCGTATCCGAGTGCCGAAAAATCCTGGACCAGTGCCATATGCACCTTCGCGCTCGCTCTAATTTCATATTGAACCAGCGGCGACAGTTCGGTGAAGAACCGTCGTCCCCCCTTCAGGATATTGCTCTCCTCGCCTTCCGCATCGATTTTCATGAAATCCATAACGCGCCACCCATGGCGCGCCAGGCATCCATCCAGAGTTACGACGGGTACCCACTCTTTGGCAGTCGTTGCCGGCCCACCATGCGCCAGCGCATTCAGTTCGGAATTGCCGTTTAGAGACAATTCTGCCGTGCCTTGGTGGTTCGACAGCGCGCTCCGCTCTAGGACAACCTGCACAAAGCCGTTGGCAGCGATGCCTTCCGCCAGATGGCTGGCAGTAGTTGATGCCGGTTCGAAGGCCCACACCCGCCCGGTAGGCCCCACGGTGCGCGCTAGCGATAGCGTGTAGACGCCGTAGTTGGCGCCGATGTCAATGACGCTCTGACCAGGCTGGAGCAGGCGACGGAGAAATCCTATTTCATCTTCAAACCAGTCCTGTTGCTCTTGAAGCACGTAAGGCGTCATCAGTTCCAGTGAATCCGGAACAACGATTCGGACTCCATTGAACAGGGTGAGCGTAACCTGGCTGGCCTTTCCACACCAACGCTGCCACATGTCGCGGTAGGCCGATTCGACTTTTCTGGCGAAAGCGGAAGCGTCGCAAAGCGGCGAAGTCTTCATTCGCATGCGCAGCGTCCGGCGCAGTTCTCCAAGGCGAGGTATATCGCCTGCAAGACCAGCTGCGATGTCAACATAGCTTTGGGTCGAATCGGCGATTAGTTCAGTCAGGCCGATCTGGTTTAGCAAGCTTGCACCCACGCGGCCGGCGTGCCGATCACCGCACAAGCTGACCACCGGAACGCCCATCCACAGCGCCTCACAGGTCGTGGTTGTGCCATTGTAAGGAAAGGGATCGAGGGCAATGTCTACTTGGCCGTAGAGCGCCAGGTGGTCGGCTGGCTCAGCTGTGAACCCACGCAGCGTCACGCGCCGGATGTCCACGCCACGCCGCACCAATTGTTCGAGGAGATTCGTGCCGCCGCCAGCGTGGGCGAAGATTCTGTCCTTGCACAGCAATCGAGCGCCCGGCACGCGGATCAGCAGTGCTGCCCAGGCGTCCAGCGTAGCCGATGACAGCTTGCTCGGATTGTTGAAACAGCCGAAGGTGATGCCACCGTTGGTTGAACACGGGGGGAGCGAAGGTGGCGGAGCATCCACAGGTGCCGAATAGCACAGAAAACCATTCGCTAAGCGCACCAGGACCTCGCTTGCCAGGTCGTCGGCATCCCCCTCGGGATCGGTTACCGAGTCCACCAACCTGTAGTCGATTGCCCTCAGTCCCGTGGTGTTCGGATAGCCAAGCCAGGTCACCTGTACCGGCGCCGGCTTACACGCAAACACCAGCAGTCGATTTTTCCCGGTGTGGCCCGCAAGATCGACAAGAATGTCAATGTTGTCTCCGACAATCCGTTGGGTGAGGGCCTCATCCGACAATCCCGCCGTCCTCAGCCAGCGATCGGTAAGGCCCTGCAACTGTGACGACATGGCGTCGGGTTGCAGGACGTCCGCATAGCAGAACACCTCCACCTGCTTGCGGTCATGTTCACGCAGCAGGGACTCCAAGAAATATGCCACCGAGTGCTGGCGCAGATCTGGCGAGATGTAGCCAACGCGCAGACGCCGCTCTGGATTCCTGTCGCTGGGCAAACGCGCAATCGGCGCATATGTGCAGGTTTGTTTCTCGTCCCACCGCCGGTGCTCGGCGAATACCTCCGCTGCCGATCGTTGGCAGTCGTAATTCAGGCACAGTAGTAGGTTGCTATGAGCCTCTGCAAAACGGGGTCGGATTTCCAGCGTCCGACGATAGTTCAGCACCGCCTCGTCCAGCTGGCCAATGTCCTTGAGGGCATTTCCCAGATTGCACTGGGCTTCAGCGTAGTCTGGCTCGATCAGCAGTGCCCGGCGATAGCGCACCACTGCCTCGTCGAGTCGCCCGCGATCCTTCAGGGCATTCCCCAGATTGCATTGCGCTTCGCTGTAATCTGGTTTGATCACCAAGGCGCGGCGATAGATCATGATCGCCTCGTCCAGTTGCCCGCGATCCTTCAAGGTGGCGCCCAGGTTGTTGTTCGCATCGGCGTGATCCGGCTTGATCCCCAGCGCCCGGCGATAGCTCGCCACGGCATCATCCGGCCGACCAATATCCTTCAGTGCGTTTCCCAGGCTGTTGTGCGCTTCGGCATAATCTGGTTTGATCTCCAGCGCCCGGGAATAACTCGCCATGGCATCATCCGGCCGCCCGATATCCTTCAGGGCATTCCCCAGGTTGTTGTGCGCCTCAGCATAATCCGGCTTGATCTCCAGCGCCCGGGAATAACTCGCCACGGCCTCATCCAGCCGTCCGCGATCCTTCAGGGCATTCCCCAGGTTGTTGTGCGCTTCAGCATAATCTGGCTTGATCTCCAGCGCCCGGAAATAGCTCGCCACGGCGTCATCAAGTCGACCGAGATTCCTCAGGGCAGTGCCCAGGTTGCCGTGCGCTTCAGCATCTTCTGGCAGTAGATTGGCGGCCTTTTGCAGGGCCGCCAATCCTTCCTTCCGTTGAACCGTAAGGCAAGCCCCCAAGACTTTCCAGGCGAACCCGGAATCCGAATACTGCGCCACAAGCAGGCGCGCCAACCTTTCCAATTCGACGTATTGTCCGGCATTGAACAAGGTGACGAGTTGGAGCTGTTGGTGTCGCGGCAACGAATCGACCGCCTTTGCCGCGTTGCATGGTCGGAGATCTATTGCAATAGCTTGCCTTGGCTGCGGAATCCGTGATATCCGTGGTCTACGGTGCTTCATCGTCCTTCCGTTTGCGGGGTATGGAATAGGCGGGCTCACCGGCGGAGAGGCGGTCGAAACGCACCTAACGCGGCTTGATGAGAGTCGTAAGCTAAAGAGACGTTCCTCGCGGAGCAGAAGAGGGAGTTGCCGAGACTGGCCTCGGCCTGGCTGCCAAAACCCAAAATCAGGAAGGCTGCTACCAGTCCATGCTCAGTTGGGCAAGAATCGCGCGGTCACCCGGCAGATACCCCATGCTCACACGGTAGGGCTTGTCCGTAAAGTAAGTGCTTGATGCAATTCCTACAACAGCCCCCGCAATCACATCCTTTGCATAGTGCTCGCGCAGATGTACGCGATCTGCTGCGACCCCGGCCGCCAGGATATAGGCTGGAATCCCATAGGCCCAGCCACCGCGGACTTGCATGAAGTGTGCGGCCGAAAATGCGACCGATGCATGCCGCGAAGGAAAGCTCCGATTATCCTGGCCGTTCGGACGTTTTTCACGAACGCTGACCTTGAGGACTTCAGTGACGACGAGTGTCGCCCCCTCGGATTTGGCCAGCTGCCACAAACCGTCGCCGTCGTCGTGGTAGAGCGAAAGGCCTGCTGCGACCAGCGGGAGCGCCACTGATGCCGCGTCACTCGCCGAACCGTTGCCAGCGTGCGTAACTTGACATGCAAACAGCAGTGTAATCGCCGACAGGATCGGAAATACTCGAAAGTTGGCGAGCATTTGCATAGCTCCAAATAAAGTAAATTATCGTCTCAGCATCCACTTGGGCGTCTTGAGACTCACCAGGCGAACATACAACCATCGGTAACAGCCGAAGTATGCCAGCATCAACAGAATCTGTGCGCTGGTGCTTTCCATGAATACAACCGCCAACACCACAAATATCGCACTTGGCGCCCAGAAATAGGGAGCCACAAGCGAATTGGCATGATTCAACTCACTAGGGGTCTTTTGTGTTCCCCGCTTTGCCAGCAATCGCTTGTAGATAAGCGTATGAAGATGCAGCCCATCCGGGTGGTTGATCGGGTGTTGGCGGACAAACTTGCGTCGATACATCGAGAACAAAGTTTCGATTAGCGGAAAGATTCCTACCACCACCGGTGCCATCGGCGAAATCTGTGGATTCCTGTTGACCAGGAACAGTCCCAATTCGACCACCCAAAAACCCAGCAAGTAGGCACCCGCGTCACCCAGGAAAATCCTTCCGCGAGGCCAATTCAATACGAAGAATCCCAGTGTCGAGAGGAGTAGCAACCCGCTTAGATACAGCACCGCTGAATCCTCGCACATCCATGCCAGTGCCATCAACCCAACCAGAATGATCATCACGGATCCGCTGGCCAGGCCGTGAAACCCATCGATAATATTGATGGAATGGGTGAATCCAGCCACTACCAGGAGGGTGACGAAGAAGGCGGCCGTGGGTAATTTCAATAGGATGTCCACCAACCAGACATCGGTGTGAAAGACCCCAATTCCCAATCCCCAATACACCATTGCCGCCGACAGCACGGAAAGCAGCAAACGAACCGTAGGGCTGACCCTGTGGGTCAGGTCTTCGTATAAGCCGCCCAGGAAAACCGGCAGCGATGCCAACGCCAAGCCATACCAGGGACCGAATTCAGGCACTATGTCAGATGATTGGCCACGCCTCGCAAGAAAAATGACCACCAGGGCCGCGAGGTAGCCTGCGATGATCCCCAGGCCACCTAAGCGGGAGGTCGGATTGACGTGAAACTTTTGAACTCCCGTGGTGCGGTCGCGGCCAACCAGATGCACTTCGCCCATTCGATACAGCCAAAACGTCGCCGAGAACGAACCAGCGATGGCTGCCAAGCCAACAATCCACCACAACAACGAGTCTTGAATGACGGGCAAGGACTCAGAACCTTGGCTTGAACGACCGCATCCGCTCGATCGCCTGGCGTCGCGCCTGCTCCAACGACTGGACCTTCACCTGAAGCGCGCTGGCATCCGAGCTACCGCCCATGCTTTGGCTTGCCTGTGACAACGAGCTCATCGAGGCGGGTTCAACTTGACGCAGAATCTTCTTCAAGTTCTCTTGCTGATTGCGCTTGACGTCTTCGCGGAAAAGACTCATCCCAAATAGGTAGGCGTCAGAGGTGATGCCGCCCGCCTTCTCTATCATATGAACGAGATTTTCACCGGGACGAACCGGGTACCCCCCCGGCTTGTTAACTTCGCCCTCTAGTCGCACAAATACGCGGCGTTTGGCGATGGGCACGCGCAGGTCCTTGACCGAAAAAACAGTAACTATGTCGCCCGGCTCGAGCAGCAGGTTGTCGGGGTCGCTGACGCTGGCTAACACCCGCCCCAGGTTGAACGGAATCACCGACACTCTCAAATCTTCGCGACGAATCCGCTCGATCACGGCATAGTCGAGGTTCACTTCATCAATCAAATCCCCAATGCGGTCAACCAGAGACGTGCCCTCAGACAAAACCGAGAGCCTGCGGGGATCCCCGGAGCCATTCGCCTGAGGCTCGGTTCTTTGCGTCGTGATAGCGAGTTCATCCTGGGCAGACAGCGCTACTTCTTCCTTCGCCATTCCGGCCGGCTGCCCTCTGTCCTTCAACTCTTGATCCATCTCAAGCTTCGCCAATCGCGCGGTTCTGCGAACATCGACCAGATCGCTCGGAACGCGGGCTCGGTCGCGCGCTCTCCGCTCCCGGTCGAACACGTCAAGCAAGACTTCATCCCGCCTTCTGACCGAATCAGGGCTGATCAACAGGGACTTTCCGGTGATGACATCGGATATGCGCATACCGGATCGCCACGCCATTCGACCCGGCCGTGCGACATTGCCACGAAGCGTGACATGGGTTGCCAACTCAGGAACCATCCCCTGCACCGAAATGATGTCGCCGCTCTTTACTATTCGCTTTAGTCTCTGCTGGTCGAGGATCATGTCTTCAAGACTTCGTGCCTGGTCGGAACCCGGGGTGAGACGCTCCAAATTTGGCTTGCCTCGGGTCTGCCAACATGGACAAACCAGCGGCAAGACCAAGAAAATCGCCAACGGTTTCGGTGGCGTCCTTGATCTCATAGACCCCCGGGGTATTGACCTTGCCGATAAAGGCCATGTCGCCTGCGGCGCGAGGAAAGTAGATGACATCCCCGTCCTGCAACTTGACGTCGGCCGATTCGTCGCCCTTGCTCAAAAAGCTGTACAGATCAAACTCGGAGATCATGGCATTATTGCGCTTGAGCTGCACGCGACGGACCGAGCCGTTGCTGCTGGGGCCACCGCTGGCAAATGGCGCTGTACTGAGCGTCGATTGGCTGCTTAGGTTGTAGCTGCCCGGAAATCGGCTCTGACCAACGGCATACACGGTGATCTTGCGTAACTTTCCCGGTGACAGGCTGATTTCGAAGTCTTTGTAGTGACGGGCGAAAACCGACTTGAGGACGTCTTCCGCCTGCGATGATGTCACACCCGCCATCTTGACGGTACCCAGCTTGGGGATCGAGACTTCCCCATTGCGATCCAGAGTGAGCTGGTATTCACCGCTGGCGCTTCCCCACGTTCGAACCAGCAACTGGTCACCGGCGCTCAGGCCATAGTCGCCGGTCACAGGCGAGTGCTCAGCGTTGGAAATGTCGTTACGGGAATTTTCAAAGAAGTCGGCCCCGTACAAAGTACTAGGCTGACCAGTCACTTCTACAACGTATTTCTGAAAATCGTTAGGAGGTATCGGCCCCACCTTCTTGGTTTTGCCCTCGCCACTTTGGGCTGGAGTGGCGGTATCGTCTTCACTCAAAGGCGGGACAATCAAGCCTGGGCCCATCAGATTGCCGAGCCCGATTGCGCCGCCCAGGCCAACATCCGCCCCCCTATTCCTGCGCCGCCACCGCGCATGGTGCTGATATCTTGGGCGTTAAGGTCCTGAGGAGCGCCGCCCAAGCCCCCACCGATTGTCAGCCCCTGGGCCTGCAACAGCACTGAAAACAACAAGCCGAGAAGCACCGCCGCATGCAATTTGTAAGCCTTAAGAATTAGCTGCATATGGATTCCTGGTACCTTGTCAACTGACAGCCTAGCTCGGCTAGTCTTCGGAAAGAGTGAAGAACGCGTTTTTGATACGCCCCATGTTGCTTTCTAGGTATTGCGTGCTGTTTCGGTCCCGATTGAACGTTTGAACCAAACTGTCCCCGACGTTCGGCACCTCCCCGTACCCTGGCGTGATGGAATTCGAATCGTCAAAGACCCGAGTCTCGACTTTATAGGTCCACTGACTTGTTCCGCGCACCAGCAGGTGTTGCAAGCCTTTGTCCCTGCGGGGGGTGAGCGGAATGCTGAACTCTATACCCGCAAAAGACACTACCGGCCCTATCAAAACATCCCCCAATGGCCTTTGTTCGTACCTGCGCGTTTGCCGGATGTAAATGTTTACGGCCGTGTCTCCGTGCCAGAACCGCTGGCCGATGTTATATCCTTTGTCACCCCCCCAGAACTTGCCGTAAGTAATCTCGGTGGATGTCCTTTGTTTGTCATCAGGGATGAGCCGGTAGTTAACCAGATTGTAGGTCCGCTTGTTGTTGAACTGTAGCCCGTCCGTCTGGAACGAGCCGAATGTCAAGCCCAGTTTGTGGTGCCCGTTGTCGCTTTGCGAACTGGTCTCCAGCTGGCGGCCATGCCAATAGTTGAATGTGTTTACGAAGCTCCTCAGGTATGCCGTACCAATGCTCAATCGCGCCTGGGTATTGATATCCCGATAATTCAGCAACTGGTGAAACAGCCTGCGCGAACTGACCGGCTGTAGGCGGATATCATGGAAAAAACCGTTCCGTTCAAAGACCCGCGTGTTGACACCCAGAGGACGAATATTGTTGATGTCCCAATAAGCCCCTGTCCATAGCGGCAATACAGTATTGATGTTGGCGCCAAGGTCGATTTCAAATGCCCCCCGTTCGTTGCCGATGAGCGAAACCAGGGTCGGGCTGACTATAAATTCCGGCCTGAAGGACCATGGGCTGGCGTCGAGCCAGGCAATATCCCCGTCGGGCTCCGGCGAACGCTTCCTCTGGTTGAGCGACTGGATGGTGAGTTGCGGGCAGGGGTTCCCTTCGGCCAACCACATCTTGACGCATGACGCCTCCCCGCTAACAAGCACCTGGCGGATGCCGCGGGTCGTCATCATCAATTCGAATTCTTGAAGCTGCACATCGTTGCCGTAAGCGCCGGCGATCAGCCCCAATGCGACGCCCACGCCGTCGAGGATATTCCAGGCATAGGAAGCCGATTCCAGTTCAAACACCAGGCCGCCATTGGGGCGCCTGCCGATTCTGGGGTTGTAGAAGCCGTTTCTTACGAAGGCATCCGGCAATTCGTCGGGTTTGATGGCGGGGACTGCGCGATTCTGCGGCGCAGCAGCAACCCCCGAGGTTGTGCTGGTCGAACGGACTCTTTCGCTTCGATCCAGGGGAACACTGAAGCCCCAGCCAAACCAGCTTCTGTCGGTTATTGGCGAATCGCCGATGCGATGGTTGAAGGTCAGCCAGGCTTCCAGGCCGGTATCGCTGATGGGAGCCGAGACCGCCGCGCTCGCCCAGCTATCGGTTCCGATGCGCTGCAAGCTCAGCTTTGACCATTCCCTGGGCTTCCAGGCGAGTGCCGCAAATGTGCCATTGAGGGCAGCCAAGCCACCGACACCCTTGGCCTTGCCGAGCGATACGTCAATATGATCGAACGACTTTGTTCCGACGATGTAGTAGGACTTGAATAAACTCGCTGCGCCACCCATGTCGGTTAGGCCGGCAGCCACTGCAGCGTTGTTTCGCCTGAGCCAGGGGATCGGTAAAGACCATTTGAGAGATGCCGAGACATCCCGGATCGTATCGGGAGGGCAAGCGCGAGCCCGGAACATGTCACACTTCAAATCATTGGTGGCAAGGCGGCCAACCAGTTCCAGGTTGTCGTAAAGGCCAAATCCAATCTGGTCGTTATAGCCGGAAGTGTTCCGGGCCCCGGGAATGGTCGGGTCGACTGCCACCACCGCAGTACCCAGAGGAAGAACCTGGGCGGAAGGAATCATCCCCAATCCGCTGTAACCGTTCGGCGACAGCATTTGCTCAGCCGGAAATGCGGACGAAGCCAACCCAAGCAAACCGGCAACGATGACGTGCTTCCTGAGTACTCGATTCTTCATTGAAATCTGGAGTTTATCATTTGGAGGTTATTTTTAGCCACAGGACATACAAGATTAACTTCAAGACCAATTGGCGATTCTAACTGAACCGAGCACGATCAACAAACGCGACGGCATCGCAGTTGCTCTGCTTGTCCTTGTAAAGGCTGGGGTAACCCATGTAGAATCGCGTTCAATTGTTGAACGTGTAGTGAACACCATGATCCCCGAATCGCAACGCTACCGGTTACTCAAGTTGCTCGAAAACAATCCGAACATGAACCAACGCGAACTTGCGCAGGCCATGGGAGTGAGTTTGGGCAAGATAAATTACTGTCTCAAGGCGTTGATGGAAAAGGGCCACGTCAAGTTCAAGAATTTCCACAGAAACGAAGACAAGCGAGCCTATGCTTACCTGTTGACGCCAAAGGGTATCCAAGAAAAGGCCAGAGTCACTGTTGCCTTCCTACAGCGCAAATTGGTCGAGTACGAGACCATCCAAGTCGAGATCGAAGAGTTGAGGAGGGAAGTTGAAAAGGAGGCGACTATATGACTTCCGTACACTCGCCAAAATCTGCGCCGACGAGGCAACATGCTTGCGGCCAATCGGAAGAACATCTGTCCGCGTTCGCCATGGCGTGCCCCATGACAAGTGATGTCGACTCACCCTGGTATGTCGCGCACACCAAGGTCCAGCAGGAACAGGTCGCCTGCGAGAATCTCACCCGCCAAGGCTATACAGTCTATTTGCCACGCATCAAGTTACTGAAGCGCAATCGCCGGAGCAGATGTCAGGAGTTGCAGCTTGAGCCGCTGTTCCCTCGCTACCTGTTCTTCCAGCCGGGCACTTCCGAACACTCCGTCGCGCCGGTGCGTTCGACCTTGGGCGTGACGGCGATCGTGCGTTTTGGTCAGACGTTCGCGGTGTTGCGGCACAGCGTGTTAAAGAGCATTCAGGATTTTGAGGCCCGTCAAAATGCTGCCGGCCTTGAAGAAATCAGCCCCTTCCGCGCCGGTGAAAGTGTCCTGGTGGTCGACGGCCCGTTGGTTGGGCTGGAGGGGCTGGTGTCGAGTGTTTCGCAGGATAGGGTTGTCGTGTTGATGCAACTCCTAGGGCATGAAGCGAGGGTGACCCTGAGTCACCATCAGTTGCTGGTTGCCTGAACGAATTGAATAACACCAAGTAGCGAACCGGTCGTTCAGGGTTGTCCGGCCAAACCGGCTGAAGCTGGAACCTGACAACGTGACTACTCATCTGCTGTGCGCAATTATGCACGGGCATGGCGGTAGCGTGCCCAAAACACACCATGAAAACCCTCGTCACCGGCGCCGCCGGCTTTATCGGTTCCACCCTCGTCCTGCGTCTGCTCGACCGGGGCGACACCGTCATCGGCATCGACAACCACAACGACTACTACGACCCGGCCATCAAGGAAGCACGGTTGGCGCGCCACCTCACCCACCCCAGACAAGCCAACTACACGCATCTGCGCATCGACCTCGCTGACCGCCAGGCCATCGAGTCCGCCTTCGCCACCCACCAGCCGCAGCGGGTCGTCAACCTGGCGGCGCAGGCCGGAGTCCGCTACTCGATCGACAATCCGCTTGCCTACATCGATAGCAACATCGTCGGCTTTGCCCACGTCCTTGAAGGCTGCCGCCACAACGGCATTGAGCACCTGGTTTACGCCAGCAGTTCCAGTGTCTATGGCGCCAACACCGCGATGCCCTTCTCGATCCACCAGAATGTCGACCACCCGCTGAGCCTGTATGCCGCCAGCAAGAAGGCCAACGAGCTGATGGCCCATTCCTACAGTCATCTTTACGCTCTGCCGACAACCGGCCTGCGGTTCTTTACCGTCTATGGTCCCTGGGGCCGGCCGGACATGGCCCTCTTCAAATTCACCAAAGCCATTTTGGCTGGCGAGCCCATCCAGGTCTTCAACCATGGCAAGCACCGCCGCGATTTCACTTATGTTGACGACATCGTCGAAGGGGTGGTCCGAGTTCTCGGCCGACCGGCGCCGCCCAACCCGCAATGGAACGGCGCCATGCCTGACCCCGGCACCAGCACCGCTCCCTGGCGCGTCTATAACATCGGCAACAACCAGCCCGTGGAACTCCTGGACTACATCGCCGCGTTGGAAAAAGCGCTGGACAAGACCGCGATCAAGGAATTCCTGCCCCTCCAGGCCGGTGATGTACCGGACACCTACGCCGATGTTGGCGATCTCTTGACCGAATTCGACTACAAGCCCGCCACCTCGGTTGAGGTCGGCGTCAATCGTTTCATCGACTGGTACCGCCGCTATTTCAATGTCTGAAATGGGCGCGAAATCACCAATGGACATCGCGGTTGCCGTCATCGGTCTCGGCTACGTCGGGCTGCCCTTGGCCGTCGAATTCGGCAAGAAATATCCCACCACTGGCTTCGACCTTTCTCAGGCCAAGATCGACGCCTACAACAAGCACTTCGATCCGACCGGCGAAGTCGGCCCCGATGATCTGATGGCCGCCGTGAAACCCGGCGGCCTGGAACCCACCACCGACCCGCAACGTCTCGCCGCCGCCGACTTCATCATCATCGCCGTTCCCACGCCAGTGGATAACGCCCACATCCCCGACTTCGGTCCCCTGATCGGCGCCAGCGCCACGGCCGGGCAGCGCATGAGGAAAGGTGCCACGGTCATATACGAATCCACGGTTTACCCGGGCGCAACCGAGGAAATCTGTATTCCTGTGCTCGAAAAGCACTCCGGCCTCAAATGGAAGCGGGACTTTCATGTCGGCTACAGCCCCGAGCGCATCAACCCGGGCGACAAGGAGCACACGCTCACCAAAATCCTCAAAGTCGTCTCCGGCGACGACTTGGAGACCCTTGAAAAGGTCGCCGCCCTTTACGCCAGTATCATCACGGCCGGCGTACACAAGGCCTCCAGCATCAAGGTGGCCGAAGCCGCCAAGGTCATCGAAAACACCCAGCGCGACCTAAATATTGCGCTGATGAACGAGTTGGCCATCATCTTCGACAAGATGGGTATCGACACCGGCGAAGTGCTCGAAGCCGCCGGCACCAAATGGAACTTCCTCAAATTCAAGCCCGGCCTGGTCGGCGGACACTGCATCGGCGTGGACCCTTACTACCTGACCCACAAGGCCGAAATGCTCGGCTACCACCCGCAGGTGATCCTGGCCGGTCGCCGGATCAACGATGGCATGGGCAAATTCATCGCGGAAAAGACCGTCAAGCTGATGATGCAGCAAGGCACCAACATCAAGGGTGCCAAGGTCATCGTGCTGGGCTTGACCTTCAAGGAAGATTGCCCGGACCTGAGAAACAGCAAGGTCATCGACGTCATCCGCGAATTGCGGGACTATGGTTGCGACGTGTCCGTGCATGACCCGATTGCCGATCCGCAAGCAGCCATGCACGAATACGGCATAGCGCTTACTCCGTGGAAACGACTGCCACAAGCGGTCGACGCCATGGTCGTGGCGGTCGCTCACCGGGAATACCGCGAGCAGCCTCCAGTTCAAATTTTGAACTATTTGCAACCCCATGGCATTGTCATTGACGTCAAGGCAGCTCTGAGCGACACGGCGGACAATAAAGTGTGGCGACTTTGACGTTTCCCAGTAGTTCATAGACCGAGTCAAACAACCTGAGCCACCATACATCCAATGCACACAAGGCGATATTTTGAAGAAGTGAGTGAAGTGGCAAATTCTATAGATATTGCCGCAATCGAAAAACTGGCATCCGCACTGGTAGCCTTGCGCAACCGTGGGGGGCGTTTATTCTTGCTTGGGGTTGGCGGAAGCGCGGCAAACTGTAGCCACGCCGTGAATGACTTTCGCAAACTCTGTGGCATCGAGGCCTACACGCCTGTCGATAACGTGTCGGAATTGACAGCGCGTACCAACGATGAAGGTTGGGATACGGTTTTTGCCGCATGGTTGCGCACCAGCAAAGCCGGTGAGAAGGATGCGGTGTTCGTATTTTCGGTTGGTGGCGGTAACGTGGAAAAGAACGTCAGCGCCAACATCGTGCATGCTCTCAAAGAGGCAAAATCCCGTGGATTGACGGTATTGGGAGTAGTTGGACGCGATGGCGGCTATACAAAACAGGTCGGTGATGCCGTGGTCGTCGTCCCGACCGTAGCCCCAGCCAGGATTACCCCGCACACCGAGGCATTTCAGGCAGTTGTTTGGCATTGTCTAGTATCCCACCCCGACCTACAGCAAATCGCTACAAAGTGGTAAGTGCCCGATGCTGAATCTGCTGCACGATTAGAATGAAACGGGCAGTGTTCGTCGATCGGGATGGTGTCATCAATCGCGCCGTGGTACGTGACGGAAAACCCTATCCTCCAGCCACTCTTAACGAACTCGAGATTCTCCCGGGAGTCGAACGTGCGGCTATGACCTTACGCGAGGCCGGCTTCTTGATCGTTGTCGTCACGAACCAACCGGACGTCGCCACAGGGGTCCAGTGCCGTGAAGTAGTAGAAACGATGCACGCTGAGCTGCTCGTAGCGGGACTATGCGATGACATCAAGGCGTGTTACCACACCGATGCGGATGGCTGCGATTGCCGCAAGCCAAAGCCGGGGATGTTGCTCGAGGCGGCCCGCGACTGGAAGATTGATCTTGCGCGCAGTTTCATGGTAGGTGATCGATGGAGGGATATCGCCGCCGGAAAAGCGGCAGGATGTTATACCTTCTTTATAGACTACAAATATCGGGAACGGCGCCCGGAAGATCCAGACGCGGTAGTGGCGTCCCTTGAGGATGCAGGAAGGCTAATTCTTGGATGATTATCTACAAAGGGAACCAGCAACATGAGCGCGATTGAAAATCTCAAAGTAAAACTTTTCGCCGACGGGGCCGATCTCGCTGGCATGAAAGAAATGTATGCTAACCCGATGATCAAGGGATTCACCACCAATCCCACACTGATGCGAAAAGCCGGCGTACAGGACTATAAGGCGTTTGCTCATCAGGTACTTGATGCAATTCCGGATCGGCCCATTTCGTTCGAGGTATTCGCCGACGAGTTCGATGAAATGGAACGCCAGGCGTTGGAGATCGCATCTTGGGGGAAAAACGTCAGCGTCAAGATTCCAGTGACTAATACCAAGCACCACTTCGCTGGGCCACTGATTGAACGTCTATCCAACGCCGGTGTTGCGTTGAATGTCACGGCGCTGACGACGCTCGATCAAGTGCAGAGCGTTACCGAGCGGCTTGCGCCAAATACGCCGGCGATCATTTCTGTGTTTGCCGGGCGTATTGCCGACACCGGCCGAGATCCAGTGCCATTGATGGCGGAAGCAGTAAAAATCATGCGCGCCAAGCCGAAGGCTGAACTGATCTGGGCCAGCCCACGCGAGTTGCTCAATATCTTTCAGGCCGACGCAGTTGGTTGCCACATCATCACCGCAACCAACGACATCCTGAAGAAACTGTCTCTCGTCGGCAAGGACCTTGGGCAGTATTCCCTCGAAACCGTCCAGATGTTTTACAAAGATGCTCAGGCCGCCGGATACAAGATTATGGTTACTCCGTGATTTTGGTCTGGCTGTGACGAATTCACTATCTGCAAATTGGGGAAAGTATGAAAAAAGTATTGGTAATTGGTGGGGCTGGTTACTGCGGCAGCATATTGGTGCCACAACTGCTCGAAGAAGGCTGGGATGTCACCGTTTTTGACATCCTAGTCTGGTACGGTAGCGATCACCTGCCCAAAGGTAACCCGAAGCTGAACATCATAGAGGGTGATATTAGGGACATCGCGAAAGTCGCCGAAGCTTGTGTCGGCCAGGACGCCGTGTTGCACCTGGCCTGTATTTCCAACGACGCCAGTTTCGAACTCGACGAGCGCCTGTCCACTTCGGTCAATCTCGAATCCTTCGAACCCATCGTGGTCGCGGCTAAAAAGGCGGGAGCAAAGCGTTTCATATTCGCCTCATCGAGTTCCGTTTATGGCGTTTCGGATTCGCCGGATGTAACGGAAGACCATCCGCTAGTGCCTTTGACGCTTTATAACAAGTACAAGGGGATGTGCGAGCCTTTGCTCCTGAAACACACCGACCAGAACTTCGTCGGTGTCATTTTCCGGCCCGCAACGGTTTGCGGTTATGCTCCCCGACAACGCTTGGACCTGTCGGTTAATATCCTGACCAATCACGCGGTCAACAAAGGCAAGATTACCGTATTCGGCGGATCCCAGCTTCGACCCAATCTGCATGTGCAGGATTACGCCGATCTATGCAAGCTCCTGCTTACCGTTCCCGATGAAAAGATTGCCAATCAGATCTTCAATTGCGGTTTTCAAAACCTGAGCATCATGGACATTGCCAAGGCGGTGAAGAAAGTCGTCGAAGAAGAGTTTCCCGAGAAGGGCAGCATACCGATCGAGGTGACAAGTTCGAACGATCTCCGCTCTTATCACATCAACTCCAGCAAGATAAAGCGTGTTCTCGGTTTTGAACCCAAGCACTCCATAGAAGATGCTGTACGCGACCTGTGCGAGGCATTTCGTCAGGGCAAATTGCCGAACAGTTTCGACGATGACCACTACTACAACGTGCGTACCATGAAGGCAGCCGGCGCAAAATGACGGTCCGTCCTATCGCCATCGTTACGGGCGGTGCCGGTTTTATCGGCAGCCACATGGTGGATGTGCTGTTGGAGCGCGGCTTCTCGGTCCGGGTCATAGATAACCTAGTCGGCGGCCGTGAAGAAAACCTGGCGCACCACGCTGCCAACTCGGACCTGACGTTCGAGCGGCGCGATGTCCGCAGTTTCGCCCCCGATGATGCGCTATTCCGTGGCGCGAAGTACGTCATACACTTCGCCGGCATCGGTGACATCGTTCCATCGATCGAGCAGCCACTCGAATACATGTCGGCAAACGTGCAGGGCACTGTACATATGCTGGAATGTGCTCGTCATGCTGCGGTGGCGAAATTTGTCTATGCTGCCTCCTCATCCTGTTACGGTTTAGCCGCTGTTCCGACACGAGAAGACCATCCGATCAACACAGGCTACCCCTACGCGCTTTCCAAATACCAAGGCGAACAGGCAGCGTTTCACTGGCAACAAGTCTACAAGCTACCAGTCAACTCAATTCGAATCTTCAACGCCTATGGTACGCGCTCTCGCACCTCGGGTGCCTATGGTGCAGTGTTCGGGGTGTTCCTGCGCCAGAAACTCGCGGGTAAGCCTTATACGGTGGTTGGTGACGGAGCGCAATCGCGCGACTTCCTATATGTCACCGATGTCGCTCGGGCGTTCCTGGCTGCCGCGGAGACACCAATCGTTGGAAGAACATACAACCTGGGCGCTGGTAACCCACAGACGGTGAATCGTCTAATCGAGTTGCTTGGCGGCGAAAAGACACACATTCCAAAGCGCCCAGGCGAGCCGGACTGTACTTGGGCAGATATAACCCGGATCACCAAGGAACTCGACTGGCGTCCCGAGGTAAGTTTCGAACACGGGGTGGCGAACATCGTCGCCAACATAGACTACTGGCGCACTGCGCCGCTTTGGGATCCAGAATCGATCGACAAGGCGACCAAAACCTGGTTCGAGTTCATGTCACCGCAAGGAACAGCGTAATGGACGCCGCAAGCAAGCATCTTTTTTCTCACAAGATCAAAACCGCCGAGCAGATCCGCGAAACGATCGGATCGCGGCCGCGTACGAAGAAGGTCATTATGTGCCACGGAACGTTCGACGTGGTGCACCCGGGTCATGTACGGCACCTCCTGTACGCCAAGACCAAGGCCGACATAGTAATAGCCAGCCTGACCGCCGACGAGCACATCAAGAAGGGCAACATGCGACCCTATGTGCCGGAGGACCTGCGCGCAGTAAACCTCGCAGCCCTTGAGATGGTGGATTTCGTGGTGGTGGATCGCGATCCGACACCACTCCGGAACCTCTCGTTGATTCAGCCCGACTATTTCGCCAAGGGTTACGAGTATACCGCCGGCGTGGTTCATCCAAAAACTCAGGAAGAGATCGAAGTGCTTGAGGGCTATGGCGGCGAGATCATTTTCACGCCGGGCGACATCGTGTACTCGTCGTCGGCGCTGATCGAACTTGCGCCGCCGTCGATTGCCGTCGAAAAGCTGATGACGCTGATGGAAGGCGAAGGCATCACCTTCCAGGATCTTCGTGAGGCGCTAGGCAAATTGAAAGGCCTGCGTGTGCATGTGGTCGGTGACACCATCGTGGACAGTTACACTTACTGCAGCATGATCGGCGGGATGACCAAGACACCGACCATCAGCGTGCGCTTCGAGAAGAAGGTCGACTATGTTGGTGGGGCCGGGGTAGTTGCCAAGCATTTGTGTGCCGCCGGTGCAGACGTGACATTCTCGACAGTGCTCGGCAACGATGCTTACAGAAGTTTCGTGCTGGATGACCTCAATGCCTTTGGCGTTCACTGCCTGCCAATCATCGACGAAACCCGGCCGACCACCAACAAGAATGCCATCGTCGCCGAGGCCTATCGGCTGTTGAAGGTCGACACCCTGGACAATCGCTCCATTTCCGACAAGATCGTCGAGCAACTCAAAAGCCATCTTGGCGAGACCAAGACCCAGGCGGTGGTGTTCAGTGACTTCCGCCATGGCATGTTCAACCGCGGCACCATCCCGCAGCTCACGGCGGCGATTCCCGAGGGCGCGTTCCGTGTTGCCGACAGTCAGGTGGCGAGTCGCTGGGGCAACATTCTTGAATTCGAGGGATTCGACCTGATTACCCCGAACGAGCGCGAGGCGCGCTTTGCGCTCGGCGACCAGGACTCGGTGGTGCGTCCGCTCGCGCTTGAGCTGCACAGGCGTTCACGCTGCGGCACGCTGATCCTGAAATGTGGTGACCGCGGCATCATTACCTACCGGACCAATTCACCGACGGACCTTCGGGCCTTCTTCAATATCGAGTCTTTTGCTGGACGGGTGGTGGATGCGGTCGGCGCCGGCGACGCGCTGCTAGCCTATGCGACGCTCGTGCTGGTGGCCACCAAGAATGAGGTTATCGCCTCCATCCTTGGCAATATGGCCGCGGGTGTCGAATGCGAGCACGATGGCAACTGGCCGGTGACGCCCGAGCTGGTGCTGAAAAAGATCGATGCGATCGAAAAGCAAGTCAACTACGAATAGGAATATCTGATTTCATGCGTATCATCGTTATTGGACTCGGCGTGCAGGGTCATAAGCGCCTCGCCGCTGCCGGTAAGGAGGCGGTCGCCACTGTTGATCCATTCAATGCACAGGCGCAGTATCGGCGAGTCGAAGACGTACCGCTGTCCTCCTATGATGCGGCGCTGCTTTGCATACCTGACGAGGCCAAGCTTGGACTGATAACATACCTCCTCTCCAACCGCAAACACCTGCTGGTGGAAAAGCCGTTGTTTGCTGACGAACCCGCAGACCTGATGCGTCTGAAGACTCTGGCGGAAGCCAACCACACCGTCTGTTACACCGCCTACAACCACCGCTTCGAGCCGCACTTTGTCCGCATGAAGGAGTTGCTTGAGTCCGGCAGACTCGGCCGCATCTACAGTGTGCGCATGTTCTACGGCAATGGCACCGCACGATTGGTGCGTGATTCGGCATGGCGCGATCAAGGCGCAGGTGTGCTACCCGACTTGGGCTCGCATTTGCTCGATACGGCACTCTTCTGGTTTGGTCGCCCGGCCGCGCCCTTCACGGTGTTCTCCGCCAATCGCTTCGAGAATCGCGCACCTGATCATGTCGCCTTCGGCTCGAATGGCACACCGGTCCTTCAAATGGAGGTTGCTCTGTTGTCGTGGCGCAACCACTTCTACTGCGACATCTTCGCCGAGGCCGGCAGCGCCCATATCCAGTCGCTGTGCAAGTGGGGGCCAAGCACCTTTACGGTACGCGACCGTAAGCTCCCCAGCGGCCGGCCCGATGAGGATTCGCTCACGCTGGTGCAACCCGACCCAACCTGGGAGATCGAGTACCACCATTTCAAGGGGCTATGCGCAAAGGGGGAGAGCAACATCGACAATGACATCTGGATCAACGACGTACTCGGTGGATTATGTGCCACAGTCAATCCAGGCAAGGCAGCAACGTGAGGGCGCTGCAATGTTGAGCCACGTCTCTCCTCAAGCGCGCAAACCCGCCCGGGTCGTGCTGCTCGGCGGCAGCGGATTCATTGCGGGCGCGATCCGCCGTCGCCTTGAGGCTGACGGCATAGCCACGCTCCCGCTCGGCCGACCGGCACTGGACCTGCTGGCGCCGGAAGCCGCGGCGCGTCTGGAAGCGGTGCTCAGGCCGGACGACACGCTCGTATTCGCTTCTGCCAAGGCACCGTGCAAAGATCTTCCAATGCTGCGCGAGAACCTGTTGATGGCCGAAGCTGTCTGCACCGCGTTGCATCAACGCCCTGTGGCACATGTGGTCTACCTGAGTTCCGATGCGGTCTATAGGGATAGCGCGGAGCCGCTCACCGAAGCATCCTGCGCGGAGCCGGGCTCGCTGCATGGCGTGATGCACTTGGCGCGGGAAGTCGCGCTGCGGCAGGCACACGCAGGGCCGCTTGCGCTACTACGTCCCACGTTGGTGTATGGGTTCGACGATCCGCACAACGGTTACGGGCCAAACCGCTTCCGCCGGCTAGCGGCCGCCGGCAAAGAGATCGTGCTGTTCGGCGAAGGCGAAGAGCGGCGCGATCACGTAGACGTTGATGACGTCGCGGAACTGGTGAGGTTGATCGTGGCACATCGCAGCGAGGGCATTGCCAACGCGGTATCCGGAGAGGTGGTGTCGTTCCGCGAGCTCGCGGAGTTCGCTGCGGCAGCGTTTCCGCTCCGCGTGTCAGTGCGCGGCACACCGCGCAGTGGGACGATGCCCCACAACGGTTACCGCGCATTCGACAACCGCGCTGTGCGGGCCGCCTTCCCGAGTTTCAACTTCAAGTCCTGGCACGAAGGACTTGCCGCGGTCCATAACCGCCAAACGTCCGAAGGGAAGACGTGATGAAACCCGTAGTCGGTTTTGCCGGCATGACCCACCTTGGCTTGGTCTCTGGCATCTCGGCCGCCGAGAAGGGCTTTCGGGTGGTGTGCTTCGACCCCGATCCGGCACGCACCGCGCCGCTGGCGCAGGGAACGTTACCGGTGTCCGAACCCCGACTCGACGAATTGGTGACGAAGAACAAGGCGCGTCTCGAGTTCACCTCTGACCCTGCGACGTTACAGTCTTGCGACGTGGTCTATGTTGCCCCCGACGTTCCAACCGACGACCGCGGTAGTAGCGACCTCGGTCCGATCAACGTGCTGCTTGAGCGAGTATTTGAGTTTTCGCGCAAGGACACGATCATCGTTGTGCTGTCACAGGTGCCGCCCGGTTTCACGCGCGGCAAGCAGCGGGACGGCCGTATTCTCCATTACCAGGTCGAGACCCTGATCTTCGGCCGCGCTGTCGAACGGGCGCTTTACCCCGAGCGCTACATCGTTGGTTGTGCGGACCCGGCACAGCCTTTGCCTGCGCCGTACGCCACATTCCTGGCCGCTTATGGCTGCCCGATCCTGCCAATGCGCTTCGAAAGCGCCGAATTGGCCAAGATCTCGATAAATATGTGCCTCGTGGCTTCGGTCAGCACCGCCAATACGCTCGCCGAGTTGTGCGAGAAAATCGGTGCGGACTGGTCCGAGATCGTGCCGGCGCTCAAGCTCGACAAACGCATCGGTCAGTATGCCTATCTTGCACCTGGGCTTGGCATCGCCGGAGGTAACCTGGAGCGTGATCTGGCAACCATCTGCAACTATGCGGATCGGTATGGCACCGATGCCGGCGTTGTCCGCGCCTGGATCGCCAACAGCCGGCATCGCCGCGATTGGGCACTGCGCACCTTGCATAGCGAAATGCTATCCAAGATCGACGACCCGGTGATTGCGGTGTTGGGCCTTGCCTACAAACAGGATACCCATTCCATCAAGAACTCGCCTTCTATAGCCCTGCTCGAACACCTGAGGCCGTTCCGGGTGCGCGTGTTCGATCCGGTGGTGCCTGCATCTGCCGCCCCGAACCCACACTGCCACGGCGCCGCATCCGAACTCGAAGCCTGCGAAGGAGCCGACGCTGTGGTGGTGATGACACCATGGAGTCAGTTTGCCAAACTCGACCCGCTCGACCTCGCGGAAAGGCTGCGCGGCAGGATGGTGCTTGATCCCTATGCCGTGCTTCAGGCTGCAGCCTGTCGGAGCGCAGGCCTCGTTTACCATACGCTCGGCATGCAGTCGTGATGGAAGACGCAACGAAATGTTCACCCATCTAAACTCCTCACCGAAAAAGCCTGAACGGGTCGTGATACTCGGTGCACGGGGTTTCATCGGCGCTGCCCTCAAGCATCAACTCGAAGCACAGGACGTACCGACGCTCGCGCTCAACTCGGCCGATGTGAATCTCGCCGATGCCGGTGCAGCGGAGGCGCTTGCGATACTGATTAAACCCTCCGACACGGTCGTGATGCTCGCGGCACTTACCCCCGACAAGGGGCGTGACACCCCGACCTTGATGAAGAACCTGGCAATGATGCAGAGCGTGTGCGCAGCGCTAGTTAGGTCCGGTTGTGCACAGTTTGTGTATTTTAGTTCCGACGCCGTCTATAACCCTTCGACAAGCCTGGTCACCGAGAATACCCCCGCGTCACCCCAGGATCTATACGGTGCGATGCACTACATGCGTGAGATCATGGCTCGCAATCTTGGCAGAGTCCCGTTACTGATCCTTCGCCCGACGCTGGTGTACGGTTTGGATGACACACACAACGCCTATGGTCCGAACCGCTTTCGTCGCGCAGCGCAGCAGGACGGCAAAATCACGCTGTTCGGTAGCGGCGAGGAAGCCCGCGACCATATTTACGTGGATGATGTCGCGGCGCTCACAATTCATTGCATACTTCGCAAGAGTATCGGCACGCTGATTATTGCTACTGGAGTATCGAAGTCATTTCGTGAGATTGCAGAGATGGTCGCAGAGCAGTTTGGCGACCGTATCGAAATCACTACCACGCCGCGCGCCAATCCGATTACCCATCGTCACTACGACGTGACCGCGTTGATCAAGGCGTTCCCAGATTTCCGAGTTGTTGCAGTTGAGGAAGGCACGGCTCGTGAGCGCAAGTATGCCTCCGGGGAAACCTGATGGCCGAAGTGGATTTGCTCGCGCGCTATCCGCGCGCCAAGCGCAACGTCAAGGCGCGACTTGGCAACAAGGAAGAGAACCGCGCCATCGCGATGAAGTTCGGAAAGGAATACTTTGATGGCACGCGTGAGCAGGGCTATGGCGGCTATCGCTACGACGGGCGCTGGATTTCGATCGCCGAAGATATCGTCCGGCACTTCAACCTGATACCCGGTGACCGCGTGCTCGACATAGGCTGCGGCAAGGGATTCCTGGTGAAAGACCTGATGAAGGTTTGTCCGGGGCTGGAAGTGTTTGGGCTAGATATCTCGGCCTACGCGGTGATGAACTGCGAACCCGAGGTCATCGGCCGCATACATCTCGGCAATGCTGTACATTTGCCGTTTCCCGACAACAGTTTCAAGGCAACGCTATCGATCAACACGGTACACAATCTTGATATGGACGGTTGCGTGGAGGCACTCCAGGAGATGGAACGAATCGCTCCCGGCAAGGGCTATGTCCAAGTGGACGCTTACCGCAACTTGGCGGAAGAACAGATTTTTCTCGACTGGGTGCTTACCGCGCGTACATATGGAACGCCTCAGTTCTGGGTGAGTCTGCTGCGCAAAGCCGGTTATACCGGCGACCATTACTGGACCATTCTGGAGGCGGATCCGGAATGACCGAGCAGCTGATTCCGTTACTACCTCTATCTCCCCTACTAACTTCCATCGGAATACTATTTGGGTCTTATCGTTTTGCTTCCGGCCGTCAGCATCTCACCGGTGATGGTTCCCTTGCTTCAGCAGCGGGCATGTGGGATAGCATGTGTCGCGCAATCTTGTGTTTTGTCGAGTAGCTGTGGGCTGCGAATGAACTTCCATACTTTCTTTAGGTAGCAGAGGTAGTAAATGACAGGGAATCGAAAGATATACTTTGCTGACCTCACACACACTGCGCAGGGCATCAGCGCTGCGACATTTCCGCTAGGTATCAGTTTCGTGGCTAGCTATGCGGCCAAGGAACTCGGCGCCGAATTCGACTTCAAGCTTTTTAAGTTCCCGGCTACTCTGGTGCGAGCCCTCTGCGAGGAACCTCCCGCCATGCTCTGTTGCTCCAACTACAGTTGGAATTTCGAACTTGCCTATAAGCTGGCCACACTAGCCAAACAACATATTCCTGGGCTTATCGTCGTCTTTGGTGGACCCAACTTCCCACTCGTCGACGCTGAACGTCTAGAATATCTTTCGCGACGGCCAACAATTGATTTTTATGTCGCGATTGAAGGCGAGGTAGGCTTCGTCGATCTTGTCCGAAAACTTTCGGCCCACAGTTTGGACGTCGCGCGGCTCAAGTCTTGCGGTGAAAAGGTGCTCAACACCAGTTATATTACCGGCGGCAAGCTTGTTCGCGGTGAACTCGAGAGGATCCGCGACGTCAACATAATCCCGTCACCTTACTTAACGGGCATACTCGATCCGTTCTTCGATTTGCCTCTTGTGCCGATGTTGGAAACGGCGCGTGGCTGCCCTTTCAGCTGCACGTTTTGCTCGGACGGCGTGGATATCAAAAATAACGTCAGCCGTTTTTCTGCTGAACGTACGCGCGCGGAACTCGACTATATCGCTGACCGTGTCAAAAAGAGCGACGAGATCATCATTACTGACCTCAATTTCGGGATGTATAGGGAAGATCTAGATACCTGTCATGTTATCGCCGATCTCCAAACCAAGCGCGGCTGGCCTGTCCTTGTGAAGGGCTCAGCCGGTAAGAACAAGCCAGAGCGCATTATTGAGGCAGCTGCGATCCTCAAGGGTTCTTGGGTCATCGGTGCGGCCATCCAGTCCTCCGATGCTAGTGTGCTCAAATTTATCAAGCGCAGTAACATCTCTAGCGCCGCTTTTCAACGCTTTATCGAATACGGCAATTCGCTGGGCAAGGAGTCCCAGACCTATTCCGAGATTATCCTCGGTCTCCCCGGTGACACAAGGGAAAAGCATTTCGAGTCCTTGAACTTCGGCGTCAAGAATGGCGTCAACAGTCTGCGAATGTATCAGGCGATGTTGCTTTGTGGGACAGAGATGGCTTCGCATGAGGCGCGCCAATCTTGGGAGTTGAGGACGCGGTTCAGGACAATTCCTGGATGTGTGGGAGTCTACGATTTCTTCGGAGAAAAGCATCCGGTGGCCGAGATCGAGGAGATCATAGTTGGCAGCAAATCCCTGTCTTTCGAGGGGTACATTGACTGCCGTGTTATGGATCTCATCATTGAGACGTTCTACAACAACGCATTGTTCGAGGAGGTCTTCGCGCTGCTGGTACGGCTCGGCGTTCCGGTCTTTGATTGTTTGCTGAATGTGAAAAACCATCCCGAGCGTTTTAGCCCTGGAATTCTGGCCCTCATCGAAGACTTTATCCAACAGACTAGCAAGGACCTTTACGCAACGGTTGAGGAGGCGCAGTCGGTGGTGTTGACGCCGGAGATCATCGGCAAGTATATCGGAGGCGAACTGGGCATCAACGAGCTACTCGTGTCGAAGGCCCGCCTATTCTCCGAGATGGAGTCAATTTCAAAACTGATCTTTTCGGCGGCCCGAGAATGTCTGCTGTCCGCAGGCAGCCTGACACCTGCAACCGAGGGCTACCTCGGCGAGCTAGAGCGTTTCAATCTTCTACGCAAAAATGACATAGTCACGGGCACTGATCAGATCCTCACGGGCCGGTTCAACTATGATTTCGATGCCATCGATGAGGCCGACTACAGTATTGACCCGAACGCCTTGGGCATAATGCGCGAACCCGTTGAATATGTTTTCTACCACGACGAGTCTCAGAAGAGACACCTCGCCCATCAACTGGAAATTTATTCATCGACCCCGGTCGGTATCGGACGCTTGATTCAGCGGTCTAATCTCAAACTCATCTACCGTCACTTCAAGCAAGGCTCCGCAGTGGTTGCCTAGCGGTAACCGTATGAAACTCTGCTTCTTGGATGTTCGAGTTTAAAGGGGAACAGGTTTGAGCGATCTATCAGATATTTTAGGCGAACGGTTGCTGTGCCTGCATCGCCAGACGCTCAGGATTCGCATGGTGGAGGAAGCGATCGCGGAGCGCTACGCAGAACAGGAAATGCGCTGCCCCGTGCATCTCTCGATTGGTCAGGAAGCAACTGCAGTCGGGGTTTGCCATGCCTTACTGCACTCAGATCGAGTCTTCAGTACCCATCGCTGCCATGCTCACTATCTGGCCATGGACGGCGATCTCAAGGCAATGTTGGCGGAAATCTATGGCAAGGCGGCCGGGTGCATAGGCGGACGTGGCGGCTCCATGCATCTCACCGATCCGGCCAAGGGCTTAATCGCAAGCGTACCGATTGTCGCAAGTTCGATTCCCCTCGCTGTCGGCGCGGCACTCGCAGACCAGATCGATGGCAACAAGAACGTGAGCGTTGCGTTTTTTGGGGACGCTTCCGTAGAAGAGGGGGTTTTTCACGAAAGCGCCAATTTTGCAAGCTTGCGTAAATTGCCAGTACTGTTTATCTGCGAGAATAACTTGTATTCAGTGTACACACCGCTCAATGACCGACAACCACCGCGTCAAATCACTGAACTCGCTCGTGCTCACGGTATGAGCTTTGCGTCGGCCGATGGCAACGATGTCGCTGCGGTTTTCAAGGCAACACAGGAAGCGGTCGCGCGCGCACGGCGGGGTGACGGACCAACCTTCCTGCTGTTCGATACGTATCGCTGGCGCGAACATTGCGGTCCTGGATTTGACAATCACATTGGCTACCGCACAGAGGCTGAATATGAGACATGGCGCGCGCGCTGTCCTATCGAGGCCAGCAGGGTAAAACTACAGGGGCTGAATCTGCTGACGCCTGCCGAAGAAGAAGCCATGATGGCCGCGTTCAAGCGGGAAATCGATATGGCGTTTGAGTTCGCCAAGGCCGCGCCTTTGCCAGAACCATCGTGGGCGACCGCTCACGTCTACGCGTAATTTACCATGACCGAACAAAAAAGAATGCTGAGCCTGGGTGATGCCATCCGGGAAGGCCTCACCGAAGTCGCGATGCGTGATTCGTCGGTGCTGCTTATGGCCGAAGGCATTGCCGATCCGTCGTCCGTCTATGGTACGACGGCTGGCATCGGTAAGTGCATCGATCCAAAGCGCGTTATCGAGATGCCGGTATCTGAGAACGGCCTGTGTGGTGTCGCTGTAGGGGCGGCTTTGATGGGAAAGCGCCCGGTGATCAGCTTTCACCGAGTGGAATTTGCACTACTGGCGATGGAACAGATCGTCAACAATGCGGCAAAGGCCCATTACATCAGCAACGGCCGGCATAAGGTACCCCTGGTTATACGCATGATAGTCGGCCGCGGCTGGGGGCAGGGGCCGGAGCATTCGCAGAGCATGGAAGCGGTGTTTTCCCATTTCCCTGGCCTCAAAGTGATCATGCCGACCTATCCGCGCGACGGCAAGGGATTGATGATTGCGGCGGTGGAAGACGACAATCCGGTACTCATGATCGAACACCGCTGGTGCCATTACGCGATGGGCCATGTTCCGGAGGGCTATTACACCGAGGCAATCGATGGTCCCAGAGCAGTCCGCCAGGGCAAGGATGTGACTATCGTAGCTACCTCGTACATGACCCTGGAGGCGGTACGCGCGGCTGAGGCCCTGGAAAAGTTGGGTTACTCGGCAACCGTTTTTGATTTGCGCGTACTTCGTCCGCTAATGCTCGACAAGATCTTCGAATCGGTACAGCAGACGGGACGCCTGCTGACTGTGGACACAGGTTTCAAGAAGTACGGCGTTGGCGCTGAGGTGGTCGCCGAGGTTGTCGCTTACTGTTTTTCTGCGTTCAAAACCGCACCGGTCAGGTTGGGACTCCCTGATCATCCGACACCGAGTTCGCGAGGATTTGTTCCAGGCTACTACACGGATTCAATGTCGATCCTGCGCAGTATTGGCACGATGCTAGGGATCGCCGCAACCACAGTCGAAAATGCCGTCGCCGAACTGATTGCACAGCGTAAAGGATTGCCAATCGATGTGCCCGATCCCTTTTTTAAGGGGCCGTTCTAGTGTTATGGTTGTATCGATCATTCAGAAAGCCAGTGAAGTTGCATACATTTTGAAAGGCGCTGGGATTGACCAGTGATTGACAGAGTGGGC
Source organism: Sterolibacterium sp. (assembly GCA_041665185.1). Taxonomy (GTDB): domain Bacteria; phylum Pseudomonadota; class Gammaproteobacteria; order Burkholderiales; family Rhodocyclaceae; genus JACRAR01. Next base: position 29,364 of record JBAYJH010000010.1, read on the forward strand.
GCCGTCATAGTTTTGCGCCGGGATGGAGCAGCGCTATTGCAGCACCGGGACGACAAACCAGATCTGCGAAACGCGGGACTGTGGGTACCGCCAGGCGGCCATGCCGAGGTGGGGGAATCCATACTCGATTGCGCGCGACGCGAACTGCGCGAGGAAACCGAATATGCTGCTGAAGACCTACAATTCCTCCTGTCTATTGACGATACGGTCGAAGGCTGGCCTGAATATCAGCTGACGATTTTCTGGTGCTGGTATGACGGAATCCAGCCGGTTGCGTGTCATGAAGGGCAGGCATTGGCTTTTATCGAGCGTTCAATGACAGCAAACTATCGAATTCCTACCTATCTTCTCAAAGCCTGGGACGCCGCGTTTGCGGCTGCAGGTTCAACCATTGAAAAAGTGCATCTCTAATCATGCCCCCCTACACCGTACCTTACTCCGCTCTATCGGTAGAAGCATCCCTGGTCAAGTCCGACCTCCTGCGTGCGGTAGAAAATGTCCTGGACAGCGGCCGCTACATACTGGGCCCGGAGGTGGCGGCGTTCGAGCGCGAGTTTGCGGAATACTGCCAGGCGAAGTTCTCGGTTGGGATCTCGAATGGAACCTCGGCACTGCATCTGGTCCTCCGCAGTATCGGGCTTAAGGACGGAGACGAGGTCATTACCGTCCCAAACTCATTTGTCGCATCGGCCTCATCTATAGCGCTTGCCGGCGCCAAGCCGGTCTTTGTGGATATCTGTGACGACGGCAATATGGATCCTCAAAAGCTGGAAGATGCGATTACCGACCGCACCCGCGCCATCGTTCCCGTCCATTTAACCGGCCGGCCCGCGAAAATGAACGACATTCTGGAAATCGCAAGGCGGCGTAAACTTTTTGTGCTGGAAGATGCGGCCCAAGCGGTCGGCGCCTCTATGGACGGTAAGCGTGTCGGAAGTTGGGGTGACGCGGCTTGTTTCAGCCTGCATCCGCTTAAGAACTTGCATGCCTTCGGTGATGGCGGGATGGTGACCACTCAAGATCCCGACCTCGTCGCCCGACTGGCAAAGTCCCGCAATCATGGACTGGCAAACCGAGAACAGTGCGATTACTGGAGCTTCAATAGCCGCTTGGACGAGATGCAGGCGGCGATGCTGCGGGTGCAGTTGCGCCATCTCGATGCGTGGACCGAAACCCGGCGCAGCCTGGCACTGCGCTACAACGATTTGTTGCGCCCTTCCGTGCAGGTCCCCGACGAAGGGCCGGGCGAGCGTTGCGTTTTTCAATCCTACGTGATCAAGGCCGAGAAGCGCGATGCGCTCAAGCAGTATTTGAACGAAGGCGGTGTTGAGGCCTTGATCCACTATGCCACGCCGATCCATTTGCAGCCGGCCGCAAAGAGCTTGGGCTACTCGGCCGCCGACTTTCCCAAGACGATGCAACACGTGGGCGAGATCATCAGCCTTCCGCTCTATCCAACGCTCACGCACACGCAGCAAGACCGCGTGGTCGAGCTTATTTCCTCCTTTTATCAGAAGAACTGAATTCTCCTACACGCCATGAAAGTCCAATACTCCTATCTCGATCAACAGTTTGCTGAAGTCGAAACGTACTTCAAGGACTTACGCAAGCTCGTTGCCAGCGGTGAATTCACGCTCGGCCCGTTTGTCGAAGCCTTCGAAAAGAAATTTGCTGCCTATATCGGTGTCGAGCATGCGATCGGCACCAATACTGGAACCGGGGCGCTCATCCTCTCTCTCAAGGCGGTCGGCGTGCGGCCGGGTAGCGAGGTGATCACGGTAGCCAACACCTTCATCGCGACAGTGGGGGCAATAGTTGCTGCTGGTGCACGGCCCGTATTTGTAGACTGTGACGAACGCTATCAGATTGACGTGACCAAAATCGAAGCTGTGATTTCGCCAAAGACAGCGGCAATACTCCCCGTCCATTGGGCCGGCTGTCCACCCGAAATGGACAGGATTCTGGCAATTGCCGATCGCCGCGGCATTCCTGTAGTGGAAGACGCTTGTCCGGCTGTCGGGGCAAAGATCAACGGGCGTTTTGCCGGTACTTTCGGCAAGGTGAACGCCTTCAGCATGCACCCGCTGAAGCCGCTCAATGTTTGGGGCGATGGAGGAATTGTTGTGACCAATGACGATAGTGCTGCGGAATTCCTCCGGCTTTATCGTAATCACGGACTTGTCGATCGTGATCATGTCGAGATTTGGGGAGTCAATGATCGCCTGCAACCTTTTCAGGCTGTCGTTGGCAGCCGAGTGCTTGACACAGTCGAAGGGCTGGTCGAGGCGCGGATCCGCAACGCACGGCTTCTTGATGAAGGCTTGAAAGGGCTCGAATCATTCATTCGGCCGCCACATCGGCCAGCTGGCTACCGCGAAGTCTATCAACTCTATCTGGTGGCTGCTACCCGCCGCGATGAGCTTGTCAAATTTCTGATCAGCCGCGGGATTGAGGCTAAAGTGCATTACCCGATACCCATTCACCTGCAAAATGCGGCGCGCGATCTGGGCTACCGGCGCGGCGACTTTCCGGTATGCGAGCGTCAGGCCGAAGAAATCGTCACACTGCCCGCGCATCAGCATATTACCGACGAGCAGATCGACTATACGGTGTCCACTATTCGCGAGTTTTACCATTAAGCGAGCAGAGTGAGCGCGGCAAGCGATATTGAGAGCCAGGTCGCTCAGATACGGCAGGGCGGACGTAGCGTATTGTTCAGAAAAATAAAACGAGTCTTGCGGATTCTTCTCAAGCTGCCGTTGTTCATCCTCGCTGTTCTGGTCGTTGTGGTGACCCGCCTAATAAGACCCTTGCTGCTGGTGCGCTGGGGGGTCTTGCCGAGTCCTCGCATAGGCCACTTTGCCGCAAATACCGAACTGTATCTTTGTGAGCGGGATGCTGGCATTAACGTACCCAGCCAACGTCATGTGGATATCTTTGTCATGGAACCGCCAATCTCAAATCTGCAATTGTCCAACATGTGGAAAAGGGCTCTTCGTGTCTGGCCCGCTTGGTGGATTTTGCCCTCGATCCAGCGTGTCAATCGACTGATGCCTGGCGGAGCATTGCATGAGATCGGCGATAACACCCGGAATGATCGGGATGTGCACAATCTACTTGATCGATTCCCGCCGCATCTCGGATTTACCCCTGAAGAGGCGGCCCGTGGCGAGGCAGGCCTGCGGATGATGGGAATCCCCGCCGATACTCCCTTTGTATGCTTGATCGTGCGTGACAGCGCTTATCTAGATGCCCACCAAAATAAGGATTGGAGCTACCACAACTACCGCGATAGCGATATCCACAACTATAGGTTGGCAGCCGAAGCACTTGCCGAACGCGGCTATTATGTTATCCGGATGGGAGCAAAAGTCCGCGACGCCATTAGAGTCAATCATCCAAGAGTCATTGACTACGCTACCAATGGCATGCGCAGTGACTTCATGGATGTCTATTTGGGTGCAAGGTGTGCATTCTGCCTGTCAACGTCAACCGGATTTGATTGCCTACCGCTCATCTTTCGACGCCCAATTGTTTATGTAAACATGGTACCTGTGGGGTACCTATATACTTTTACGGCGCAGTCTATCGGCATCACCAAACACCACTTCGCGATGCAGCAAGATCGAGAGCTCACACTTAAGGAAATCTTCGCCTGGAATGTCGGATTCAGCTTGCGAACTTCCGACTACGAATCAAGAGGCATCAAGCTCATTGAAAATACCCCTGAAGAAATACGTGATATCGTCGTCGAAATGGCGGAACGGCTAAATGATGAATGGCAAGCCCGGCCGAATGACGACACATTACAGCAGCGATTCGGTGAAATATTTCAGGCGCATGCGTGCGATGCCCACAAACATAACCCCATTCACGGAGAAATTCGACTCCGTTTTGGAGCGCAGTTTCTTCGCTCCAGTGCGGAATTCTTGCAGTGAGTTACAAGGCAGAGGGTCAATTGACGGGTAAGTATTTTTCGTTACATCATAGATTCTTGGCCTGGGTGGGTCGATTGACCAACACAATCATCCTGTGCCCCCACCCCGACGCGATTGGCAATGCCTCCGAAGACTATTATTTTGGCTTGCTTAAGGCTCGGAGAGAGGGCAAGAAGCTTGTCATCTTGTTTCCATTCCAGATGCCTTGGCTCTTCAGGATGCGGACCTCTGAGCCAGCTATTCTGTATCTGGAATCTGACCTGCTTGCCATGAAGTATAGAGGCGTAATTTCGACTCTGTTATGCAGCATCTTTACCTTGTATTTCGTTCTTGCCAGGGTTGTCTTCATTCTGTGGTACGAAGTCTTCCGCTCCCATCTATCTGGCTACTATGTAAGGCCGCTCGCTGGACAGGACATTCTCTGGCGTCCAAACCCCGAACAGATCCAATTTGATTGGGGTTTGGCGCAGAGGCAGGGCTGGGAAATTCAATTTTCAAATCCACTCGACCTTTCCTTGTCTAGGAAATACGGCGACGCGTGTGTAGCTGAACGCGATCGTATGGGGTTGCCGCGCGACTCATGGTTCGTTTGTCTACATGTGCGCGAGGGTGGGTATAGGGGAGATTGGGACAATATTAGGAATGCCGATATTACCCGCTACCTGGGGGCAATTAAGGAGATTACAAAGCGAGGAGGATGGGTGGTTCGAATGGGCGACCCAACGATGACCAAACTCCCAGTTCTTGAACAAGTTATTGACTACGCGCACTCCCCGGGGCGGAGTGCCATCATGGACGTTTATCTACTGAAGGAATGTTTCTTCTTTGTGGGTACCAGCACGGGCATCCTCGACACCGCATTTCTGCTCGGCAAGCCAGTTGTGTCAACCAACATGACATCCTGGATCAATGTTCTACCCCCGAACATTGGCGATCTTACAATATTCAAGCGCGTCTACTCCCGATCGGAGCAGCGGTTTCTTTCCATCCGGGAGTGGTTACTACGTGCGGCGATGATAACAAAAGAGCATTTGTCCTCGCCCGATTGGCAATTAGTCGAAAATAGTGAAGACGAAATCACGAGCGTGGTAAAGGAAAAACTGGACCTTCCCAGCAATCACAGGCCAACCCAATTTCAGCAGGACTTTAAGGAAGCCCATTTGCTTGCGGTTCAAGCGTTGTCCAAGACCCTTCGCTTTCCATCGAACGAACTTGAAAATTGCAACGATTGGTTTCGCATGGCTTCGCGCTTGCTTACATGGCGCGGCGAGGTTTGTGCTGAATTTCTGGAGAAAAACTGGCGCAAGAGCAGCATGAATGCCTGACCGGGCATAGGCGTTCGAGCAAAGTCAATCGAAGACTCACGATAAGGGCAATTCATGGATCAGCAGGAACAAACTCTGAAATACTTTAATCGGAATGCCATGGATTGGCAGGGAAAAGCGTCCGTAGCCGGCTTTAGCGTCATTGAAAACCGACACAATACTGTTCTGGAGGTGATGAAGGGCTTTTCGGTCGACGGCCTCTTGTTGGACGTGGGGTGCGGCACAGGCCAATTGGTTATCGAGGCATCACGAAGGGGATGGCGCGCGGTTGGCGTCGACTATGCGACTTCGATGATTGACATCTGCAAATCAAACAATCAGGAGGCCGGAACCCATGCGGAGTTCCACTGCGCATCAATTTTTCGCAGTGGCATAGCAGCGGATGCCTACGATGTAATTAGCGCCCAGGGATTCATTGAATACATATCCTTGGTTGAACTGGATAAGTTTCTAGAGTTGGCTCGCATCGGCCTGAAGAATGATGGCGCACTGGTTCTAGGTTCGCGTAACAGATTGTTCAATCTCCATTCGCTGAATGAATTCTCTTCCCTAGAGCTCAGGTTGAACACAATGGATAAGTTGTTGCACGAATCGATAATCATGCAGTCCTCCGCGTGCCAGGCGGAAGCCATAGAGAAGCTTTCTGGACTAGATTATGAATATAGCTATCCAGAGACACATCCGAAAACCGGCATAAAGGTTGAAACACGATTTCAATTTTCGCCGGCGGACTTGATTGGCCGGCTAAGAAAGCACGGCTTCCGGCCCACGCGGATTTTTCCAGTGCACTTTCATGGGCTACCCCTGACATCACTTAAGAACGATCGACTAAGTATGCTGCATACCGAGCTTGCGGATTTGGTTAGCAGGGACTTCATCAATTCACAAGCGTTCGTGCCTTACTCGTCTTCCTTTGTTATCGAGGCAAAGAGGGATTGAAGTTGGGGGGCCTCACGATTGTCATGTATCACTATGTCAGGGACCTTCAGAATTCCGATTTCCCGCGCATAAATGGTCTGGACATCTCAGCCTTTAGACGACAGTTAGATTTTCTTCAGGCCAATTATTCCTTCTTACCTACCAACGAATTGATAGCGTGTATCAAGGCATCAAAGGCGCTGCCTCCTAACGCATGCTGGCTTACTTTTGATGACGGCTACCGCGACCATTACGAATTTGTGTTCCCGGAGTTATTCTCTCGTGGAATTGAAGGCGCGTTTTTTCCGCCCGTCAAACCGGTCGCAGAGCGCGAGCTCTTGGATGTCAATAAGATCCACTTTGTTCTGGCCAGTGCCGGCGACGTATCTGTGGTCGTTGACGAAATGCGGTCCCTTTATCTTCAAAGCGATCTCACCCAATCTACCGGAAAATCGTTTGAGGATCTTTGGATCGCCTTGGCCAAGCCCAATCGCTTTGACCCGGCCGAGGTTATATTCGTGAAGCGCATGCTGCAACACGCGCTTCCAGAGACATGGAGGAGTCGTTTCGCCGATGCCTTGTTCGAGAAATACGTGAGTACAGATGCCCGCGCTTTCGCCGAGGACTTGTATATCTCTCCGAAGCAACTTTCCGAGATGATTCAGGCCGGTATGTATGTGGGCGCTCATGGATATCGCCATATTTGGCTCAATCTGGAAACTCACCAAACGCAAATGGAAGAGATCAAAAAAAGCCTGGCATTTCTGGAGGGTTTGGGCGCGAAAACTGATGATTGGGTAATGTGCTATCCGTATGGTGGATATAACGACGACACGCTGGAAATTCTAAAAAGCAATGGATGTACCGTTGGACTGACCACCGGGGTTGGAGTTGCTGATCTACAGCGTCACTTTCCCTTGGAGCTTCCGCGCCTGGATACTAACGATTTGCCGCAATAAATTCAGCGAAAATGTTCCTTTTGAACCGATGCGCGCCACCGCTGCCCCGCCCAACCCCATGAATACATTCGACCAGTATCGCGCCAAGCTCA
>JBAYJH010000011.1:0-36090 GCA_041665185.1 Sterolibacterium sp.
CAGATGCGGGTGCAGGTAGGCGCGCGCGGCGTTCCAGCGCTCTCCGTTCTTCTGGGTGACCTGGTGGATACCGATGCCTTCCTGGTCGGCGCCGTTGAAATCATGCGTCAGCTTGAATCCGGCCTGGTGCGCGGCCTTGAGATAGATCTCCTGGAACGGGTTGAAGCTTCGCAAATTGGCGACATTGAGCGGCCCGCCCTGGCCGTGATACTCGTTCTGGAAATCCTCGTTGTGCTCCGACTTCTTGAAATACGGCAGCACTTCCCGATAGGACCAGCCGCTGTTGCCGAGCGCCGCCCAGTGGTCATAATCCCAGCGATGGCCGCGGTTATAGATCATCGCGTTCATCGAGCTCGAACCGCCGAGCGCCTTGCCGCGCGGCTGGTAGCCGCGGCGTCCGTTGAGGCCCGGCTGTGGAACCGTCTCGAAGGCCCAGTTGTTGATCCGGGTGGGCAGCATCAGCGCCGTGCAGAACGGCACCTTGATCAGCATCTGGTCGTCATGCTTGCCAGCTTCCAGCAGGCACACGCTCACCTGCGGATCCTCCGACAGCCGCCCCGCCACGGCGCAACCCCCTGCGCCGCCGCCGATGACAATGTAGTCGAATTCGGCCATGGGAATGCCGCCAACTTTCATGATCGGGGGCGTCCCCCCAGGGGACTTCCTTCGGGGCGTCCCACCAGGGGGCTTCCTTCGGGGCGCAGCCCGCGCATCATGAAAGTTAAGCGGTGCGCTTAAACAACTGGTTGACGCGGCTGTTTTCGCCGAGGATCAACTGGGCCACCTGGTCCAGCGCGTCCTGATTGACGGATTCGGGCAGCAATTCGTACTCCATGATGCCGAAGCGCTCGATGTTGCGGGTTCGCAGCAGCAGCTTGCCGGTCTCGTAGTTGGCGGCGAGCAGCAGCCCCGCCTTGACCTCGGCGGGAAAAGTGAAGGTGGCCTTCTCGACCTGGTTGCGATCGTTGCGCACCTCTTCCGTGGTGAACACGATGCCGTTGTCGAACAGCGCCTTGTGCAACTTTTCCAGGGCCGGATTCTCGCGCACCACGCTGAATTTCTTGTCGGCTGCCAGGCGATAGCGCAATGTGACCTGGTTGTAATAACGGTTGTCCGATGCGCCTTCCTGCATGCGGAAGTCGGCGCGCCCTTCCTGCCATGTCATGCCGTCGAAATCGGCGACGCCGAAGAATGCATAGGTTTTCGCGTAAGGCGGCTTGAGGATGTTGAGCTGCTGGACCAGGTCGTTCAGATATTGGTAGGCCATGCCGAGGGCCGCGTGGATGCGCAGCATCTGCTCGGTCTGCAGGGCGTTGATCTGAGTATCGGTCTGCTGCTTCAACAGCGCCTGTTTCTTGAGGTTGGCGAGCAGGCTGCTGGCGGCGGCCGGTGGAGGTGGAGCCGGGGGCGTGGCAGCGGCCGCTTGAGCAGGGGCCGGCGGATTCGGCCGGGCGGCAGGCTGGGGTGGGGATGCCGGGCTGGCATTGCCGCCAGCGGCAGCGGCGATCGTCGCGGCAGGCGCGGGTTGCGCAAGCGGTGGATTGGGGCGCGGCGCAGGCGCCGCTGCTGCTGCGGCGACCGACGGTGGCCCAAGCTGGGAGAACTTTTCGATGTCCTCCAGCAGACGATTCCGGCTCTCGGGCCAATCCTCATTCGCCATAATGCAATCCTAATATTTCGGGTGGTTAAGTAGAGGTGGCAATTATCCACCCCTGTCCGCCGCCGTCAATCGGCTTCGGCGCCGCCACAGCGCCGGCAACAGTGCGCCGGCCACCAGCAGCAAGGCGGGCGCATTGCCCCAGTGCGCATAGGGCGTCATGCCGGTATAGCCGCTCACCTCGACCATCAAGGCGTCGGCGGTGAATGCCGGGAGCGCGGCCAGGATAGTGCCATCGGGCCGCACCGCCGCGGTCATGCCGGTATTGGTGGCGCGCAGCATGGTGCGGCCGGTCTCCATGGCGCGCATCTGGGCGATCTGCAAATGCTGGGGCTGGGCCAGGGAATCGCCGAACCAGGCGGTGTTGGAGAGATTGACCAGCAGCGTCGCTGCCGGCAGCGCGCGCAGGATTTCCTCGCCGAACAGATCCTCGTAGCAGATGTTCGGCGCAATTCTCTGTCCGGCGATTTCCAGCGGCGGCTGGTATGCCGGCCCGGCGCTGAAATCCGACATCGGCATGCGCATCAGCGCCAGGAACCAGGCGAAGCCCGGCGGAACAAATTCGCCGAACGGCACCAGGTGCGATTTGGCATAGGACTGTAGCCGTCCATCGGCGGAGAGCGTTACCGCGGCGTTGCTGTAGCCATCCGGAGTATCCGGCGTGCGGGTATGCAGGGCGACGCCAAACAGCGTCGGACCGTTGGCCATCAACTCGCGCAGATAATCCTCGGGCACGTCGTCGAGGAACATCGGCAGCGCCGTTTCCGGCAGCACCCGCAACTGCGCCGGATGGGTGCGTGCCAGCCTGGCATAGGTGTCCAGCGAGTGCGGCAGAAATTCCGGATCCCATTTGCTGTCCTGGGAAATATTGCCCTGGAGCAGGCTGACCGTCAGCGGCGCGCCGACCGGTTGGGTCCACGCGATGCGTTGCAGCGCGTAGCCGCCTGCCAGCACCGCCAGCACGACGATGGCGCCGGTCGCGTTGCCCGGGCGGCGCCCGGAAAAAGCCAGCAGCGCCGCCAGCGCTGCCACCAGCAGGCCGACGCCATACACGCCCAGCAGCGCCGCATAGCCGGCGAGCGGGCTGGGCGGGCTTTGCGAATAACCGACGGCCAGCCAGGGGAAGCCGGTCAGCAGCCAGCCGCGCAGCCATTCGCAGAGGGTCCAGGCGCCGGCAGCGAGCAAGGCGTCGCGCCAGGCTCCGCCACAGCGGAATCGCGCAAACAGCCAGCCAGCCAGCGCCGGATAGAGCGCCAGGCTGGCGCACAGCGCCAGGGTCGCCAGCGCGGCAATCGGCGCGGGCATACCGCCGACATCGTGCATGCTGACATACACCCAGGAGACGCCGCCGAGAAAGCAACCGAAACCCCACAGCCACCCCAGCCAGGCAGTGCGAGCGGCGCCCCGAAGGAGGTCCCCCGCCCCGAAGGTAGTCCCCTGGTGGGATTGGGGGACATGGCGCCACAATACGAACAGCAGCGCCAGGGTGAGCAACGGCAGCGGAAACCAGCGCAACGGCGCGAAGCCGCAGACGGTCGCGGCCCCCAACAGCAGCGCGGCGAAAGCCGCTCTATTCATCCAGGGCAATGGAACGCTGCGGATCGACCAGCAACGTATGCACGCGGCGGCTGTCGGCGCGCAGCACCTGGATGCGCAGGCCGTCGATCTGCACCGTTTCGCCGCGCTTGGGCAGGCGGCCGAGGTGGTGGATTACCAAGCCGCCGAGGGTGTCGAACTCGTCGTCGGCGAAGCTGGTCTTGAAGGCCTCGTTGAAGTCGGCGATTTCGGTGGTGGCCTTGACCCGGTAGCGGCCGGCGTTGTCGAGCACGATATTGTCGGCGGCCTCGTCGAAATCGTATTCGTCGTCGATGTCGCCGACGATCTGCTCCAGCACGTCCTCGATGGTCACCAGGCCGGCGACGCCGCCGTACTCGTCCACGACGATGGCCATGTGGTTGCGCGAAGCGCGGAATTCGCGCAGCAGCACGTTGAGGCGCTTGGATTCGGGGATGAACACCGCCGGTCGCAGCGAGTCGCGCAGGTCGAAATCCATGCCGGCGAAATAGCGCAGCAAGTCCTTGGCCAGCAGGATGCCGAGCACGTCGTCGCGGTTTTCGCCGATGGCCGGGAAGCGCGAGTGGGCGGCCTCGATGACATAGGCGGCGATCTTCTCAGGGGTGTGGTCGATGTCGATGACGTCCATCTGGGCGCGCGGCACCATGATGTCGCGCACCTGCATGTCGGAAACGCCCAGCGCCCCTTCGATGATCGACAGCGCGTCGGCGTCGAGCAGGTTGCGTTCGAAGGCGGAATGCAGCAGTTCGAGAAGATCCTCGCGATCTTCGGGGGCGCGCGTCAGCAGCGCGGAAAGGCGTTCCAGTAGCGTAGGTCGACTTCCGGGTTCCATAAGAGCGTCTAGCAGGAAATGCGAAGCGCCCCGTACCCTGACCCCAAAGGCGGGCACCAGTCACCCACGAGCGCAGCGAGCGGTTTGTAGCCCCCGCCTGGGCGGGGGTTGGGGGTGGGGGCGTGGCCCAAGGCCACTTCCTTCGGGGCGTCGATACTGCTTTTGAACGATTTCATTGCACCGGGGGGTGGTCTGACAACGATGTGAGTTAATACGGATCGGCGATGCCGAGCCGGGCGAGAATCTGGCGTTCCCTGGTTTCCATCAAGTTGGCTTCGGCATCGGTTTGGTGATCGTAACCCTGTAAATGCAGCATACCATGTACCACCAGATGGGCGAAATGGTCCCCGGCCGGCTTGCCCTGCTCCTCGGCTTCGCGCAGCACCACCGGCACGCACAGCACCAGGTCGCCGGCCAGTTGGGGCGGCGGCTCGTAGGGAAACGACAACACGTTGGTGGCGTAGTCCTTCTCCTTACCCTTGCCGCGATAGTCGCGGTTGAGAATGCGGCCTTCCTCGGCGTCGACGAAGCGCAGCGTAACTATCGCTGCCTCGGCATCGCACGCCGCGCCGACCCAGCGGCGCAGCTTTGGCCGCGAGGGTAGCGCACCGTCATTGCAAACATATTGCACCGTCAGCGACAAGCGCCTAGGTCTTGGTTTTGCCATGAGCCTCGTAAGCCGCGACAATGCGCGCCACCAGCGGGTGGCGCACCACATCCTCGGCGAGGAAATCGGTGAAGGCGATGCCGCGCACTTCGGCGAGGATGTGGCGCGCCTCGACCAGGCCGCTCTTCTGGCCGCGCGCCAGATCGATCTGGGTGACGTCGCCGGTGATGACGGCCTTGGCGCCGATGCCGATGCGCGTCAGGAACATTTTCATCTGTTCCGGCGTGGTGTTCTGCGCCTCATCGAGAATGATGAAGGCATGGTTGAGGGTGCGTCCGCGCATGTAGGCGAGCGGCGCGATCTCGATGGCCTGGCGCTCGAACAGCTTGCCCACTTTCTCGAAGCCCATCAAGTCGTAGAGCGCGTCGTAGAGCGGGCGCAGGTAAGGGTCGACTTTCTGCGACAGGTCACCGGGCAGGAAGCCCAGGCGCTCGCCCGCCTCCACCGCCGGCCGCGTCAGGACGATGCGGCTGGCATGGTCGCGCTCCAGCGCATCGACCGCGCTGGCGACGGCCAGATACGTCTTGCCGGTGCCGGCCGGGCCGATGCCGAATGTGATGTCGTGTTCCTGGATCTGGCGCAGGTATTGGGCCTGGCGCGGCGTGCGGCCGTGCAGGTCGGGCTTGCGCGTCAGCAGTCCGGGCGTCGGCGGCAGCACCTGGCTGCGGGCGTCGTTGAGACGGGCCAGTTCGATGAGGCCAAGCTGAATCTCGTCGATGGACAGCGGTTCCTTGGACAGTTCGTAGAAATGCCGCAAGGCCGTGGCGGCCTTCTGCGCGGCTCCGCCGGTTATCCGGAAGCGTTCGCCGCGCCGCCCCAGCACCACGTCGTAGGCGGTCTCGATCTGGCGCAGGTTCTCGTCGAGCGCCCCGCAGAGATTGGCCAGGCGTTCGTTGTCGAGCGGGTCGAGGACGATGTCCAATGGTTTCAATCAGGCCTCCTGTAGGAGAATTTCGCCGCGTAGCGAATGCGCCAGCGCGGCGCTGATGCGTACATCGACCAGCTCGCCGATCAGGCGCTTCGGCCCGGCGAAATTGACCACGCGGTTGTTGTCGCTACGGCCGGCCAGTTCTCCGGCGTCGGCGTGCTTGCGCGCCGGGCCCTCGACCAGCAGCCGCTGCACGCTGCCGACCATGGCGGCGCTGCAAGCGCTGGCCCGTTCCTCGATGCGCTGCTGCAATTGCCGCAGGCGTTCCTGCTTGACTTCGCGTGGCGTGGTGTCGACCAGTTCGGCGGCCGGAGTGCCGGGCCGCGCGCTGTAGAGGAAACTGAAGCTGCCGTCGAAGCCGACCTCGTCGATCAGCTTCAGCGTCGCCGCAAAATCCGCGTCGCTCTCGCCGGGGAAGCCGACGATGAAATCCGAGGACAGCGACAGGTCGGGCCGGACGGCGCGCAGCCGGCGGATGATGCTCTTGTATTCGAGAGCGGTGTAGCCGCGCTTCATCGCCGCCAGGACGCGGTCGGAACCGGATTGCACCGGCAGATGCAGATGCGAGACCAGCTTGGGTACCTTGGCGTAGACATCGATCAGGCGCTGGGTCATTTCGCGCGGATGGGAGGTGGTGAACCGGATGCGCTCGATGCCGGGCATTTCGGCGACGGTTTCGATCAGGAAGGCCAGGTCGACGCAATCCGGTCCGTCTTCGTTCAAATCCGCATCCAGCTTGCCGCGATAGGCATTGACGTTCTGGCCGAGCAGGGTCACTTCCTTGACGCCTTGCTCCGCCAGCACCGCGACTTCGGTCAGCACGTCGGCGATCGGCCGCGACACTTCCTCGCCGCGGGTGTAGGGCACGATGCAGAAGCTGCAAAATTTCGAACAGCCTTCCATGATCGAGACGAAGGCCGTCGCGCCTTCCTTGCGCGCCGGCGGCAGGGCGTCGAATTTCTCGATTTCCGGGAACGAGATATCCACCTGGGAGCGCCCGCTGGCGCGCCGCGCGGCGAGAAGCTGGGGCAGGCGGTGGAGGGTCTGCGGGCCGAAGACGACGTCCACATACGGCGCGCGGGCCAGGATCGCCGCACCTTCCTGGCTCGCCACGCAGCCGCCGACGGCGATCATCAGATTGGGATTGAGTTGCTTGAGGTGCCGCACCCGGCCGAGATCGTGGAACACCTTCTCCTGGGCGTTTTCGCGCACCGAGCAGGTGTTGAAGAGGATGATGTCGGCGTTGTCGGGAGTGTCCGTGGACTCGCTGCCGGCGGCCCCGGCATGCTGGGCCAGCACGTCGGCCATCTTGGCCGAATCGTACTCGTTCATCTGGCAGCCGAAGGTGCGGATATAAACTTTCTGGGTCATTGCCGTGATTATAGCGAACGGCCGGCAAACAACCTCTGGTGCATTTGAAAGTATTGGTCGGTAAGTCCAATTCCGGCAATTCAAACAAGAACCGGAATGAGCGTTTGTGCGGGCGCTGGCACGGGGTCTCGCTTCGTCTCCCGGTGCTGGGGAGCGCACATATCGCCGAATCGAGACCCCGTGCCAGCGCGTGACTCGGCTGGGGTCGGTTTTGTCAAAAACAAGCACGAGGATCAAAGCAATGCCTGGGGAGTTCGATCGACCGATATGTGCGCCCTTCGCACCGAGAGGGCGGGCGAACTCCCCAGGCATTGCGCTCTGCCGATCAATACCTTCACCCGCACCCAACAACCTCTGCAAAGAATTGCGGTCAGCCGCGCCGGGATAGAATGGCGAACATCCCACCGAATGAAAAAACTCCCCGCATGCTGCGATTGACTGAAGTCAGGCTGCCCCTCGATCACCCGCCGGAAGCCCTGCCGGCCGTCATTCTCAAGCGGCTCGGCATCGCCGCCGTGGACCTGCTCGGCTATACGGTGTTCCGCCGCGCCTATGACGCCCGCAAGAAGTCGGACATCGTCCTGACCTACACCCTGGATGTCGAAGCGCGCGGCGAAACCGCGCTGCTCGAACGCCTGCGCGGCGAGCGCCATGTCTCGCCCACGCCGGATACCAGTTACCATTTCGTCGCTCGCGCGCCCGAAGGGTCCGCCGCTATACCGCGTCCGATAGTGATCGGCAGCGGCCCCTGCGGGCTGTTCGCCGCCCTGATCCTGGCTCAGATGGGTTTTCGCCCCATCCTGCTGGAACGCGGCAAGCCGGTGCGCGAACGCACCCAGGACACCTGGGGACTGTGGCGCAAGGGCCGGCTCGATCCGGAATCCAACGTCCAGTTCGGCGAAGGCGGCGCCGGCACGTTTTCCGACGGCAAGCTGCACAGCGGCATCAAGGATCCACAACACCGCGCCCGCAAGGTGCTGACGGAATTCGTCGCCGCCGGCGCGCCGCCGGAAATCCTCTACGTCAGCAAGCCGCACATCGGCACCTTCCGCCTGGTGGGAATGGTGGAGCACATGCGCGCCAGCATTCAGGCGCTCGGCGGCGAAGTGCGCTTCCGCAGCCGGGTGGAGGATCTGCTCATAGAGGACGGAAAGGTGTGCGGCGTAATGCTGGAAGGCGGTGAACAAATCGCCACCGGACAGGTGGTGCTGGCGGTCGGCCACAGCGCCCGCGACACTTTTCGCATGCTCCGGCGGCGTGGCGTCTTCATCGAGGCCAAGCCCTTCTCCATCGGGGTGCGCATCGAGCACCCGCAGTCACTGATCGATCACGCGCGTTTCGGCAAATTCGCCGGTCATCCGCTGCTCGGCGCGGCCGACTACAAGCTGGTGCATCATTGCGCCAACGGCCGCTCGGTGTACAGCTTCTGCATGTGTCCAGGCGGCACCGTGGTGGCGGCGGCGTCCGAGCTGGGCGGGGTGGTCACCAACGGCATGAGCCAGTATTCGCGCAATGAACGCAACGCCAACAGCGGCCTCGTCGTCGACATCACGCCCGCCGATTACCCCGGCTATCCCGACAACCCACTGGCCGGCATGGACTTCCAGCGCCACTGGGAAGAGCGCGCCTTCGCCGCCGGCGGCGGCAGCTACGCCGCGCCGGCACAGCGCGTCGGCGACTTCCTTGCCGGCCGACCCTCAATCGCGCCCGGGCAAGTCGCCCCCTCCTACACGCCGGGCGTGCATTGGACCGATCTCTCCACCTGCCTGCCGGACTATGTCGCCGCCGCGTTGCGCGAAGCCCTGCCGGCTTTCGACAAGCAGATCAGGGGATTCGCCATGGACGATGCGGTGCTGACCGGGGTGGAAACCCGCACCTCCTCGCCGATCCGCATCAGGCGCGGCGATAACCTGCAAAGCATCAACACCCGCGGCCTCTATCCGGCCGGCGAGGGCGCCGGCTATGCCGGCGGGATTCTGTCGGCGGCGGTGGACGGCATCAAGGCGGCCGAGGCGGTTGCGCTCGACATGCTCGGCGGGAAGAAATGACGCAAGAAAGTGAACTGCCTCACAGCGCTGTGAGGTAGAGGTTGCCAGAATGGCAGCCGCAAACAATGACGGAGGTTTCCATGATCCATTCAACAATTCGAGCCACGGCGTTGGTCTTTGGCGGTCTTTTGTTCAGCAGCATGGCGTTTGCTGATACCGACACAAATCCAACACCGACGGCCTCGCCGGCCACCACTCAAGCAACTGCCAACTCCATTCAGTCATCGGAGCGGTGTGCCGCCAGCGGTTCGCGGGTGATATCCGGCAGCTACGACCCGATAACCGGCGCGCTCAACACGACGACAACCTTGTCGGCCTGCGTTATTCGCAACGGCGACAAATTCGACGGGACGGATACCACCGCGGGTACGCTGCTGGCCACCGCGACGGGCTTCACCATCGACATCACCTCGACGGTCAATACGGCGATTGTCCGTGCCGATGGGTCCACCGTGACTCGGGCGTGTACCTCCACAAAGAAGGGAACCTATACATCGGCCACCCAGACTTTCGACGGAACCACAGCCAAGTCGAATTGCAGTGTCACAGGGAAAGTGCTTGAGCATGAAAATGTGATCGAGCATCTGTTGCGTGCTGCCACTGGCGACGATGAAGGCGGCGGAGACGACACCAACAAGCGCGTGATTCCGCCGCGGGCCGATGAGGACCATATCAAGCACCGGTCCGACACATCCGACGACGATGACCTTCAACCTTCTTCAACGACTCCCCAGCCGCCGACTACCACGCCGCCGGTGTCGTCCCTGACCAATCAGACGATCACCTTTGTATCTCCCGGTGCGCAGATCGTCGGCGTGCCTGTGACCTTGTCGGCGAGCGCTGATTCGGGTCTCGCGGTCACCCTCGCCTCGACCACACCGGCGGTCTGTACCTTAAGTGGCAACACACTGACGGCCGTGGCGGCGGGTAACTGCACAATGACCGCTACTCAAGCCGGGAACACCACCTATGCCGCCGCAGCGACCGTGTCGCGGACTATCGCAGTGACCAATCCGGCTGCGGCGGTATCGGCGACGAATGGCAAGACGTTATATGCGGGCAATTGCGGCAGTTGTCATGGCGCGGTCCCATCGCTGATGAACGTGCTGGCCGGCGCCAATAATGCGGCGGCGATTCAGAGCGCCATCAACGGAAACATCGGCGGCATGGGAACGTTGTCACGCCTGATCAGTCAGGAACTGGCGGACATCGCCGCCTATCTGGCGACACCGATGCTTTGATTGGTTTCGATCGCGAAAGACTCAGTCGGGAGGTACAGGGCGCTCGGTTGAGTCGATGCTCGCCTTCTCTCTGATGGCTTCGATGATTTCATTCGGGGTCCACTGATCGCCGACCGCGATCCCGTTGTCTTCGGCGATCTGCTTGAGACTGCCGGTGACGAATGCGGGAACGCCGCCGGCATCGACGGCCCGCAACAATTCACCAGCGGCGGGAGTGATGCCGGTGTATTGGACGCCGCGGGACGAGGGCGCCAACTGTTCGCCCAGGACGGGGCGTGGTTTGCTTTCGCTGTAATGACTGGCAAACAGCTTCGCCCAATGCGCGAATTCGTCGTCGGATTCCATGACTGGCTGGCCGTCCTCGCTATGTTGTTGTCCCGGTAGATGGTAATCCACGCATTACGGAACGGATAGCGGCGTGTCGAGTCATTCCGCCGCCGCGGCCCCATCCCGCCCACGTCTGGCGGGCACGCTAATGATCAGTACGCCGCCCAGCACCAGCGCTGCCCCGGCGATTTGCAGCAGCGAGACGCCCTCGTTGAGGAATACATAGGCCATATAAATGGTGCTGATCGGACCGATGGAACCGATCAGCGATGCGCGACCCGGTCCGATGCGGCGGATGGCATAGGACAGCAGGAAGGCCGGCAGCACCGTGGAAAAGATCGCCATGGCGATGGCCAGTTGGTACACACGCGGCGGCAGGTCGAGCGCGCTCAACGGGCGCATTACGCCGAACTGTAGCAGGCTGGCGGCGCTGGCCACCAGCATGGCGTAGGCGGTGAAGCGCGTCGTGCCGATGCGGGCGATGGCGTGTCCGGCGCCCACCAGATAGACCGAGTACGACAAGGTGCTGGCAAACACCAGCGACGCGCCGAGCACCATGCCGTCCTGATTGGTCTCGGCGTTGTGGACAAACACCAGCACGATGCCCGAGTAGCACAACACCATGGCCACTGCCACCTTCTTGCCGATGGCCCGCTTGTAGATCAGCGCCGAGAGCACCACCGTCATCGTCGGGTAAAGGAACAGGATCAGGCGCTCCAGTCCGGCGGAGATGTATTGGAGTCCGAGAAAATCCAGAAAGCTGGAAAGATAGTAGCCGGTCAGGCCCAGTGCCAGGACCAGCATCCGGTCGTGCATGCTGAGCGGCTCGGCGTGCCGCAGCCTGGCCCAGAGCGCGATGCCGGCAAAGAACGGCAGCGAGAACAGCATCCGCAATGCCAGCAGCGTGATTGCATCCACGCGATCGAAGTAGGCCAGCTTGACCAGGACGGCCTTGGCCGAGAAGCCGACGGCTGCAAGCAGCGCAAACACCACGCCGAAGAGCACGTCGCGATTGACCGGGATATTTCTATTTGCCATTTTCAAAGATCCGGATGGGCGGCATTTTCGGATACGCGCAATAGATCACCAATAGTTAGATGGACTCGGCTCGGAAGGCAATCATATCGCGCCGGGCGTAGAATTGCCGCAATGCAGCAATTTAATGTGGGATTGCTGCCACGGAGATGCAAGCCAACCCAGTATTCAAGACCTATCGGAGACCTTCAGCGTGAATACCGTCACTGCCCGCTTTGGCGACATGTCGATCGCCACCAAGCTCAATATCGTCGTCATCGTGGCTATTGTCGCGGTACTCGGCGCCGCGGGCGTCGGCCTAAGTGTGTGGTTGGGCAAGCAGCTGGAAGAGCGCAGCCTGAGCGACCTGCGGCGAGCGAACGGCCAGGTGATCGATATGGTCGACGCCTATGCTTCCGCTCTGGAGCGATCCGCGGACATGCTGGGCGCGCAGTTTACCGCGAGCCTTCCCCGACACCTCAGTGTCGACGCCGCACGCCCGATCCAGACCGCAGACGCCAGCTTTCCCGCGCTGCGCGGCGGGGACATTACGCTCAACAACAACCTGGCGGTGGTCGACACCTTTACTGCCGCAACCAAAGGTATCGCTACCGTGTTCGTTCGCAAGGGCGACGACTTCTATCGGGTCGCCACGTCCTTGAAAAAGGAAAACGGCGAACGCGCGCTTGGCACGCAATTGGGGAACAATCATCCGGCCTTTGCCGCGATGGTCGCCGGCAATTCCTATATCGGGCGCGCCAAGCTCTTCGGCCGCGACTACATGACTCGCTACACGCCGCTCAAGGACGAGGCGGGACAGGTCATCGGCATTTCGTTCATCGGCATCGACTTCACCGACGGCCTGCTGGCGTTGAAGAAGAAGATCCTCGCTCTCAAGGTCGGTGAAACCGGTTACGTCTTCGCGCTCGACGCGGCGAAAGAACCGGGACTGGCGGTCATCCATCCCGCGGCCGAGGGCAAGAATCTCTCCGGCGCCAAGGACAGCAACGGACGTCTGTTCGTCAAGGAAATGCTGGAGATGAAAAACGGCACCATCCGCTACGACTGGGCCAACCCCGAACGCGGGGAGACTTCGCCGCGGCAGAAGGTAACGGTGGTCAATACCTACGACAAATGGGGTTGGCTGATCGGCTCGGGAAGCTATACGGACGAATTCGTGCGCGACGTGCGCTGGGTCCAGTGGCAGCTTGCGGGCGCCGGTGTGTTGGTTGCGGCGGCATTGGTGATCGCGGTGTTCTTTGCCACGAGGCATTGGGTTGGGCGGCCGCTGGGCGAGGCTCTGGCGGTTACCCGGCGGATCGCCGAAGGGGATCTGACGGTGTCGGCCCAGGTCACGAGCAATGACGAGGTCGGGCGCCTGTTGAGCGCGACCAATGAGATGTGCGAGCACTTGCGCGACATGATCGGCGAGGTCAACCAGGGCATCGTCACGCTGACGGACGACGTGCGCCTGCTGGCGACGGCCTCGCAGGAGGTTGCCAAAGGCTCGGGCGAGCAAAGCGATGCGGCGGCTTCGATGGCCGCGGCCGTGGAAGAGATGACCGTCAGCATCGACGTGGTTTCGAATAACGCCCAGGACGCGCGCACCATGGCCGAGAATTCAGGTGAAATTTCAAGCAGCGGCGCGTCCGTGATCGATGCGGCGATTCACGGCATGGCTAGCATCGCCGACACGGTGCGCGGATCGTCGACCGTCGTGGTGCAATTGGGCGACCAGTCCCGCCAAATCACCAGCATCGTCAATGTCATCCGCGAGATAGCCGAGCAGACCAACCTCCTGGCACTGAACGCGGCCATCGAGGCGGCGCGCGCAGGCGAGCAGGGGCGCGGCTTCGCCGTCGTCGCCGACGAAGTGAGGAAGCTTGCCGAGCGCACGACGCAGTCTACCCAGGAGATCGCCGGGATGGTCGAACATATTCAAGCCGGTGCCAACAACGCAGTCGAGAGCATGAATCTTGGCGTACAGCAAGTCGAAGAGGGCGTTGAACTGGCCAACAAGGCGGGCGCCAGCATCACTGAAATCAAATCGAGTGCGGCCAGGGTAGACGCGGCGGTGATCGGGATTTCGGAGGCGCTACGCGAACAAACGGCGGCGGCGCAGGACATTGCCACCAACGTCGCGCATATCGCCGATCAGGCCGAGCGGAACAACGCTCAAGCGCAACAAACCTCGGTGACTGCGGCCGACATGGAACAGCTCGCCGAACGCCTGCGCGCCAGCATCGCCAGGTTCCGGACCTGAACAACACCCGGCAACTGCGACCTTAGGCTGTTCAGGATACCTGCACTAGGGTTGTGAGTTCTGCCAGATATTGCGCAATGTAGGTATGCTGGCGCGGAATTCGGTGGTGGGCACCATGCCCTTGACCTGGAACTCCGGCCGCGTCGTGTCGCATGCATAGGGGCTGCGCATGGGCATGCCCGCCGCGTCGATGAAGGCATAGACGAGTGGATGGAGCCCGTCGTTGCCGCGGCTCTTGACCACCGCAATTTCCTTGCTGGCCAGTTGCACCAGAACGCCGGGCGGGTAGATGCCGATCTCCTTGATCAACACTTGGGTCAGGCGTTCGTCGATTTTTCCCTTGTGCTCCAGCATCAGCTTGCGCAGCGCCTCCTTCGGCAATATCGCCCGGCGGTTGGCGCGGTCGCGAATCATCGCGCTGTAGATGTCGGTGATGGCCAGCAGCCGGGCCGGGATGCCAATCGCATTGCCGGACAGGTGGTCCGGGTAGCCCGAGCCGTCCAGGCGTTCGTGGTGGTGATCCACGGCATCGAGCCAGGTCTTGTCGCTCACGCCCAGTTCCCTGAGCCTGGCGGAACTGCTCGCCGGATGTTTCTGAATTCTCTCGATGTGCTTGTCGGATAGCGGGATGGTTTGCTTGTCGAGCACATGCTGGATATCCATGAGATCGATGTCCCGGGTGAGGGCCGCCTTGACCAGCTTGCGACGAGACTCGTCCTTGACGCCGAGTTTCTTGCCGGTGAGCTCGCAGAGGATGGCCGCCTGTAGGTGGTGAACCACCGCGTAGGGCGCATCGAGTTCGAGCTGGAGATTGGCCAGGGCGGCGTCGGCATCCAGCGCGCAGGCCTTCTGAACGGCGCTGGCGATGTTCTTGATGCGAGTCACGAAGTCGTCGTGGGTCCGGCCCTGGCGCAGCAGGTCGAAGATTCGCGTCAGCTTTTCCTTGGCCGCATCGAGGATGGCGAACACGCTGGTCTCGCCGTCTTCCTCCTCGGCCGCTGGCGTCGCATCCGGAGTCTTGCCCTCGTCGGCGACGAAGAAAATTTCCTTGTCGAGCAGTATGCTCAACTGCTGGGCGGATCCGATAGTTCCTCCCACCTTGATCAGCAGGGTGCCGTGCTTGTCGTAGACCGGCCGCTTCAGCGGTACGCCTACTTCAATGTCGCCGTCTTCAATTTTCTGGAAGGATGGCATGCGGTGGCTTCGAGAAGGTGTGTGAACGCCCCAAACCGGAAGTGCAACAACCTATCGTCAAGGGCCGAAAGTCTTTGCCCGTTGGTTGCACGAGCCTTGTCTCCAACGATTCAATCATACTGCGGTTGCCCCGGTAGTACCAATAGCGTCGCGGCCGAAATTCGCGGGATCAACCTCAATATTGCACCCCGAGCGCCTCGCACAGGAAATTCATCAGCGGTGCGGCCGTGGCGAAGCGCGCGCCGGCGAGCTTGACCAGTCCGGGCGCGACGACCTCGGCGGCGGACAGGGACGCCAGGCCGATGAAGTCCTTGCGCTTCAAATCCTCGATCGCCGCATGATCGGCGGCATAGCCGCGTGGCGGGCGCGTCAGGCTGTCGCCGGCGAGCGACCAGTGCACCGCGAATTTCCTGTCGTCGCGCGCGGCGAACCAGCGCTCGGGCTTGGCGGCGACGAGGTCGCGGATGCGGCCCAGCGCGTCGGCCTCGGGGTGCCAGCAGCCGGCGCCGAGGAAGCACTCGTCGCGCGCGACGTGCAGGTAGAAGCCCGGCGCATGTACGTCCTTGCCCAGGGCGTGGCGGAACTGGATGCCGATGTTGGTCTTGTACGGGGTCTTGTCGCGCGAGAAGCGCGTGTCGCGGAACACCCGCATCAGCGAACCGCCCACCTTGCGCGGTTCCGCGCGGAAATGGGGGGCGAATTTTCCCAGGACCGGACCCATGGCCTCGATGAACTCGAGCGCCGGTTCGCGCACCAGGGACTCATAGCGCGGCTTGTTGGCTTCGAACCATGCCCGCTCATTGTTGGCTGCCAGTTCGTCGAGGAATTTGAAAGTGGCTTTGGTGAACATCGTCAACTCCGTGGTCTTAACTTGAAATGCCGTTACGAAGCGCCCCGTAATCCACGAGCGCAGCGAGCAACTTGTAGCCCCCGCCCGGGCGGGGGTTGGGGGTGGGGGCGCAAACCCTGTTTTTGAACGATTTCATGGCACTAGTGCCCGCCGTTGGATCTGGGGTACGAGGGTGGTCTGACGACGATGCGAGTTAGGGACGCCGGCATTCTCTCATTTCGCCGCTACGCCGGCCAACCTCCCGGCATCCAGCCGCGTCATCGAGAATATCGTCTGGCGCACGTCCGGTGGCAGGATAAAGCGCGCTTCGCCGGCCTCGGCTTCGAGCCGCTCGCCGAAATGCAGCTTGCCGTCTTCGCGCAACTCGACCTGGCCGTTGGACCGCAGGGTGGCGATGAAGGCATGGAAGATGGCCTGGTCGAAGAACTCCGGGGCGTTGAACTCGCGCAGCAGGGTCAGGCGCTGCGCCAGCAGCCGGCACAGGTCCGCCAGCGCGGCCGGCGTCATGACGCCCGAGCCCTGCTGGGTCAGCAATCCCAGGGTGATGAAATAGCGGATCAACGTCGGCCGCAGCGCCTGGCCGAGCAAAGCCAACTGGGCGTAGGCCTCGCTGTTGAAAGCGGGAGCGGCGTATCTGGCCGGTTCGCTAACGCCCTCGCTACGCTCCAGCCAGCCCAAAGCGGCGAGCGCCTCCTGATGGGCGTCCAGCGCCGCGTCGAGTTCGCTTTCGGTCCAGCGCAGGAACAGTTCGGATCGCAGGAAGGGGTAAATGGTGTGGGCGACGCGCAGCAACTGCTCGCGGCTCAGCGCGGCATTGCGCGCATACAGGCAGGCGAGCAGGGCCGGCAGGGCGTACAGGTGGAGGATGTTGTTGCGGGTGTAGGTCGCCAGCACCGCTTCCTCGGCGGCAAAATGCAGCACGTCGCCGAGCGGATGGGCGTGGCGCTGGACGATGTTGAGCTTCTCGCAGTAGGCGACGATGGCCGCGCCGTCCAGCGGCGTCACCCGGCTGCGCCCGGCATAGGGCGCAGCGAGCGCCAGGCGGCGGTAGGCATCGAGCTGGCGCATCAGTTGCCGCTCGTCCATCGCCAGGCGCGGCGTGGCCAGCAAGGCCAGGCCGAGCAGGTTGACCGGGTTGGCGACCGCCGCGCTGTTCAAGCCTTCGGTTATCTTGAGCATCAGGCGTTCAATGCCGGCGTTCAGCCAGTCAGGACGGGACTCGGCGGCAACCGGGAGGTCGCGCCAGCCGGGATTTTCGGCAGCCAGGATGTCGGCAAGCTTGATCGGCTCGCCGAAATTCACATGCACCTTGCCGAAGTTCCTCTTCAGCTCGCGCAGGGTCAGCAACAGGTCCAGCAGCGACTCCCGCTTCTTCGGCCGGCCCATCAGCTCGCCGATGTAGGTACGCCCCTCGAACAGCTTCTCATAGCCGATATACACCGGCAGGAAGACGATGGGGCGGGCCGGATCGCGCAGGAAGCTCTTCACCGTCATCGCCAGCATGCCGGCCTTGGCGGCGAGCTGGCGGCCGGTGCGGCTGCGCCCGCCTTCGACGAAATACTCGATGGCGTAGCCCTTGCTGATCATCATGTGCAGGTATTCGTTGAACACCGCCGCGTACACCTTGTTGCCCTTGAAGGAGCGGCGCAGGAAGAAGGCGCCGCCGCGCCGCAGGATGCCGCCGAGCAGCGGCAGGTTGAGGTTCTCCCCGGCGGCGATATGCGGCACCATCAGGCCGCGGTTGAAGACCAGGTAGGAGAGCAGCAGGTAGTCGATGTGGCTGCGGTGGCAGGGCACATAGACGATCTCGTGGTCGGCGGCGACGCCGCTGACGGTGTCGAAGTTGTCGACCTCGACGCCGTCGTAGAGGCGCGTCCACAGCCAGGTCAGGAAACGGGCGAGGATCAGCGTGACCGGATAGGAATAGTCGGCGGCGATTTCCCAGGCATAGGCGCGCGCTTGAGTCTGGGCTTGCTGCAGGGCCGCCGCGCCGCCGCCCTTGGCTGCGGCCTCGGCTTCGACCGCGGCGCGGACAGCTGGCGCCTCGACCAGCTTGCCGACCTGGTTGCGGCGGTGCGAGAGGTCGGGGCCGATGGCCATTTCGCGCTGGCGGCGGAAGTGTACGCGCAGGATTCGGGCGAGCTTCCTCAGCGTGCGCTCCTCGTCCAGCCCTTCGGCGACGATCTGGCGCAGCGATAGCGGCTCGCTGAAACGCAACAGCGTCTGGCGGCCGTGGATCAGCACGGTGAAGAATTGCTTGAGTTCGCCGCGCGCCGCCCAGCCGTCGGAGAACAGCAGTTTCCACACCGAGTTGGCCTTGTCCGGGGCGCGGCCCCACAGGATCGACACCGGAACGATCTGCACCTCGAAGCCGTCCTGGGCCCGCGCTTGAGCCACCAGGCGGCGCAGCAGGCCGGAATAGGTCGCCCGCCGTGAACCCAGCAGCGGCTCGCGCCGGGTCAGGAAGAAGAACGACACCGCCTCGCGCACACCGCCTGCCGCCAGAACCCCGTGCGCCGGCGGCAGCCCCAGCGCCTTGGTCTCGCGCGCCAGCACCAGCAGGTTCGACAGGAACCGCCGCTGCATGACATACACCACCGGCTTCGCCGGATCGAGGCCCAGCGTGGACAGGTCCTGCGGCTGGACATGGGTACGCACCCAGGCATACAGCAGCTTGCTGGCGACGAAGACAAACGGGCGGTCGAGTCCGAAATACCGGTTCATTGCAAGAGGTTCGTCTCGTCTATCTCGGGCAAGCGCTTGTCCCGTAGCGTGGATGGTGGATGGTGGATGGTACATGGCGCGCGAACCTGCGCGACGCTTCCACTTGTCATTGCGTTATGATAAAACCTTCCACGCGCCAGCGCACGTGCCGCGTAGGCATGTCGGCCGGCGGCGCCCGTTGTTCCCCGGTGATCACCCAACCCATGCCAGACTCGTCCAACTCCTCACCTGCCGGCAAACTGGCGCCCCTGGCCCGTCTGGGCCGCTTCCTGCGGCCTTACCGCGGCCGGCTGGCGCTGGCCTTCGTCGCCCTGACCATCGCCGCCGCCGCGTCGCTGGTGCTGCCGATCGCCGTGCGGCAGATGATCGACCTGGGTTTCTCGCGCGCCAACGCCGAGCATATCGACCGCTATTTCCTGTTCCTGTTCGTCGTGGCGGTGGTGCTCGGCCTGTTCGTCGCGGTGCGCTTCTACCTGGTGTCGTGGCTCGGCGAGCGGGTGGTGGCGGACATCCGCAGCGCCGTGTACCGCCATGTCATCGGCATGAGCCCGGCCTTCTTCGAGGTCACCCGCACCGGCGAGGTGCTGTCGCGCTTGACCACCGACACCACGCTGATCCAGGTGGTGGTCGGCACCAGCATGTCGATGGCCTTGCGCAGCACGCTGATGCTGGCCGGCGGGTTGGTGATGATGGGTTTCACCAGCCCGCGCCTGACCGGCTATACGCTGGCCCTGCTGCTGACGGTGGTTCTGCCCATCATCCTGTTCGGCCGCCAGGTGCGGCGATTGTCGCGCGACAGCCAGGACCGGGTGGCCGATTCCAGCGCGCTGGCCGGCGAAAAACTCAACGCCGTCACCACGGTGCAGGCATTCAGCCAGGAAGCACGGGAGACGGCGCGTTTCGACGAGTCGGTGGAATCCTCCTTCCGCACCGCCTTGCGGCGCATCACCATGCGCGCCATGCTCACAGTGATCATCATCGTCATGGTGTTCGGGGCGATTGTCCTGGTGCTGTGGTTGGGCGCGCACGCGGTGCTGGACGGCGGCATGAGCGCGGGGGAGTTGAGCCAGTTCGTGCTCTACGCGGTGATGGTGGCCAGCAGCATCGGCGCCCTGTCCGAAGTGTGGGGCGACGTGCAGCGCGCCGCCGGCGCCACCGAGCGCCTGATGGAGCTGCTGGCGGCCAAGCCCGACATCGTCGTCGTGGCGCAACCGCTGGCGCTGCCCGCGCCGCGCGGCGAAATCAGCATGGAGCAGGTGACTTTCCACTATCCGTCTCGACCGGATCATCCGTCGCTGGCGGATTTCTCGCTGCAAGTGCGCGCTGGCGAGACGGTTGCGCTGGTCGGCCCGTCCGGCGCCGGCAAGAGCACCCTGTTCCAGTTGCTGCTGCGCTTCTACGATCCGCAGCAGGGACGCATCGTCCTCGACGGCGTCGATCTGGCGCAAGCCGATCCGTTCGAGGTGCGGCGCCGCATCGGCATCGTGCCGCAGGACACGGTGTTGTTTTCCGCCGATGCCATGGAGAACATCCGCTATGGCCGCGCCGACGCCAGCGACGAGGAGGTGAGGGCGGCAGCCCGCGCCGCGGTGGCCGACGAGTTCATCGAACGCCTGCCCGAAGGTTATCGCAGTTTTCTCGGCGAGCGCGGTGTGCGCCTGTCGGGCGGACAGCGCCAGCGCATCGCCATCGCCCGCGCCATCCTGAAGAACCCGCCGCTGATGCTGCTCGACGAAGCCACCAGCGCCCTCGACGCCGAAAGCGAGCGGCTGGTGCAGACCGCCCTGGAACACCTGGTCGAAGGGCGCACCACACTGGTCATCGCCCACCGCCTGGCGACGGTGCGCAAGGCCGACCGGATCATCGTCATGGATAACGGCCACATCGTCGCCAGCGGCACCCACGACA
Source organism: Sterolibacterium sp. (assembly GCA_041665185.1). GTDB lineage: Bacteria > Pseudomonadota > Gammaproteobacteria > Burkholderiales > Rhodocyclaceae > JACRAR01. The sequence continues at coordinate 20,600 of JBAYJH010000011.1, forward strand.
GCCTGATCCGCGAAGACGGGCTGTACGCCAGGCTCGCCGCCCTGCAATTCGGTTTGCATGCGGAGTAGCGGTAATCGACGCGACAACAACAAACTCTTTCATCCGCCGTGTGAACCGCGTCACAGCCGCCGGAATGCATACGACGTATTTTGTGGCATGGCAGGTATCCGTGCGTCACTTGCTTGAAATGGGCCATGGTTATGATTGTCATCTTGGAGGGCGGTCGCTCGCCGACACGCCCGGACGCTTGGGAGCGTTGATGAGAATGATGCGGTTTATTGTTGTCCTGGTCTTCGCGACGGTTTGCTGGCCCGCCTTTGCGGCTGGCCGGGCCGATCGCTTCGATGCCAAGGGCGATTATGCGGGTACGCCAGACGCACTCACCTTGTCGGCCAGCATTTCGCCGGCCGCGGCGGATATCGGCTTGCCGGGTTTCTATTATGTCGCCGCGGCGTATGGGGGCAGCCTGATCTTTCTATCCCCTGGCGGCTGGGTGCCCTTCGATGGCGTCAACCTGCCGAGCGCGGCTGCCGGCACACTGAGCCCCCATGCGATCCCGTTGTTGGCGAACGCGGACATATCGGCCCTCGAATGCGCATCGATCTACGCCGGCTACGGCAGGGATGCCGACGATATGTCGAACAACGGCCTGTTCCGGACCATCTACCAGGTGCCGGCCAGGATTCCGCGCGCCTCCGCCTTGCCGTGCAGCGCCACGGCGGACGCAGATATCGTGCGTTTCCTGGAGCAGGCTACGTTCGGCCCCACCGACGCGAGCATCGCCGAGGTCAAACAGCGCGGCCTGGCGGGCTGGCTGGCGGAGCAGTTTGCGCTGCCCAAAACCGGCTACGTGCCGCCGGGCGGCGGCGCGGAGTGGCCGTATTATCCTGAATCGAGGGCGGCATCCTGCACCAGCGACGGCAACGCCAGCAGCGCGGCATCCATTTGCGCGCGCGACCACTATTCGCTTTATCAGGTGCAGCGCCAGTTCTTCCAGAACGCCATTTCAGCGCCGGACCAGTTGCGCCAGCGGGTGGCCTTCGCCCTGTCGCAGATCCTGGTGATCTCGGGGATGGAGTCTTCGCTCGCCAAACCGAGTGCCTTCGTGCCCTACCAGCATATGCTCCTGGACAACGCCTTCGGTAACTATGAGACCATCCTGACCAGGATCACCTTGTCGCCGGCGATGGGCAACTATCTCGACATGGTCAACAATCCCAAGGCCGTCAATGCCAGCCAGCAACCCAACGAGAACTATGCGCGGGAACTATTGCAACTATTCTCGATCGGCTTGTATCAGCTCAACCCCGACGGCTCGGTGCACACTGATGCCAACGGCATCGCCATCCCCAGTTACGACGAGAACGTCATCAAGGGATTTGCCAAGGCGCTGACGGGCTGGACCTACGCGCCGCTGCCGGGGGCGACCTCACAGTCGTTCAATCCGATCTACTATGGCGCCGACATGATTGCCGTGGAGAAGAATCACGATACCACCGCCAAGCAATTGCTGGACTCCACCATGTTGCCGGCCGGGCAGACCGCCGCCGCCGACCTGGCCACCGCCATCCACACGGTGTTCATGCATCCCAATGTCGGGCCGTTCATCGGCAAACAGTTGATCCAGCACCTGGTGACCAGCAACCCGAGCGCCGCCTACGTCGGCCGCGTGGCCGCCGCCTTCAACGATAACGGCAACGGCGTGCGCGGCGACATGCAGGCGGTGATCAGCGCCATCCTGCTGGACCCGGAGGCGCGCGGCGGCATGTACGGCGACGGCGCTTACGGCCATCTGCGCGAGCCCGCGCTGTTCATCGCCCACTTCTATCGGACCCTGGGCGGCGTCAGCGACGGCGTATGGCTCAAGGATCGCAGCAGCGAAATGGGCCAGAACGTGTTCTATCCGGACACCGTGTTCAACTACTACCCGGCGGATTACGGCCTCACCAGCGGCGAGGCGGCACCCGAGTTCGGCATTCAGAACACCTCGACCGCCCTGGCGCGAGCCAATTTTCTTTACAGCGCCCTGTCCGGAACGGCGACCGGCAACATTGTCTACGCGGCCCAGCCGGCAGCCACGGTGACGGGTGCGACGGGCACCTACCTCGACCTGACGCCCTACATGACCCTGGCGGCGGATCCGGCGGCGCTCGTCGACCGCCTCAACATGCTGCTGTTGCACGGCACCATGGCGCCCGAGACCCGCAGCCAGCTCATCGCCAGCGTCACGGCGGCTTCCAGCGACCCCAAGTCGCGGGCGCAGACGGCGCTTTACCTGGTTGCCAACTTGCCGCAGTTCCTGGTGGAGCGTTGATATGAGTTACTCAAGAAGGGATTTTCTCAAGACCGCCGCCCTGGCGGCCGGCGCCGCGCCATGGGGATGGATGCCGGCGCTGGCGGCAGCGGCGACGGGCGACGACTATCGCGCCCTGGTCTGCATCTTTCTCTACGGTGGCAACGACGGCAACAATATGCTGATTCCGACCGACGGCAGCGTCTACGCGGCTTATGCCAGCGCCCGCGGCGCCCTGGCATTGTCCGCCACCGACCTCGCCAGCCTCGGCGCCGCCGCCGGCCAGGGCGGCAGCGGATATGCGCTGCACCCGGCGCTGGCGCCGATTGCGCCGCTTTACTCGCAGGGCAAACTCGCCGCAGTCGCCAACGTGGGAACCCTGGTTACCCCGATGACCGCGGCGGAATATCGCGCCAAGACTAAACAGCGGCCGCTTAGTCTGTTCTCCCATTCGGATCAGCAAGGCCAGTGGCAGAGCGCCGAATCGGCGGGGCTGTCGGCGACCGGTTGGGGCGGCCGCATCGCCGATGCGGTGCTGGCCCATAACGGGCAGGTGAGCGTCCCGGCGCTGATGTCGCTGGCCGGCTCCAGCCGCTTCAACAACGGAAGACAAACTGCGCCGCTGGTGATCCCGACCAGCGGCAGCTTCGGCCTGCGGGACAACGGCACCAGCGCGGCTGCCAAGGCGCGCAACAGCGGCCTGGCGCAGGTGCTCGGACTGGATCGCGGCAACGTCCTGGTCGAGGCGGCCGGCAATGTCGTCAGCCAGGCGATTGCCAGCAGCGCGCTGGTCAACCCCATCGTTCAAACTACCAGCGCGACGCTGGCGACGGCATTCGCCGGACTGAGCTCTGGCATCGCCACCCAGCTCCTGTTGGCTGCCAAAATGATCGAGGCGCGAACAACGACCGGTCTCAAACGTCAGGTGTTCTATGTCGCCTTGAATGGCTTCGATACCCACAGCAAGCAGCTCGACGTGCAGCAGACGCTATTCGGTCAATTGGCCCCTGCCATGCTGGCTTTCTATAACGCCACCGTGGCCCTTGGCGTGGCCGACAAGGTGACGAGCTTTACCCTGTCGGATTTCGCCCGCACCCTCAAGCCCAACTCGACCGGGACCGATCACGCCTGGGGCAACCATCACCTGGTGCTGGGGGGCGCCGTCAAGGGCGGCGACATTTACGGCCTGTTCCCGACCCTGGCCTTGAACGGCCCGGACGATGCCGACGGCGGCGGCCGCTGGGTGCCGACCACGGCAGTGGATCAATACGCGGCGACGCTGGCGAGCTGGCTGGGCGTGGCGGCGGGAGATCTGGCAACGGTCCTGCCCAATCTCGCGCGCTTTTCATCCTCGAATCTCGGCTTTGTCTGATCGCTCGAACCTGGCGATGCGGCGAGATGGATATTTCGGTCGCCGCGCCGCCCCCGGCCTCGTCCTTGCGGCTGTATTGGTGGCCGGCGCGATCGGCAGCCAGGCTTGCGCGGCGGTCAGCATCGACGCCGGCCAGGCGCTCTACACCAGCAATTGCGTCGGTTGCCACGGCACGCCGCCCAACGGCCTGAAGATCGATAACCTGGTGGCGGCGAACCGGCCGGATCTGATCCGACTACAGATTCAGACCAACCCGGCCATGAAATTTCTGGCTGCCCTGACGGATGCCGACCTCGCAAATATTGCCACCTATCTTGCCTATCCCATCACCAGCGATGCGGACTGCATATTCGGCTGGGGTGAAACGCTATTGCCGGCGCTGCTCGCGCCGAGAACCCTATCGATCCGGGCGGCGGGTTTCGACTACCGCTACTATCCCCCCGCCGATGTCTATGTGGGCGTCGCGCTATCTACCACCGACAACCGGCGGCATGTGTATTTTCTCGACGCCAAGACCAGTGACGGACTGGTTGATCTGGGAGATGCCGGCAGCTACCTGAGTTCCGCGCTGACGGCGGGATGTCCCTGACGATGAGCCGGGATTAAGACAGCCGGCCGCAATCCCGCCCAATGCGGCGATCGCCAAAGGCACCAAAGCGCTTTGGCCATGACTTACGTCAACAGGCGGCATTCCTCATGCTAGGATAATATCCGCCGCCAACAGTGCAAGGCCATGAATCCGACAATGGTAGTCAATCGGCAAAGTCAGGGACGCAGCACTGCATCCTTCAATCCCCTTCGGACTCAAGTTCGAGGCGGTGCGCAAAGAATTTCGATCAAGAGGGCATCTCCATGAATTTCCTGAAAGATTCAAAAATTTGGGTACGCCTGGTGCTAGGCATCACGGTCATGATGATCATCTCCTGGTCGGCCATCATCTGGTGGGTGACGGCGCAGCAACAGGAAATGGGCATCAAGCAGGCGAAGGATTTCGCGGTGAGCGTCAATCAGATGACCATCGCCTCCCTGACCGCCTTGATGATCATCGAGAAGATGGACAAGCGGAACATCTATCTGGATCAAATACAGAAATCGGAGAACATCACCGAGCTTCATACCGTCAAGGGCGCCGAAATCGACAAGGAATTCGATCGAACCGCCAGCGACAGAATGCCCGACGCCATCGAGCAGCAGGTATTGACCAGTGGCAAGCCCTATTTCCAGGTGAGCAAGAGTGCCCAGGGGGATATTCTGCGGGCGGTGATTCCGTCGACCAATGAGAAGAACTACCTCGGCAAGGACTGCACCAAGTGTCACGGCGCGCCGGACGGGGCGGTGCTCGGCGTGGTGAGCATGAACATCTCGTTGAACAAGATCAACGACGCCATCCGCGACGCCAGCCTGAAGTTCATCGTGGCGGCCCTGGGCGTGGCGATCGTCCTGATCGGGTTTATCTACCTATTCGTCGATCGCGCGGTCAGTGCTCCCCTGGCGAAGTTGTCGCATAGCCTGCGGGAGATTGCCGAGGGGGAAGGCGATTTGACGCGCCGGCTGACGGTCGAGCGCAACGACGAGATCGGCAGAACGTCGGGAATATTCAACACCTTCATGGACAAACTGCAATCGGTGGTGCGCGACGTCAAGCTCAGCGCCGAGCGAGTGATGGCCACTTCCCATCAACTTTCCTCGGCGGCCAGCGAATTGACCACCAGTTCCAGCCAGCAAAGCGACGCCACCGCATCCATGGCGGCATCGCTCGAAGAAGTTACTGTCAGCATCCAGCAAGTCGCCGACAACTCCGACCGCGCCCACGAGATGGCGACGGAAGCCGGCGGACTTTCCGGACAAGGACACCAGGCGGTTAGCGAGGCGATTGACGAAATGCAAAAGATTTCGGAATCCGTCAACGCTTCATCGGCGGCGATTACCACCCTCGAAGAAAAATCCGTGCAAATTTCCGGCGTTGCCAATGTGATCAAGGAAATTGCCGACCAGACCAACCTGTTGGCGCTCAACGCCGCGATCGAAGCCGCGCGCGCCGGCGAACAGGGGCGGGGTTTCGCGGTCGTGGCCGACGAGGTGCGCAAGCTTGCGGAACGCACGGCATCGGCCACTCACGAAATTACCAACACCATAGAAGAAATCCGGTTGAGCACCCAACGCTCCGTCTCTGGAATGGAGTTCAGTGTCGGGCAGGTTCAGAAGGGCGTGGAGATGGCAACCCACTCCGGCGTTGCCATGGCCAACATCGAAACGAGCACCAACAAGGTCAAGGCGTCGGTTGACGAGATTTCCTCCGCCTTGCGCGAACAGAGCACGGCGGCAACCCAGCTGGCGCAGGACGTCGAGGTCATCGCCCAGAAGGCGGAACGAAACGGCAGCCTGGCCAACGAAACCGCCCAGTCCGCCCGCCATCTGGAGGAACTGGCGGTGACGCTGAAGCAGGCGGTGGATCGCTTCGTGGTCTAGAAGATTCCGGCGCCGGTAACCACCAGTACATAGCGGCCGAATTTTCCCAGCGCCATCCACAGCATGCAGCTTAGCCAGTTGAGCCGCAGCCAGCCGGCGGCGGCGCACAGCGCGTCGCCGATCAGTGGCGCCCAGGCCAGGACCAGGGCGACCGCGCCATAGCGTTTCACCATGGCCAGGCGGGCCGGCAACTCGCGTTGCGGCAGCAGGCGGGCCAGCAGGTAAGTGCTCATGCCGCCGAGGGTGTTGCCGAGCGTCGCCAGCACCAGGGCGGCGCTGGTCTGCTCGGGATGCAGACGCACCACGGCGAATAGAACCGCCTCGGAGCCGCCCGGCAACAGGGTGGCGGACAGGAAACTGGCAACGAACACGCCCAGCAGGCCAGCCTCGGCGGAGAACAGGTAATCCATGCGGACATATTACCTTGCGCCGGCCGGGCTTCGCCGGTGAATTAGATATCCCTGAGGGCACGCTCCAGCATCAGCAGCCCTTCGTTGAACACCTCGTCCTGGATCGTCAGCGGCATCAGGAAGCGTAGCGCGTTCGAATGCGTCCCGCAGGTCAGCAGCACCAGGCCGGATCCTAGCGCATCGGCCTGGACCCGGCGGGCGAACGCCGGATGGGCCTTACCGTCGGCGGGGTGAGTGAATTCAACGGCAAGCATGGCACCGAGCCCCCGCACCTCGGCAATTTCCGGCACAACGGGCTTAAGCCGGTCCAGGAGATCCCTCAGTCGCGCCCCGAGCCGGTCGGCGCGTTCCAGCAGCTTCTCCTCGGCAATGACATCGAGCACCGCCAGCGCCGCGGCCACTGCCAGCGGGTTGCCGCCGTAGGTACCGCCAAGGCCGCCCTCGGCGGCCGCATCCATGAGATCAGCGCGGCCGGTTACGGCGGACAGCGGAAAGCCGCCCGCCAGGCTCTTGGCCATCGTCACCAGGTCCGGGATGACGGCGTAATGCTCCATGGCGAACAGTTTGCCGGTCCGGCCGAAGCCGGACTGAACCTCGTCGGCGATCACCAGGATGCCGTGGGCATCGCAAATCTCCCGCAACCCGTACATCAACTCTGGCGGCGCCACGTGAAACCCGCCTTCGCCCTGCACCGGTTCGATGATGATGGCGGCGACGCGCTGCGCATCGATATCGACTCGGAACAGATCGTCCAGCGCGCGCAGCGAGTCGTCAGCGGAGATGCCCTGCGAGGCGACCGGAAACGGGACGTGGTACACCTCGGCGGGCAGCGGCCCGAACCCGGTCTTGTAGGGCGCCACCTTGCCGGTGAGCGCCAGGCCCATCATGCCGCGCCCATGGAAGGCCCCGGAGAAGGCGATGACGGCGCTGCGCCCGGTGGCGACCCGGGCAATCTTGACGGCGTTTTCCACCGCCTCGGCGCCGGTCGTGAAGAACGCGGTCTTCTTGGCGAACTTTCCCGGCGTCAGGCCGTTGAGTTTTTCCGCCAGTTCAACGTAGCCAGGATCGGGAAAGATCTGGTGGCAGACGTGGGTGAACTTCTTCATCTGCGCCTCCACCGCGGCCATCACCTTGGGATGGCGGTGGCCGGTGGCGAGCGTGCCGATGCCGCCGACGAAGTCGATATAGCGGTTGCCGTCGACATCCCACAGTTCGGCGTTTTCGGCGCGTTCCGCATAGATTTTCGTCAGCACCCGGATGCCGCGCGTGACCGCCTGTTCCTTCCGTTCCTGCCAGCGGCTGTTTCCGTCCCTGGCGGGCATCTGATGGGTTTCTGCCGGCCGCGCCGCCGTTGGGTTACCTGTCGCGTTACTCATTGCCTTGCTCCTCTGTTGAATGGAGCGTTCCGCCATCGATCACGGTCAACGGAATGCCTGTGAGGAAATTCTAGGCCCAACGCCAAAATTGACAATCCATTAATTCGTAACAATACTGTTGTCGTTTTGACAACAATGGAGTGAGGCCCGAATGCAGCCCCTGACCGAGATGGCGATCTTCGCCAAGGTGGTCGAAGCCAAAAGTTTCTCCAGTGCGGCACGCAACCTCAAGCTCACCAAGTCGGCGGTGAGCCGACAGGTGTCGCGCCTGGAGCAGGCGCTCGGCGCCCGCCTGCTGAATCGCACCACCCGCACATTGAGTCTCACCGAGGCTGGCGGCGCAGTCTATGAGCATTGCGCGCGCATTGTTTCCGCCGCGGAGGCGGCCGAACTCGCCGCCAGCCAGCTGGCCGCCGCGCCGCGCGGCATCCTCCGGTTGAGCGCCCCGGTCACCTTCGGCAAGATGCACGTGGCGCCTGCAATCCCGGAATTCCTGCGGCGCTACCCGGACGTGGCGGTTCAGATCGCGCTGCTGGATCGCATCGTCGATCTCGCCGAGGAAGGCTACGACCTGGCGATCCGCCTGACGCAAAAGCCGGGAGAGAACCTGGTGGCGCGCCGGCTTGCCACCATCCGCTACGTGATCTGCGGATCGCCGGACTATCTTGCGCGCGCCGGCCTGCCGAAGAAACCCGAGGATCTGGCCGGCCACAACTGCGTCTCCTACGGCAGCGAGGGCTTCGGCGAGCGTTGGCAGTTCGAGGGACCGCAAGGACGGGTGGCGGTCAAGGTGAAAGGCAACTTCCAGATCAACAGCAGCGAGGCGATCCGCCAGGCCCTGCTCGACGGCATTGGCGTCGCCCTGGTCCCGACGCTCACGGTCGGGGCGGACCTGCAATCCGGCGCGCTGAAGATGGTGATGAAGCGCTATCGTCCGGTTGCGCCGTTCAGCAGCGAAGCCTATGCTGTGTATCTGCCCAACCGCCAGCTTTCGCCGAAAGTCAGGGCTTTCATCGATTTTCTGGTGGAGCGCTTTGGCAAGGTGCCGTATTGGGACGCGGCGTCAGCGGCTGCGGGGGCGCCGCGCCGGCTCTGATCGGCTCTTCCGTGCGGTTGTTCCATTTCAGGTAGTCGCGCTGGAATGTGTTGGTTGGAACAGCCAGTTCCGGCATTCAAACAAGAACCGGACTGAGCGTTTGTGCTGGCGCTGACACGGGGTCTCGCTTCGGCTCCCGGTGCTGGGAAGCGCAATGTCGCCGAATCGAGACCCCGTGTCAGCGCGTCACCGAGCCGTGGTTGGTTTCTTGTCAAAAACAACCATATGGGTCATAGCAAGGTCCGGGGAGTTTGACCGACCGATATGTGCGCCTCTGCACCGGGAGGGCGGGTAAACTCCCCGGACCTTGCCCTCCGGACCAGCACTTTCAACGCTTCCCACACCGCCCCCGGCTTGCGCGTATGCGCCGGCCCCTGCTACGCTTCGGCTCTTGTCAATTCTCCTCATCCCGCCATGTCGTCGCGCCCCGCTCAAAATCCAGCCCAGTTACCGGATTACCTGGAAAAGATCCTCAACGCCCGCGTCTATGACGTCGCCATTGAAACGCCGCTGGAGATCGCGCCCAATCTCTCGGCGCGTAGCGGCAACCGCATCTGGCTCAAGCGCGAGGACATGCAACCGGTATTCTCCTTCAAGCTGCGCGGCGCCTACAACAAGATGGCGCACCTCAGCGCCGCCCAGCGCAAGCGCGGAGTGATCACCGCCTCGGCCGGCAACCACGCCCAGGGCGTGGCGCTGGCGGCGCAGACGCTCGGCTGCCGGGCGGTGATCGTGATGCCGGTGACGACGCCGTTGATCAAGGTGAATGCGGTCAGGAGCCGCGGCGGCGAGGTGGTGCTGGCAGGCGATTCGTACGACGAGGCCTATGCCCATTCCCTGCTGCTGGAGAAGAAACGCGGCTTGACCTTCGTCCATCCCTACGACGATCCCGATGTCATCGCCGGCCAGGGCACCATCGGCATGGAGATCCTGCGCCAGCACGCCGATCCCATCGACGCGGTGTTCTGCGCCATCGGCGGCGGCGGGCTGATTTCCGGCGTGGCCGCCTACATCAAGCGGCTGCGTCCGCAGACCAGGATCATCGGCGTCGAGGCCAGCGATGCCGATGCCATGGACCGTTCGCTCAAGGCCGGCAAGCGCGTCAAGCTCGACCGCGTGGGCCTGTTCGCCGACGGTGCGGCGGTGAAGTACGTCGGCCAGGAGACCTTCCGCCTGTGCCAGGCCTACGTCGACGAGATGGTGCTGGTCGATACCGACGCCATCTGCGCCGCCATCAAGGATGTCTTCGAGGATACCCGCACGGTGCTCGAACCCGCCGGCGCCCTGGCGATCGCCGGCGCCAAGGAATATGCGCTGCGCCACAAACTCAAAGGCCAGACCCTGGTGGCGGTGGCATCCGGCGCCAACATGAACTTCGACCGCTTGCGCTTTGTCGCCGAGCGCGCCGAAGTGGGGGAGCAGCGCGAAGCAGTGTTGGCGGTGACGATACCCGAGCAGCCGGGCAGCTTCAAGAAGTTCTGCGACCTGATCGGCACGCGCAACATCACTGAGTTCAACTACCGTTTTTCGGATGCCCGCGAGGCGCATGTTTTCGCCGGGGTGCAGGTCGGCGATCGCGGCGAATCCCTGAAGCTGGTGGCGTCGCTGAAGAAACACGGGCTGGCCACGCTCGATCTCTCCGACGACGAAATGGCCAAGCTGCACGTGCGCCACATGGTCGGCGGGCACGCGCCGCTGGTGAAACACGAACTGCTCTACCGCTTCGAGTTTCCCGAGCGGCCCGGCGCGCTGATGCGCTTTCTTGAGAGCATGAGCGCCGGCTGGAACATCTCGCTGTTCCACTACCGCAACCACGGCGCCGACTACGGCCGGGTGCTGGTCGGCATGCAGGTGCCGCCGCGCGAGATGAAAGAATTCCGCGCCTTTCTCAAGAATCTCGGCTACCGCTGCTGGGACGAAAGCGACAATCCGGCGTACAAGCTGTTCCTAGGTTAAGCCAGCGGCTGCCGGCATTCAGATGCCGGCATCTTCCCCGCCGCCGCGCAGCGTCGCCTCGATCGTCTTGCGCGTCAGGTGCGGCGCGAACAACTCGATGAACACGTAGGCGTAGCCGCGCAACCAGGCATCCTTGCGGATCCCGATGCGGGTCGTGCTCGACTCGATCAGGTGCGAGGCGTCGAGGGCGCGCAGCCCCTTGTCGCGCACCGGGTCGAAGGCCATTGCCGCCATCAGGCCGATACCCAGGCCGAGCCCTACATAGGTCTTGATGATATCCGCGTCGATGGCGGTGAGCACCACATTGGGCGTGAGTCCGCGCAGCGTGAAGGCGCGGTTGATCTTGCCGCGGCCGGCGAAGGCTGAGTCGTAGGTGACCAGCGGGTAGCGGGCGATGGTCTCGAGCGTCAGTAGCTTTTCCTTGAGGATAGCGTGACGCGGCGGTGCGACGACGCAGTGGTTCCATTGGTAGCAAGGCATGGTCGCCAGCTTGTCGGGATAATTCTCGATGGCTTCGGTGGCGATGGCGATGTCCGAGTGGCCGGCGATCACCCATTCGCAGATCTGCGTCGGGTTACCCTGGTGCAGTTCCAGGCGTACCTTGGGGTAACGCTGCATGAACTGCTTCACTGCCTGCGGCAGGGCGTAGCGCGCCTGGGTGTGGGTGGTGGCGATGGAGAGGGTGCCCTCCATTTCGTTGCTGAATTCATCGCCGACCTGTTTGAGATTGACCAGTTCGCGCAGGGTCCGCTCGGCGATGGCCAGAATCTGCCGGCCCGGATCGGTGATGCCGGTCAGCCGCTTGCCGTGGCGCACGAAGATTGCCACGCCGAGCTCGTCTTCGAGCAGGCGAATCTGCTTGGAGACTCCTGGTTGCGAGGTAAACAGCGCCGCGGCGGCTTCGGAGACATTCAGGCCTTGCCTGGCGACTTCCAGGACATAACGCAGTTGCTGGATGTTCATGGTTTCTATATATCAATTGGTTATTTGTATTTAACTACAAAGTATTTCATTCGTCTATAGCGAATCGCTACGATGCGCCGCAACAACACCATCGGAGCGCAGCATGTATCGCTACAATGAGATCGACCGTCGCATGGTCACCGAACGCGTGGCGCAATTTCGCGACCAGACACACCGCCATCTGGTCGGTGAATTGAGCGAAGACGAATTCCGTCCTTTGCGTCTGCAAAACGGATTGTATGTGGAGCGCCACGCGCCGATGCTGCGGCTCGCCATTCCCTACGGGGTTTTGTCGAGCAAGCAGATGCGCGCCCTGGCAGGTGTGACCCGCACTTTCGACCGGGGTACTGGCCACTTCAGCACCCGCCAGAACCTCCAGCTGAATTGGATCAGCCTCGAACAGGCGCCGGAGGTCCTGGCCGAACTGGCCAAGGCCGACCTGCATGCGATCCAGACCTCGGGCGCCTGCATCCGCAATATCACAACCGATCCGCTCGCCGGCGTGGCCCTGCGGGAGGTATCCGACCCGCGGCCGTGGGCGGAGATTCTGCGCCAGTGGTCCACTTTCCACCCTGAGTTTGCTTACCTGCCACGTAAGTTCAAGCTTGCCGTTAGCGGTGGCCCGGATGACGCCGCCAACGTCCGCATCCACGACCTCGGTTTCCAGCTCGCTCGCGATGCGCAGGATGAGCTCGGCTTCCGTGTCTGGGTCGGCGGTGGCCTGGGACGCACGCCGATATTGGCCAAGGTGCTGCGCGAGTTCCTGCCCTGGCGGCATGTGCTGACCTATGCCGAGGCCATCCTGCGCGTCTATAACCTGCACGGCCGGCGCGACAACAAGTACAAAGCCCGCATCAAGATCCTGGTGCACTCCCTCGGCATCGAGGAGTTCGCGCGCCAGGTGGAGGCCGAATGGGATCATCTCAAGGATGGCCCCGCGACCCTGACCGAGGCCGAGGCGGACCGCATCGCGGAGCATTTTGCGGCGCCGGACTATGAGAATCTGCCCAAGTTCGATACCGGCTTCGAGTTCGCCAAGCGCCATGACAGCGAATTCTCCGCTTGGGTCGCCCGCAACGTGCACGAACACCGTGTCACGGGTTATGCCGCGGTGACATTGTCGCTCAAGGCGCCGGGGCAGGCGCCGGGCGACGCCACGGCCGAACAGATGGACAAGGTCGCCGACCTCGCCGAGCGTTTCGGTTATGCCGAAATTCGTACCACCGTGGCCCAGAACCTGGTCCTGCCCGACGTGAAAAAATCCGAACTGTTCAAGCTCTGGCGGGAAGCCGCCGCCGCCGGCCTGGCGACACCCAACATCGGCCTCCTGACCGACATCGTCGCCTGCCCGGGCGGCGATTTCTGTTCGCTCGCCAATGCCAGATCGATACCCCTGGCCAAGGCGATCCAGGACCGCTTTTCGGATCAGGTCCAGCTAGCCGACATCGGCGAGTTCAAGCTGAACATTTCCGGCTGCGTGAACGCCTGCGGCCATCACCACGTCGGCCACATCGGCATCCTCGGCGTCGACAAGCAGGGCGAGGAGTTCTTCCAGATTACCCTGGGCGGCGCCTGGGGCATGGAAGCCGAGCTCGGCAAGGTGATCGGCCCCTCGCTGGCCGCCGAAGAAGTTCCGCCGGCGATCGACCGGATGGTCGCCAACTTTCAGGTCTTTCGTCGTCCCCACGAGCGCTTCATCGACACCCTGAATCGGATCGGCCCGGAAAGTTTCCGCGACGCCGTCTACGGCAACTCCCCTATTCACGAATATGCAAAGGAAGCAACAAATGGCTAAGCTCATCAAGAACCGCGACATCGTCGAAGATAATTGGAAGCTGTTGAACCTCGCCGCCAATGACACGCCGGAAACAGTCAAGCTGCCGGTCGGACCGCTGCTGGTGCCGTTGCCGGTGTGGCAGGCACGCCGGACCGAGCTGGTTCGCCGTGAGTGGGAGCAGCACGATCCGCTCGGCGTCTGGCTGGCCCCCGAGGACGATCCCGCCGACATTGCCGCCGACCTGGACGATTTCAGCGTTATCGGCATCCACTTTCCGCTTGCCGCCGATGGCCGCGGCTATTCCATCGCCACCCTGTTGCGCACCCGCTACGGCTACCGCGGCGAGTTGCGCGCCTTCGGCGATGTGGGCCGGGATCATCTCCACTACCTCCATCGCGTCGGCTTCGACGCGTTCGTGGTGCAGCAGCCGGAACTCGCCATCGCCAGCCTCGACGACTTCTCCGAGGCTTACCAGGCCGCCGCCAACCAGCCCTTGCCGCTGTTCCGACGAACCCTTAGGGCGTAAGCGGCGCGATATGAACATCCTTGCGGAAGACCCGGCGCTGATCAACAGCGTCGCGGAAAAGACCGTCCTGCTCCGGCATCGACTGGCGGAAATCGCCGCTGAATTCGCGCCGGCGGTGTTCGCCAACAGTCTCGGTGCCGAGGATATGCTGCTGACCGACCTGATCGTCGGCGGCAAGCTCGACATCGAGATCTTCTCGCTGGACACCGGCCGGCTGCCGGCGGAGACTTACGACCTGATGGGCCGCTTACGCCGCCATTACGGCCTGACCCTGAAACTCTATTGCCCGCGTCACGAACTGATCGAGACCTATACGCGATCACATGGCATCAACGGCTTCTACGATTCCGTGGAACTGCGTAAAGGCTGCTGCCACGTCCGCAAGGTCGAGCCGTTGCAACGCGCCCTCGCCGGCAAGAAGGCCTGGATCACCGGGCTGCGCGCCGAGCAGGCCAGCACCCGCACCGGGGTCGCCCAGCGGGAATTCGATAGCGCCAACCGGTTGGAAAAATTCAACCCGCTGGCCGACTGGAGCGAGCGCGAAGTCTGGGCTTACATTCATGCCAACGACGTACCCTACAACAAGCTGCATGACCAACACTATCCGAGCATAGGCTGCGCCCCCTGCACCCGCGCCATCGCCGTGGGCGAGGATATCCGCGCGGGACGTTGGTGGTGGGAAAACGCGGACGGGAAGGAATGCGGGCTGCATCGCATTCCTGTCCGTGTTTCGTCGGAGGCTAACATTGGCGAAGCGGATGTTAAGGCGCCGCAAGGCGCCGGCCGGAGACAAAACCTAGCAGGGAAGGAATGCGGGCTACACCGCATTCCTGTCCGCGTTTCGTCGGAGGCTAACATCGGCGAAGCCGAAGTTAAGGCGCCGCAAGGCGCCGGCCGAAGACAAAACCTAGCTGGCAAGGAATGCGGATTACACATCAAACGCGCCTGAAGCAACTCATCATGACGACATCACTACTGACACGCCCGACACTGTCCCACCTCGATTGGCTGGAGGCCGAAGCCATCCACATCCTGCGCGAGGTGGCGGGCCAATGCGCCAACCCGGTGCTGCTGTTCTCCGGCGGCAAGGACTCGATCTGCCTGCTGCGCCTGGCGGAGAAGGCATTTCGCCCCGGCCGTTTCCCCTTTCCCCTGCTGCACATCGACACCGGTCACAACTATTCCGAGGTCACCGATTTCCGCGACCGGCGCGCAGCGGAACTCGGCGAACGGCTGCTGGTGCGCTCGGTGGA
>JBAYJH010000012.1:0-35760 GCA_041665185.1 Sterolibacterium sp.
GTACGCAGTTTTGCGCCCACCGGGAATACCACCGCCGTACCGACGATGTTGGCGGTGTAGTAGCCGTCCGCGTCGCGGGCCGACAGCGTGCCGGTCGTGGTCGTCCTGTTGGAGTCGAGCAGGTTGGCAAGCGAGACACTGATCGGCTGGGCATTGGTGCGGCCCAGGTTGTTGTAGTCAACCGGTGTGGTCACGCCGTCCTGCGACATGGCATAGGCCAACAGGAAGCTCGGTCCGCCGGTGAAGCCGGCCAGCGGGTTGGCCATCGCCGCCGTCGGCGCCGCGAGAGTCACCGCCGTGCCATCGGCCTTGATGCGGAACTTCACCGTCACCGCATTGGTCGTCGCATTCACGCTCGCCGAGGCGATTTCGTAGGTGAAGTTCTGCAACCCGGCCTTGACCGTCGGATTGTGCGGCGTGACGTTCTCGGTCATGTGATAAGTCTTGATGTCCGCCGCCGCATGGCAAGTGGAGCAGGTCTTGTCGTCGGCCTTGGCGCCGCCGCCGTGTCCGGTGGTCGCGCCGGCGTTGGTAGTACCGGCGCCTGTCGCAAAATCGATACCGTCATGGCAGGAACCGCACGCCATGCGGCTCGGCACCGCATTCCAGTTGTCACCTTGAGGAGCCGTCGCGGTCTTGGCGTGGCACTTGCTACACATCTTCTGGCCGTCGCTCCCAAGCTGCATGGGATAGACGACGTCGTTGAACAGCACATTGGCGTAGTTGTAACCGGTCTTGACCAATTCGCTGCCGCGATGCAGGCGGTGGATGAACGCGGGGAAGTCGCCCACCGCAAGGCCGTTGATCCTGCTGGTGGAGCCGGAATAACCGGTCGCGGTCGTGGTCGCTTCTTTAGTTCCGTACTTGCGCTGGTCGGTATGGCAGACCACGCAGAACCTCGCGTCGCTACGAGCGCCGCCATGGAAACCGAGCGCTTGCAGCTTGCCGTGACATTCGTTGCAGTTGGCGGTGTCGACGATGTTGCGCAACGTGTCGGTCGATGCGGCGGCCTTGCCGGTGGCGGGAATGAAGTCGTAGATTGCGTTTGCCGGGTTTTTCATGGCGACCGTGGGCGTCACCGTAACACCATTGGCGGTATTGCTGCCGGTGCCGCGTGCCGCGCCGGAAATCTGAATCACCAGGCGATGCGTCAGGTTGGGATCATAGGTCAGGTCGCCCGCATCGACATTCTTGTAACTGCCGTCGGCCGCGTCCTTGAGGGTCGCCACGATATCCTTGGCCTTGGTGATGTCGCGCAGGAAGGTGTATTTGTAGCTGCCGTCGCCGTTGTCCACCAGAGTTCCCTGGTTGTCGGTGGTCGGGCGCCCCGCGCACCAGGTCGGACTGGTGGTCGAATCGCAGGACGCACTCGCGGCTACCGTGCCGGCCTTCTGGGCCACTGTGGGAGCGTTAAACACCGCATAGTTCACCCACTTGCTCGGGCTGCCGTTGGTGCCCGGCACCAGCTTGGCCAAAGCAAAGGCAACATTGGTGTAACCGGTAACCGTCGCAGTGGAACTCTTGGAAGTGTTGTCTGCAAGGCCCACGACCGGATTGCCGGCAGCGTCGGTCACCTTGAACTCGACCACGGGCGGACTGGCGATGGTAACTTTGGTCACGACTGCCTGGGGTGCGAGATCCGCCCAAGCAGCAGCACTGAGACTGGCGACTTTAACTGTCGTCGTGGCGTTCGGACCTGCCGCGCCGGGCGTACCGGCTGGGCCCGCCGAACCGGCCGGACCGGTCGCGCCATCGTCGCCGCCGCCGCAGCCGTGCAACAGTAACGCGGCGGCAGCAATCGTGGCCACCAAGCGTGACACCCTCCCCAGTTTGCTACTCAGTGCATACATGCTCATCTCCCAAGAAGTTCAATCATCAAGAATCATCAAGACCGTTACTACAGAACCGGATTCGACCCGAGGCCGACTGCAATACAGCGCTGCATGGCAGGGATTTGTCCCAGTTACATTTGATTGCAATTCTTGTCCACTCGAATGTCGGCGGATTTGACGCACATCAAAGCACGTCGGAGATATGTGAACGAGGTTTGATCTTAATCAACTCAACGTCACTTCGTACGAGAACTCGGTGGCGAAACAAAACCACCCCAAGCCTAGGGGTAAAGATCGCTACCGGAGGATCTTATTTCAACTTGTAGATATACGTCGCGCCGAGATAAGTGACGTTCTGGTTGGGTTGCAAGGCGATGCTGCTGTTATCGGAAAAAGCGAAGGGAACGCCGTCGTATCCCCAGGTCCACTCTTCGAGCTTGGCGCGCTGATGCACCAGGTCGACGCGGACATCGGCATCCTTCTCCAGCGCGTACTTGCCGAAGAGTTTCAGGCTGGTCAGGCGATACCTGACATCCGGCAGGCCTCCCCCGAACAGCGCGGCGCCGTTACTCATGCTCTGTTGATAGCGGTTGTTGTCGTTGAGGTAGGACAGGTCCGCGCCCACTTCGAGCTTGGCGGAGTATTTGCCGAGCAGGCCGACGCCCACGGCGGTGTTGAGATTTTCCAGTTCGGCCAGATAACCGGTGGAGTGGTCGAGATGCAGCATCTGCTTGCCGCGGTTCCAGTAGCCGTTGAGCTTCCAGGCTTCCGAAAGCATCCAGGCGGCGTCTACACCAAAGGCGCGCATGCCGGTATCGCGCAGTCCCTTTTCGGTGGGCGCAGTGTAGGTATCCTTGCCGTCTTCCAGCATGAACTGTAGCGACACGGCTTCGCTCGGACTCCAGTTCGCCGAGGCTTTCAGCTTGTCGCGGTTCCGATCCTCCAGCGTCATCGGGAAGGCGCCGTAACGATTGTAGATGGCGGCGTCGGAAACCGCCGGGAATCCGGCGCCCGGTATCACGCTCAGCCAGTTCGATCCGTCGCGCTTGGAAGAAACGTAGCTGATGCCGCCATTGAAGGTGTCGGAAAAAATGTGGCGCAGTTCGGCGCGATAACCCAGCTCGCGCGTATCCTCACGCAACGCCGACAGGCCGTCGATGACGGTGGTATTGACGGGCCGGTCGCGCTTGAGCGACTGGTAGTCGATGCCGAACACCAGGCGATAGTCTTTCGGCAACTGGTAATTCGCCTCGACCTTGCCGGCAAGTTTCTTCGATGAAAACTGGGTGTTGGTATAGTAGTTCGCCGGAACCGTCGCCAGACCGGTGAGGTTGTACATGGCCAGCGGGGTCTGGTCTTGCTTGTTCTCATAGCGCAGGTTGGCGAGCAGCGACAGCTTGGCCAGGGGCTTCGCGGTCAGGCCGATCTGGGCCAGCGTGCTATTCACTTCGCCGCCCAGGTTGGCAAAGCCGGCAGGCGCACCCGCCAGGCCGCTGGCGGTGTAGTCGCGGTCCTGGGTGGCATGGGTATAGGCCAGTTTGAAATTGGCGCGGGTGGTCGGCGCGAAGGCATAGGTGCCGGTCAGCGAAAACTGGTGCGCCTGGTTGTCCGGCGGCAGTGCCATGGGCTGCTGGAGGAAGCCTTTCAGCACGGCATCGGGCGCGGCAAATACCGAGCCGTTGGAATTCCACAGATTGCCATTGATCAGCGGATTCAGCGAGCCGCTGGCGTTGCTGAAGAACGAGCCGTAGTAGCCGCCGCTCAGCATGAGCTTTCCGCTGGAATAATTGAGCCTGGCTTCGAACTGCTTGGCGGTGGTACTGACCGGTTCGGGCAGCATCAGCATCGCCGTATTGGTGCTGGGCAGCAACGTTCCGGCGGCGGCGCCACAGGCATTGCGCAAGGCGGCAAAGGCGCCGCAGGCAATGCCGCGGCCGGACAGGCGCGCGCCGTCCTTGTCTTCGGTCTTGAAGCTGGCCTCGAATTGTAGGTTGGGGGTAAACCATTTTTCGGTGCCGAGGGCGATGCTCTTGCGCTGGAGATCGA
Organism: Sterolibacterium sp.; assembly: GCA_041665185.1. GTDB lineage: Bacteria > Pseudomonadota > Gammaproteobacteria > Burkholderiales > Rhodocyclaceae > JACRAR01. The sequence continues at coordinate 3,879 of JBAYJH010000012.1, forward strand.
GGTTCAGGTCGTAGCCCGTGCCCACTGCCGCCAGGCTGGTGACGCCGGGCGTGGTGCTGCCGGGATTGAGCATCCCGGTATTGACGCTGCGCGGATCATGGCGGGTGACTTCGTTGAATTCCGCCGTAAGCTTCCAGTCACCCTGCTTGATGTAGCTGGCGCCGAGTTCGCGGTTGTCGCGCCCGAGATTGCGACCCTGAAGTATCGTCCAGGTGCCGCTCGCGTCGTCGCGCTTGAGGTAATCGAAGTCAAGCAGCAGGTGCCCGCCGTCACCGCGCAGGCCGTTGTATTGGCCGAACAACGAGCGATCCTTGTCGGTCCCGGAGACGCCGTCAACGCCGATGCTGATCGAACTGTCGGGCTTGACGAGGGCGTCCACCTCATCGCTGGCATGCGCCGGCCCGAAGGCAGCGACCAGAGACAGGGCAATTAGTTTTTGAGCGAATTTGAAGTTTGATAGGTTCATATCGGTCACCCCGCTCTCAGCGGAACAGGAACTGCGGTGTCGGATTGGTCGCAGCTGGGTTGTTGCTGCCATGGATCTGGGTATGGCAATTCAAACAGCCGCGAGCCTGGGTCACTGAAGCGCCGTTCCAGCCGATGCTGTTGGGCGTCGGCGCCTGCCCATAGAGCAGCGCCTGGGACGGCACATGCGGCGTATGGCACTGCTGGCAGAGGAAAGGCGGGCGCACCTTGAGCAGGCTCTCCGCGGTGGTGCCGTGCGGATTGTGGCAGATGGTGCAATCGTCGTTGACCGGCTCGTGGTTATGCACGAATGGCCCGCGCTTCTCCATGTGACACGTGTAGCAGGTGTCGACCACGCTGTCGCGGCTCACCAGCTTCGGGCCGGCCGAGCCATGCACGTTGTGGCAGTCGGAGCAGCCCATCTTGCCTTCCGGCACCGGGTGGTGGGACGGGCGATTGGCCTGGGCACGCTGCTCCTTGTGGCAGGTATAGCAAACTTCCGGCTGGCTGCGCTTGTCGCGTACCCGGTCTTTGCCGGTGTGAATCTGGTGGCAGGAGGAGCAGCTGATATCCCTGGCCTGGTGCTGGCTGCCCATCCACAGCATGCGCTTGGCATCCTTCTGGTGGCAGGTCATGCAGGCGCCGTTGCGGTCGTCGGCGGAAGTCTTGCCCTTGCGGCCGTAGGTGATGTCCGGCAGCGGCGAGGTATCGCCCTTGCCGGCGCCCTTGAGGTGGGTTCCGCTGCTGCCGTGGCAACTGGTGCAGGTGGGCGTGCGGCTGTCCGCAGTGGTACCGTGCTTCGTCTTGCCCATCAGCAGCAGGTCGGGGCCGTCGCCTTCGTCATGGCAAGCGGTACATTTGGCATCGCCCTTGAGAAATAGGTCATCGGCTGCCAGGGCCGATGCAGCGCTCCCCAAGACACCGACGAGTAGGAACCCGGTCATCACCTGTCGCAGTAACTTCATATATTTGTTTTCCATCAGCTGATTGAACGCCTAATGCCGGCCCATGTCCGGGTTTCCGATGACCCGGTCCACGGAGCCGCCGTCTACCTGCCCGCGATTCTCAAGGAGGGAGTATGCCTGGGGCTTGATTTAGGTCAACCCTCCCGGCTCTAACGCTTGATTTGTTGCAGAAATTGTAACACCCGCCACCCTAGTCGGGGAGCGCCAGCCGGCGATATTGGCCGCCCTGGAACAACAGCGGCGGACCGTCCCGATAGGCATAGGCTTCCACCCGGCCGATAAAGATCAGGTGATCGCCGCCGTCATGGCGCTTCTCGTTGCGGCATTCAAACCGGGCGCAGCAACCACGCAGCAACGGAGCGCCGCCGCGGCCAAAATCCAACTCCAGGTCGGCGAAGCGGTTTTCGCGCCCGTCGTCGCCGGGCTTGGCGAAACGAATCGACAACGCCAGCTGATCGGCCGCCAGCACATTGACGGCGTAGTGGCTGCACTGTTCGAAAACCGCCAGCGTCGACGTGTTGAGCGACAGGCTCCACAGCACCAGCGGCGGATCCAGCGACACGGAGGCGAATGAATTGACAGTGACCCCCGCCAATCCGCCGTCGGCACCTCGTGCCGTAACCACCGTGACGCCGGTGGCAAAGCTGCCCAGCGCGTTGCGGAAGTCGCGCGCGTCCAATTCAATCGGCACGACCAATTTTTCAACTTTCATAGTGAGTCAAACGGGCGTCGTCCGGTTATGCCCCAAATACAGAATCGGGCACTGGTGCCCGGATTTGGGTTTTAAGGTACTAAAATCGGGCCGATCATTCTAAAGGAGTATTCATGAAAATCGGCACCCCGCTTTCCCCCTCGGCCACCCGCGTGATGCTGCTCGGCAGCGGCGAACTCGGAAAGGAAGTGATTATCGCCTTGCAGCGCCTCGGCGTCGAGGTGATCGCCGTGGACCGCTACGCCAACGCGCCCGGCATGCAGGTGGCGCACCGCAGCCATGTGGTCACGATGAGCGACGGCGCGGCCTTGCGCGCCGTCATCGAAAAGGAGAGGCCGCACTTGGTGGTGCCGGAAATCGAGGCGATCGCCACCGAGATGCTGCTGGAGATCGAGCGCGAAGGCATCGCCGAAGTGATCCCGACGGCGCGGGCGGCGCGCCTGACCATGAACCGCGAAGGCATCCGCTGCCTGGCCGCGGAGGAGCTCGGCCTGCCGACCTCGCCCTACAAGTTCGCCGACTCGCTGGCGGAATTGCAGGCCGCCATAGACAGCGGCATCGGCTACCCGTGCGTGGTGAAACCGGTGATGTCGTCTTCCGGAAAAGGACAGTCGCTGATCAAGTCGCCGCAGGACGTGGAGAAGGCCTGGGACTATGCCTGCGCCGGCGGACGGGTGAAGCAGAATCGCGTCATCGTCGAGGGCTTCATCGAATTCGAGTATGAGATCACCCTGCTGACGGTACGCGCCATCGGCACATCGGGAACCGTCGAGACTTATTTTTGCGAGCCGATCGGCCATGTCCAGATCAATGGCGATTACGTCGAATCCTGGCAGCCGATGGCCATGACGGCGCGCGCCCTGGAACGATCGCGGGAGATCGCCGCCGCGGTCACCGGCAATCTCGGCGGGCGCGGCATCTTCGGCGTCGAGCTGTTCATCAAGGGCGACCAGGTGTGGTTCTCCGAGGTCAGCCCGCGGCCGCACGACACCGGGCTGGTGACGCTGTGTTCGCAACGCCTGTCGGAGTTCGAGCTGCACGCGCGCGCCATCCTCGGCCTGCCGGTGGATGTCTCGCTGCGCATGCCGGGCGCTTCGGCGGTGATCTACGGCGGCATGCAAGAGAAGGGGATCGCCTTCGAAGGCGTCGCCGAAGCACTGGCGGTGCCGCAATCCGATCTGCGCCTGTTCGGCAAGCCGGAGAGCTTCGTCAAGCGGCGCATGGGCGTGGCGGTCGCCAACGCGGCCACCACCGACGAGGCGCGCGTGCGCGCCAAGCTGGCGGCGAGCCGGGTACGGCCGGTCAAGGCGGGATAGCAGCCGGCCACGGGCCGGAACGCCTGGTGCCCGGGGTTGGTTACCGGGTATTAGACGCAGCCTGTCGGCTTGGGCAATCCGCCGTACTTGGTGATCGGCTTCATCGGCCCTGTCAGCCAGAGTTCGAAGATGGTCTTTTGATCCATCTCGACATACTTGGCGAATTTACGGATCGGCGGTACCACGTTGAACTCTTCGTAATACTCGCGGGCCTTGATGATTTGCTGCCACTTCACTTCATCCAGTTCGAATTCGTCGACATCGGCCATGGCGCGGGCAATTTCGGGAGTCCAGCTGTTCATGTCGGCGAGGTAGCCATCGCCATCGCGTTCGGGAATATTCATAGTCCATCCTCTAAAGACCCTGCCGGCCGCTTGCACGGAAATAAACTCGACCGGCGCATGTTGATCAAAATCCGCCGACATTAAATAATAGTTGATATATTTAGTCAACTTAAATCGGGATTACCTGCCGGCATGGAAACGAAGCAGAACCACACATTTTCGGCACGGCTGATCGCCTGGCAGCGGCGGTACGGCCGCCACGACCTGCCCTGGCAACGGACACAGGATCCCTACCATGTCTGGCTGTCGGAGATCATGTTGCAGCAAACCCAGGTCGCCACGGTCATCGGCTACTACCGACGCTTCCTCGAACGCTTCCCGACGCTACCCGAGCTGGCGGCGGCGCCGCAGGAGGAGGTCATGGCCGTGTGGAGCGGGCTGGGCTACTATGCCCGGGCCCGCAACCTGCACCGTTGCGCCCAGGCCGTCATGGAACAACATGGCGGCCGCTTTCCGCAAGATCCCGAGTTGATTGCGGCGCTGCCCGGCATCGGCCGCTCCACCGCCAATGCCATTGCCGTCTTCTGCTTCGGCGCCCGCCGGGCGATCCTCGACGGCAACGTCAAGCGCGTGCTGTGCCGCAGCCACGGGGTCGCCGGCTTGCCGGGTACGACAGCAACCGGGAAAGCGCTGTGGGCTCTGGCGGAAACGCTGTTGCCCGATCGCGATGCGGCGACTTACATCCAGGCGCAAATGGATCTTGGCGCAACGGTTTGCACCCGTACCAGGCCCGCCTGCCTGACCGAAGAATCGGCTTGCCCGCTCGCCGACGATTGCGTGGCGCGCAGCCAGGGCCGGGTCGCGGAGCTGCCCGCAGCGAAACCGCGCAAGATCCTGCCGCAACGCGAAGTGCGCCTACTGTTGCTGTACCAGGGTGATCGAGTCCTGCTCGAACGCCGCCCGCCGAGCGGCATCTGGGGCGGCTTGCTGAGTCTGCCGGAAATCGCCACTGGGGTCGATCCGGCGACGTACGCGGCACGCGCGCTCAGCTGTGAAATCAGCCGCCTCGCTGACATGCCGCCGCTGCGTCACAACTTCACGCACTTTCGACTGACCTTGCTGCCGATCACTGCCGAGGCGAAACTGGCGCCCCGCGTGGCCGAGGCGGCTGGCCATTCCTGGCTAAGGCGCCGGGATATCGATGCGGCCGGCCTGCCGACGCCGGTGCGAAAGATCCTCCGGGATTTCTTCAGTCGCTAGCCCGGGTGAGCTGGGGAAAGCAGCCCCGGCTCACCCGGCCAGCGCTCGATGGCGCACCAGCACATGAGCGGGGGTCGGTGCCAGTTCGCCGAAATGTCTTGCCAGCCGCTCGGCCAGATACACCGAGCGATGCTGGCCGCCGGTGCAGCCGATGGCCACCGTCAGGTAGGAGCGCGAATCGCGAATATAGGCCGGCAGCCAGTCGGCAATGAAGCGGCGAATGTCCTGGTACATGCGTTCGACTTCGGACTGCGCTTCGAGAAAATTCACCACCGCGGCGTCGCGACCGGTCAGCGTGCGCAGTTGCGGATCGTAGTGCGGATTGGGCAGGCAGCGGACATCGAAGACCAAGTCGGCATCGAGCGCCAAGCCGTGCTTGTAGCCGAAGGACTCGAACAGCAGCGTCAGGGAGGCGCCCGGCGCCGGTGAGCCGAGCAGGGCGAACTCCTTGACGAAGGTACGCAAGGCATTCGGCTGGAGGTTGCTGGTGTCGATATGGTGGCCCAGCCCGGCGATAGTTTCCAGACCGTGGCGCTCGAGCACGATGGCCTCAGCCAGCGTGGTTTCCTGGCTGGCCAGGGGATGGCGGCGGCGGGTTTCCGAAAACCGCTGGATCAGCACCTCGTCGCGCGCATCGATGAAAATGAAGCGCGACTCGATGCCGCAGCCGCGCAGCTCCCGCAGTTGCGCCGGCAGGCCGGCGGTGCTGGCGCCGCTGCGCATGTCCACCGCCACCGCCACATACTCGTAGCCGTCGCTGCTCAGCTGCTCGACCAGTGGCCGCAGCAACAACGCAGGCAGGTTGTCCACACAGTAGTAGCCGGAATCCTCGAGGACGTTGAGGGCGATGCTCTTGCCGGAGCCGGAAAGACCGCTGATCAGTATCAGTTGCATGGGCGCAAGCATAGCCAATCCCGGCGCCGCTGTCATTCCCGGCACGTTTACCATGGACGGCGAGGGGTAAAACGCGCTATGCTTGCGCCCCTTCGCAACCACCATCCCCGGTGGTTGGCATACCACCCTTACAGGGGGGTACAACGCGCTCGTAGCTCAACGGATAGAGTACTGGCCTCCGAAGCCAGGGGTTGTGGGTTCGATTCCCGCCGGGCGCACCAATTCCATACCAGATCTGGGTTTAAAGCCATTAATGCCATCGCGCATTGTGACCAATCCGTGACCGTCCTGTGGCCACGGGGATTACATGTGTTTGTTACCGGCACCCGTTTGGGGTTTGGCCTGCGCGACTCGAATTGCGGAACATTTCCGGACAGTGTCGAGCCACGCTGGCCGAGTCTCCAGTAAACGGCCAGGCTTGCGCGTTACCGCGCTGGAATCGGACGGTCTTGCGGTTCGGGCGGCACGTCGGGCACGCGGTCGAAAACTGCCAACGCCGCCTCCCGAGAAACCTTCGCTCCCATTTCCCGCAATTTGCTCATGTATAGCATCTGTTCCTGGATCAGAAGGCCATCGTGAATGAGTTCCGCGTACAGCCGGTTCTCCGATGGGCCGAGTTTTTCCGCCACTTCCTTGGCTCGGCTTCGTTCATCTTCTGGCAGGCGAACGACAAAGGCGTTCTTGCTCATTCGTTTCTCCTTAACTCAATTCGTGAGCGACCGCAGCACTTCAACTGGCGTCTTTATTTCCACACCGATAAACTTCAATTCCCCTGCCACGAAGTCCTTTATGTTGTGAGCCACGATCGTGCATGGCGCAGCGACAATGGCGATCTCGTTGATAAAATTGTCCGATTCATCAGGCAGATTCGGACGCCAAAGATATCTGACCTTGATCTCATCGGCGTCGGCCACCATGCGGGCAAGCACGCGTTCCACCTCGGCATAGGTAAAACCAGCGCCAGAACCCAAGCCACATGCTCTCGACAATGGCTGCATCTGGGACAACTTACGCTGCTGGCCTGACTCAGGAATCGGCCACGGCCTACCATTGCCGTCGTACCCAATGATTTTTATCTTTGTTGGGTATTTCTCCAATCCTGCTATACTTACCCAGCGATTTCTATTTCTATTGGGTATCCGTATGCTCAAGACCATCCGTTTTCGCCCACAGGAACTCGCCTATCGCACTCATTATGCCGAACTCAAGGAGCGAGTGTTGGCTGCCCATGCGTTGTTGCCAGGTACCCCAGGCACGCTCTACTTGCGCTCCGGCAGCGGAAATTCCTACTGGTATCGAGTTTATTATTCTATCCCCGGCAAGCAGGCGGAGACGCTGGTCTGCAAGGATGGCGACGACGCTGCGCTTGAGGACATGCGCGAGCGCATCAAGTTTGCAGAATGGGTCTCCGAACAGGTGGCCGTATTCCGTAAGCTCGGCCTTCAGGTTGCCGACAAGTCCGTCGCCAGGGTGCTGGTCGAACTCCATGCCCGTGGCGCGTTCGATGCCGGGCTGGTGCTGGTGGGTACGCTGGGGTATATGGCTTGGTTGAACGAACTGGGTGTTGTCGCCGTCGCGGCGCGCACCCGCGATGTCGATCTCGCACGCGGCAAGTCCCTCAAACTCGCCGCCCCGCTCTCCTTTCTTCCGACGATGCAAGCCACCGGCATGCCCTTCGTTGCAGTGCCCGGCATGCCTTCTTCGCAGCCATCGACGTCAGTCAAATTGCCTGGCGTCGATGGCCTGAGGATTGACCTTCTGGCCCCCGGCGACACTCTGGGCGCGATCATCCGAATTCCGGAACTCGACTGGGCAGCACAGGCCATCCCCTTCTACGACTATCTCCTGAAGTCGCCGGAGCCCGCCGTCTGTCTCGCCGGCGGCCACTGTATTCCTGTAAGGATTCCGCAGGCTGCCCGCATGTTCTGGCACAAGTTGTATTCGAGCGTAAGCCGAGTTGGATTTCCTGAGAAGGCCGCCAAGGATCGCGAGCAGGCGCTGGTGCTCGCCGCTGCGCTTATGGAAGACGGCCCAATGCCCCTGCGACGCGCATTCAAGGACGCCCCAGAGGGACTCATCCGCGCGCTTATTCCCGCGCGCGAAACGATCTTGCGCTATGCCGGAGATCATCAGGAGCTACGGCAACTGCTCGACCGCTGCCTCAACGCCCGTCTCCTGACCGATCAGGACTGACGCTGTCTACCGCGCCAAGGGCATATCTGTTGCCGACGACGAACCGCGGGAGCAATCGAGGTCTTCGCGATCAGCGTTTCCCTAGGTGCGGAACGTCTATGATGCGAAGCACACGCCTTTCGTCTTTCACCGCCATGTCCTCCCGAACCCAAGACATCGCCGCGCATATCATCGGCCTCGAAGAGAGCGCCCTGCGCCGCTGGTGCGACGGCGACCCGTCCGGTTTTCTGGAGATCTGCGCCGACGACGTCGTTTACTTCGACCCCTTCCTGGAGCGCCGGATCGACGGCCTGCGCGCGTTGACGGAATACTACGAGTCGCTACGCGGCAAAATCAGCGCCGACCGATTCGAGCTGATCGATCCCCACGTCCAGGTGGTCGCCGAGGCCGCCGTGCTGACGTTCAATTTCGTCTCCTATTGCGGCGATGACAACGCCAGCCGCTGGAACTGCACGGAAGTCTTCCGCCGCGCCGCCGGGGTGTGGCAACTCATCCAGACGCATTGGTCGCTAACCCATCCGGCGGGAAAGTCGGCGTAGCGTAATGCCTCCATTTGGACGAACCTGGCGGTGACCCCGCTCGCGCTCACCCTGGTGCTGGCTGCCGCTGTCTGCCACGCCACCTGGAACCTGGTCGCCAAGACGGCGGGCGGCGGCAACAGCTTCGTGCTGATGGGGTCGCTGCTGGTCGGCGTGCTGTGGGCGCCGGTGGTGGTGTGGATCGGCGTCCAGGAGGTGGTCAATTGGGGCGGCGCCGAGTGGCTGATCCTGGCAGTCAGCGCGGTCGTTCATGTGGTGTATTTCCGCACGCTGCTGCACGGTTATGCGGTATCGGACCTGACGGTGGTCTACCCGGTCGCCCGCGGCAGCGGGCCGCTGTTGAGTTCCGTCGGCGCGGTGCTGATACTCGGCGAATCGATATCGCTGGCGGGTGCGGCCGGTGCCCTGGCGGTGGTAAGCGGCGTGTTTCTGATTGCCGGCGGGCCGGGTCTGTGGCGCCAGGCGCACGAACCGGGGCAACGCGAGCGAGTAATCCGCGGCCTGAGCTGGGGTGCATTGACTGGCGCCTTCATCGCCGCCTACACGGTCATCGACGGCTACGCGGTGAAGATCATGCTGATTTCACCCATCCTCGTCGACTATGTCGGCAACGTGCTGCGCATACCGGTCATGCTGCCCTTCGTGCTGCGCGACCGCGCCGGGTTCGCGCAGGCCTGGCGCACGCAGTGGCGGGCCGCGACGGTGGTTGCCGTACTGGGGCCGCTCAGCTATGTGATGGTGTTGTACGCGGTGCGCATGGCGCCCCTGAGCCACGTGGCGCCGGCGCGCGAGGTGTCGATGCTGTTTGCCGCGCTTGCCGGCGGCAGCCTGCTGGGAGAAACGGACCGCTGGCTGAGGCTGTTGGGCGCGGCCTGCATCGCGGCGGGAGTGGTGGCGTTGGCCCTGGGCTGATATCTGCCCGGCGTTGATGCAGCCATCCGGGTCCCGCTATCCGCCGCAATTCGCGGCCGAGTGCAGCACATACTGCTCGAAATCCTGCAATGCCAACGGCCTGCTGAAAAAATAGCCCTGGTAGGCATGACAGCCCGAGGCCATCAGGAAATCTTTCTGCGCCTCTGTTTCAACGCCTTCCGCGATCACGCCCAAGCCCAGGTTCTGGGCCAGTGCAATGATGGTCTTGGCGATCGAGGCATCGTTGGGATCGGTCAGCACGTCGCGAACAAAGGACTGGTCGATCTTCAGCTGGTTCAATGGCAGGCGCTTCAGGTAAGCCAGCGAAGAATAGCCAGTGCCGAAATCGTCAAGAGAGAAGCGCACGCCTTTGGCCCGCAGCGCAAACATCTTCCCGACGATCTCCTCGACGTCGGATACCAGCAGACTCTCGGTCAGCTCCAGCTTGAGCTTGCGCGGATCGGCGCCGCTGTCATCGAGTATCGCCGACACCTGATCCACGAAGTCGGGGTTGCGGAACTGACGGGCGCTGACATTCACCGCGATCGTCAGATGGTCCATGCCGGGTCTGCTGGCCCACGCGGCCAACTGGGCACAGGAGGTTTCCAGGACCCAGTTGCCCAACTGTAGGATCAACCCGGTTTCCTCCGCCAGGGGAATGAATTCACCGGGCGACACCAGGCCTTTTCGCGGGTGCTGCCAGCGCACCAGGACTTCGGCGCCGGTCAGGCGGTCACCGGCCACCTGGGCCTGGTAGTGCAGCAGGAACTGCCCGCAATTGACCGCTTCGCGCAGATCCTTTTCCAGTGCGGCGCGCCGCATGACGTCGAGTTCCATGTCCGGATCGAAGAAGCGCAAGGCATTGCGGCCGGACGCCTTGGCCTTGTACATGGCGAGTTCGGCCTGCTTCAACAGATCCTCGATCTCGGCCTGATGCCCGCTGAACAAGGTGGCGCCGACGCTCGGGGTGTTATGGTAGGCGACGTCCTTGAGTTGATAGGTCTGGTTGAGGGCCGCGAGAATCTTTTCGCCGACGACCTCGGTCTGGGTGGCCGCATCTCGCGCGCTCATGCTCAGGCTCGACAGCATCACCACGAATTCATCCCCGCCGAGCCGCGCCGCCGTGTCGCCCGCGCGCACGCAGGTGGTCAGGCGCTGCGCGACCCGCTTCAGGAGCAGGTCGCCGACGTCATGGCCAAGGGTGTCGTTGAGGGTCTTGAAGTTATCGAGATCGATGAACAGCAGCGCGCCGTATACACCGCTACGCGAGCTGGCGGTCATGGTCTGCCTCAGGCGATCCAGCAGGAGCGTCCGGTTGGGCAGTCCGGTGAGCTGGTCGAAGTAGGCCAGTTCGTTGATCTTCTTCTCCGCCTGCTTGCGCTCGGAGATGTCGAAATGCACCCCGACATAATGGGTGGCGACGCCATCGTCGTTCTTCACCGCGGAGATGGTCAGCCATCTTGGGTAGTCTTGGCCGTTCTTGTGCCGGTCCCACACTTCGCCTTGCCACGCGCCGCTGCGCCCAATGGTCTCCCACATGGCGCGATAAAACGCCGCATCGTGGCGGCCGGACTGGAGCATGCGCGGATTCTGGCCGACGACTTCCTCCGCCGCATAGCCGGTGAGCGCGGTGAAGGCGCGATTGACCCGCAGGATGATGCTGTTGGCGTCGGTGACCATGATCGCTTCCTGCGATTCGAAGGCGGTGGCCGCGATATGAAGTTCCGCCTCGCTGTCGCGCAGGGCGGCGACCGCGCCGGCCAGTTCCCGGCGCAACTGGTCAAGGCGCCAGGCGACCGAATCGATCTCGTCCAGATGGTGCGGCATCGCGACCTGGCCAAGACGCTCCTGCGACGGCAGGATCTGCTGTCCCATGTCCACGACTTCCCGTTGCAGGCGGTGCAGCCGTCTGGTCACCAGCCGGCCAAACAGCGTAACCATGAAAGTCGCCACCAGGAAAGTTTTCAGGCCATTACCGAGGACTATCGACAGCGCACGGTCAACGACCTGGTGGTAGATCGTATCCAGACTCGCCACGACCTCCAAGCTGCCTATTTCCCGATCTTCGCCGCGTACCGAATGTCGTAGCGAATAGCGCCTGGCCACGACATTGGCGGTCGCCAGGGTGCCGGCCTCCCAGCGCTTCCCATCGCCGGCTGCGGTCACCGCGACACGGACCACGTTCGGCAAGCGCGACAGCGATTCAACCGCAATCCGGAGTTGCCCGGTATCGAAGTCCCACAGGCTGCCGGCAATGGTTGGAACGGAAATGGCCACGCCATCGAGTTCGCGGTCCATCTCGCCGCGCAAGTCGCGGTATTCGAGAGCCAGTTGGACGACCGACAGAATCAGGGTAATCAGCGAACTGAAACCGATGATCAGGACGATCAGGCGCCGCCCGATGCGATTGCCGTCCCCGAACAGCAAATGATGCAGCCAGTCCATGCTGAATCAGCGTCCCGCCGCCGCCCCTCGCTCGGCCTCGATGCGATAGCGCTCCATCAGTCCCTCGGCCTTCATCTTCTTTAGCGTCGCCGCCAAACGCGGCGCCAGTTCGGCATGCCTCTTGAAGAGGTAGGGATAGGTGGGCATGGAAATGATATCGAACAGCTTGCGGACGGTGCCGATTCCCTTGAATTCGGCCGACTGTAGGGTTTCGAAGACATACACGTCGATATCGCAGAACACGTCGCTACGGCCCGCCAGAAGTTTCTTGATCCCCTGTTCGGTGGTGATGATGCTGGAAAGCCGTTCGGCGGAAATCGATTTCGCCAGGGTGTTCTCGCACAGCATGATGCCCCGCCGGTACTCGGCCAGGGTATCCGCCGGCAGATCGTCCAGCCGTTTGGCACGCAGTGCGGCTTTTGCTGTAAATAGCGAAAAGGTGAACGTCATCACCGGCTCTTCGACCCGGATCAGTTCCGGATGGGCGTCGGCGTATGAATAGACCCGGGAGGCCTCGCCGTCGATGGCCCCCTGTTCGATGAGGACCGAACGCCGCGCCAAACTGTAGACGGTCATTTCAAGCGGGATTCCCAGGCGCTTGAAGGCCTCGTCATAGATCAATCCGGAGTATCGATAGCCAAAGCCCTCGGCGGCATCCGTGGCCATGACGAAGTGTTTGGCTGGCGCCGTTTGCGCCTTGCTCGGCGTCGGCAACAACAGCATCGCCAGGGTAAGCAGCAGGAGCACCCAACCGCCACAACGCCCTGGAAGCGACCCGCTCGGCCGGGGCGGCAAGCCCTTGGCGACCCGACTCATGTGCTTCGACCAGGCACTGCAAACGCCTCCAGGGTGCGATGTCCTTGCGGCAGTCACTATGCCCTCACATTCGAAAGTTGGTCGCCTACAGCGACACTCAAACCGCGCAGGCGAAAAATCCATTATTCCTACATTGGATTGTAGGTCGCCCCGAGGGCGGATGATAGGGCAATACCGGCTATCCGGTATCGAAAATAGGCAATTCCCGGTATTTCCTTTGCGCGGCCAGTATCTATATTTCCTTCAGGAAAAGGTTTCCCAGCCTCAACCGAGCCGTTTCACGTAGGCGGCTCCCCAGGAATAGGGTGGTCCATCATGAATATTCACAACATTCATAATATTCACAACATTCACAATCCGGATGAAGGCAATCCTTTGCTGCTGCCCGAGTTGGTATCGGTCATTCTGTCGGTGGCGGGCGTGTCGGTAGTGGCCAGCGCATTCCTGGGCGTCATCCGATGGCTGGCTTGATGCTACAAGGTAGTTTCGATTCTTCGTGCAATCAACAGAAGGGAGCACCATCATGAACAACATCACCCGTTACGACCCGTTCGGCGGCCTGACTCGCTTCGATCCGTTTGGCGATATCGACGACATGTTCAAGGGCTTCGCGCTAAGGCCGGTCTTTCGCGGCATGGAAGCCGAACCGCAGATGAAAATCGACGTCTCGGAAGAGGACAAATCCTACCTCGTCAAGGCGGAGATTCCCGGTGTGAAGAAGGATGACATCCATGTGTCCGTCGACGGCAACCAGGTTTCCATCAGCGCCGAAGTGAAGAAGGAAAAAGAAGAGAAGGAAGGCAAGAAAGTCATTCGCAGCGAGCGTTACTATGGCAATGTTTATCGCAGCTTCACGCTCGGCCAGGATGTCGACCAGAGCGCGGCCAAGGCCAAGTATACCGATGGGGTGCTGGAACTGACGTTGCCGAAGAAACCCGGTTCCGCAAAGAAGCAATTGACGATTTCGTAGGCTGTGCACCGCCTGCGGTTCGCGGGCGGACATAATTCGCTTGCCGGATGTCTTGAGTTGCGCTCGTTCCAGGCTTATCGCAAAATGGTGCCGGTAACTCGCGTTGTGATGACGGGGGAGACATGTGGCAAGAAAATATCCGGAGTTCCGGCAACCCGGCCAGCGGTGGCGCCAAGCCGAGGCCGCCCGGGATGCAATCGGGGTTTGGCTTCGCCAACCAGGTTTTCGGCGCGGAAAGACTGTTGCTGGAACGCATGCTGGAATCTCTCGGCAATCCGTCCGTGCAGATCGTATTGTGGGATGGTCGGCAGGCCAGGCAAGGCGGCGATGCATCGGGGGCTCGCATGATCGTTCGCGACCGCGGCGCCTTGCTGAAGCTGATCGCCGATCCGGAGTTCTGGTTCGGCGAGATGTATACCTCCGGACGCATCGACGTCGATGGGGATCTGGCCGAGTTCATCGAAACGATCTATCGCTGCCTGCCGCGCGCCACCCCGGGCACGCTGGGAAAGAAGCTGCTGGCCCCGTTCAGCGACGCCCGGCGCAACTCGCTGCCCAAAGCGCGCAGCAATATCCACCACCATTACGATATCGGCAACCAGTTCTACCGGCTCTGGCTGGACAGGGAAATGGTCTACACCTGCGCCTACTTTCCCGACCCGACGATGAGCCTCGAAGACGCACAAGTCGCCAAACTGGACCACGTCTGCCGCAAGCTCCGGTTGCTGCCCGGCGAGACCGTGGTCGAGGCGGGTTGCGGTTGGGGCACGCTGGCGCTGCACATGGCCAAGCACTATGGAGTGATGGTCAAGGCCTACAACATCTCCAAGGAGCAGATCGCCTACTCCAGGCAGCGCGCTAGCGACGCCGGCCTGAAGAACCGGGTCGAATTCATCGAGGACGACTATCGCAACATACAAGGCAAGTTCGACGCGTTTGTGTCGGTCGGCATGCTGGAACATGTCGGGGTGGAAAATTATCCCGAACTGGGCGCCCTCATAGAGCGCAGCCTCAAGCACAGCGGCCGCGGCCTGATTCATTCCATCGGCCGCGACTACCCCAGTTCCATGAATCCCTGGATCGAGCGGCGGATCTTTCCCGGCGCCGTCCCGCCCAGCCTGTCGGAGATGATGCAGATCTTCGAGCCCTTCGGCCTGTCGGTTCTCGACGTGGAAAACCTGCGGCTGCATTATGCCAAGACCCTGGAGCACTGGCTGCAACGCTACGAGAACGCCGCCGACAGCGTCTCGGCGATGTTCGACCCGGAATTTGTCCGGGCCTGGCGCCTCTACCTGGCCGGATCCCTCGCCGCCTTCCGCTCCGGGGCGATGCAATTGTTCCAGGTCAGTTTCGCGCGCTCCGGGTATAACCAGATTCCCTGGACCCGACAACACCAGTACCTTTCCTGAAAATCACCGCGATGGAATCCTGTGACGTACTCGTCGTCGGCGGTGGACCAGCAGGTTCAAGCTGCGCCCGGCAACTAGGCTTACAGGGGATGGATGTGGTGGTCATGGACAAGGCGGCCTTCCCACGCGACAAGGTGTGCGCCGGTTGGATCACACCCGAGGTGGTCGCGACGTTACAACTGGATATCGCCGACTATGCCGCCAAGCATGTCTTCCAGCCCATCAAGGCGTTTCGCACCGGCCTGATCGACGGCGGGGAACTGGAAACCCGCTACGCCAACACGGTCAGCTACGGCATACGCCGCCGCGAGTTTGACGACTATCTGCTGCAACGCGCCGGGGCGCGCCTGAAGTTGGGCATAGCCCTGGATTCCATGGAAAGACGCGGTAGCCAGTGGATCGTCAATGAGACATTGACGGCTCCGCTGGTGATCGGCGCAGGCGGCCATTTCTGTCCGGTGGCCCGCCACCTGGGCGCCCGGCCCGGCGCCGCCGAGCCTGCGGTGACCGCCAAGGAAATCGAATTCGAGATGACCCCGCAACAGATCGAGGAGTGCAAGGTCAGCCCGGATATGCCGGAACTCTACTTCAGCCGGGACCTGAAGGGTTACGGCTGGTGTTTCCAGAAGGGTCGGTATCTGAACATCGGCCTCGGCCGCGAAGGCCATGCCGGCCTGACCGGGCACCTCCAGCAATTTCTGGATTTTCTCCGACGCCGCGGGAGGATACCCCATGACACCCCGGAAAGATTCCATGGCCATGCCTACCTGCAATACGGGCGCGCCGCGCGCAGGCTACTCGATGATGGCGTGTTGCTGGTCGGCGATGCTGCCGGGTTGGCCTATCCGCAAAGCGGCGAAGGCATTCGCCCGGCGGTGGAGTCCGGGTTGATGGCCGCCGCCACGATCCTGGAAGCCGGCCAAGACTATCGCCGCCAGACTTTGATGGCATATCCGGCCCGCCTGGCCGAGCGATTCGGCAAAGCTTCCGGGCCACAACGGACGCTGCCGGAATTTCTACGCCCCCTGCTCGCCAGGAAATTGATGGACAACCGCTGGTTTACCCGTCGCGTCGTGCTCGATCGCTGGTTCCTCCACGCGCATCAGGCGCAACTGCAAATCGGATGAGTCCCCATGACAAGGTCGGCAACCATCAGCAAGACAGGACTCCGCGTCACGCCGAACCTCGCCGACTACGAGCAGGCGCGAGCAGGTTTTTCCTGGGATAAGACACGCCGGTCCCTGGGGGGCCTGCCCGACGGAAGCTGCAATCTTGCCTACGAAGCCGTCGACCGTCACGTGCGCACGGCGATTGGCGAGCGCCTGGCATTCCGCTTTCTCGGCAGCGCCGACGCCGGCGGTCGGATTTGCTGCCGCGACATCACCTATGCGGAACTGTTCCGCCTGACCTGCCGCTTCACCAATGTCCTGCGGCGTCTGGATATCGGCAAGGGCGACCGGCTATTTGTCCTGGCCGGACGGATTCCCGAGCTCTACATCGCCGTGCTCGGCGGGCTGCGCAACGGTACGGTGGTCTCGCCGCTGTTTTCGGCGTTCGGCCCGGAACCGATCGCCACCCGCATCCAGCTCGGCGCCGGGCAGGTGCTGGTGACCACCGATTCTCTCTACCGGCGCAAAGTGGAAAAGATTCGCGACCAACTACCCAGCCTCAAACACGTCTTGCTGGTGGGCGAAGACGGGAGCCAAGATACACGCACGGACATTCCCGGTACGCAAGACTTGCGCCGACTGATGAACGAAGCCAGTGAATTGGCCGAGATCACGCCGACCACGGCCGACGACCTGTCACTGCTGCACTTCACCAGCGGCACCACCGGCACGCCCAAGGGCGCCATGCACGTGCATGGCGCCGTCGCCACCCACTATGCGACCGGGCTCTACGCCCTCGACCTGCATCCGCAAGACATCTTCTGGTGCACCGCCGACCCGGGCTGGGTCACCGGGACTTCCTACGGCATCGTCGCGCCGCTGCTGCATGGGGTCACCTCGATCATCGACACGGCCGATTTCGACGCCGACCGCTGGTACCGGATCCTCCAGGATCAGGCGGTGACGGTGTGGTACACGGCGCCGACGGCGATCCGCATGTTGATGAAGGCCGGCACTGAAATTCCGAAGAAATACCGCTTTCCGCAATTGCGCTTCATCGCCAGCGTCGGCGAACCGCTCAACCCGGAAGCCGTGTGGTGGGGCCAGGAGGTGCTTGGGCTACCTATCCACGACAACTGGTGGCAGACCGAGACCGGCGGCATCATGATCGCCAACACCCCGGCCTTCGACATCAAGCCCGGCTCGATGGGCCGGCCGCTGCCGGGCATAGACGCCTGCATCGTGCGGCGCGACGAGGCGGGAACGCTGCATCAAGTGGACGCACCGGACCAGGAAGGCGAACTGGCGCTGCGGCGCGGCTGGCCGTCGATGTTCCGCGGCTACCTGAACAACCCGGAACGTTACGACAAGTGTTTTGCCGGCGCGGACAAGCAGTGGTACTTGACCGGCGACCTGGCCCGGCGCGATGCCGATGGCTACTACTGGTTCGTCGGCCGGGCCGACGACGTGATCAAGTCAGCCGGCCACCTGATCGGTCCCTTCGAGGTGGAGAGCGTGCTGATGGAACATCCGGCGGTGGCCGAAGCCGGCGTCATCGGCAAGCCCGACGAGATGGTCGGCGAAGTGGTCAAGGCTTTCGTCTCGCTGAAACACGGTTACCTGCCCGACGAGGCCTTGCGCATGCAGATCCTGGCCCACGCCCGCAAGCGCCTCGGCGCGGCGGTGGCGCCCAAGGAGATCGCCTTCCTCACCGTGCTGCCGCGCACCCGTAGCGGCAAGATCATGCGGCGGCTGCTCAAGGCCCGCGAACTCGGCCTGCCGGAAGGCGACCTGTCGACGCTGGAGGCCGGCGCATGAGCAACCGCGCCGTTCCCTACGAAAAAACCCTTGCGCTGCGCATGCTCAATGACATGCTGCGCATCCGCCGCATGGAGGAAAAAGCCGCCGAGCTCTACGGCGCCGGCAAGATCCGCGGCTTCCTGCACCTGTATATCGGCGAGGAAGCTGTGGCGGTCGGCGCCCTGCATGCCTTGCGGCCCGATGACGCGGTTGTCGCCACCTACCGCGAACACGGCCATGCCCTGGTGCGCGGGGTGTCGATGAACGCCATCATGGCCGAGATGTTCGGCAAACAGGAAGGCTGTTCGCGCGGCAGAGGCGGCTCGATGCACCTGTTCGACGCGGCGACGCGCTTCTATGGCGGCAACGCCATCGTCGGCGGCGGCCTGCCGCTGGCGGTGGGCCTGGCGCTGGCCGACCAACTCCAACATCTGCAACGCGTCACCGCCTGCTTCTTCGGCGACGGTGCCGTGGCCGAGGGCGCGTTCCACGAATCGATGAACCTGGCGGCGCTGTGGCGCTTGCCGGTGCTGTTCTGCTGCGAGAACAACCTGTATGCCATGGGCACCTCGCTGGCCCGTTCCGAATCCCAGACCGATCTGTGCGCCAAGGCGGCTTCCTATAGGGTCGAGACCCTCAAGGCTGACGGCATGGATGTGGTGGCGGCGCACCATGCCACACGGATTGGGACGGAACATATCGGGGAGCACGGCGGGCCGTTCTTCATCGAGTTCCAGACCTATCGCTTCCGCGCCCACTCGATGTTCGACCCGGACCTCTACCGCGACAAGGCCGAGATCGAGTCATGGAAGCAGCGCGGGCCGCTGCACGGCTATTCGGCGCGCCTCAAGTCCCAGGGCCTGTTGACCGAAGACGAGTTTCTCGCCTGCGATGCCGCGGCGCAGGCCGAAGTGGATGCTGCCGTCGCCTACGCCGAGGCCGGCACCTGGGAACCCGTCGAAGAGTTGCTGCGGGATGTGCTGACAGCCGCGCCGGCAAGCGGCGCAAGATCATGAGGACCAGTTACCGGGAGGCGTTGCGGGCGGCCCTGCGCGAGGCTTTGCAGGACGATCCGCGGGTGTTCCTGATGGGCGAGGACGTCGGCCGCTACGGTGGCAGCTACGCCGTCTCCAAAGGCTTTCTGGAGGAATTCGGCCCGGAACGGATACGCGACGCGCCACTCTCCGAGTTGGGTTTCGTCGGCGCCGGGATCGGCGCAGCGCTCGGCGGCATGCGCCCAATCGTCGAAGTGATGACGGTCAATTTCAGCCTGCTGGCGCTCGACCAGATCGTCAATACCGCCGCGGCCCTGCGCCACATGTCGGGCGGCCAGTTCTCCGTGCCGCTGGTGATCCGCATGGCCAGCGGCGCCGGCCGCCAGCTCGCGGCCCAGCATTCGCACAGCCTGGAATGCTGGTATGCGCACATTCCCGGCATCACGGTGCTGGCACCCGCCACCGTCGAAGATGCACGCGGCATGCTGGCTCCGGCGCTGGCCGATCCGGATCCGGTGGTCATCTTCGAACATGCCCAGCTCTATAACCTCGAAGGGGAATCGAATCACGGTGGACCGGTCGACATCGCCACCGCGCGAATCCGGCGCGCAGGCGCTGATCTGAGTCTGATCACCTACGGCGGTTGCCTGCCGAAGACGCTGGAGGCGGCCGAACTGCTGGCCGGCATGGGCATCGACGCCGAAGTCGTGGATCTGCGGGTGCTGCGGCCACTGGATAGCGCCAGCATCCTCGCCTCGGTGCGCAAGACCCACCGCGCGGTGGTGGTGGATGAAGGCTGGCGCAGCGGCAGCCTGGCGGCCGAGATCATGGCGCGCATCGTCGAGCAGGCCTTCTTCGATCTCGACGCGCCGCCGGCGCGGGTTTGCAGCGAAGAAGTGCCGATACCCTATGCCCGCCACCTGGAGGAAGCGGCCCTGCCGCAGGCCGCCAAGATCGTCGCGGCGGCGCGCGCGCTGATGGGCAAGTAGGAGGACTGCCGTGATCGAATTCAAACTGCCGTCGCTGGGCGCCGACATGGACGAAGGAAAGCTGCTGGAGTGGCTGGTGCAACCCGGCGACGAAGTCAAGCGCGGCCAGGTCGTCGCCATCGTCGATACTTCCAAGGCGGCAGTGGATGTCGAAATCTGGCAGGCCGGCACGGTGCATGAACTGGTGGTGCAGCCCGGCGAAAGGATACCGGTCGGCACCATCCTCGCCACGCTGCTGGAACCCGGAGAAAGCGTTCCGCCAGCGCGCCCTGCCGCGGCGCCCCGGGCAAGCGAGCCGGCGGCGCGGCGGCGCATCTCTCCCGCCGCGCGCCGGGAGGCGGAATCGCTGGGGGTGGATATTTCCGTGCTGACCGGAACCGGCCCGGATGCCTCGGTCACGCTGGAAGACGTCAGGCAGGCCGCTGTCAGACCGTCAGGCCCGGCTCCCGCCACGCCTGCCACAGCTATCGACCGGAACACAGAAATGCGCAAGGCCATTGCCGCCGCCATGAGCCGCTCGAAACGCGAGATCCCGCACTACTACCTCTCTGAGACCATCCCGCTGCGACAGGCCAGTGACTGGCTGGCGCAGCAGAACGCCCAGCGCCAGATCACGCAGCGCCTGCTAATGGCGGTGCTGCAACTCAAGGCGGTGGCGCTGGCGACCCGGAAATTCCCCGAGATGAACGGCTTCTGGCGGGATCAGGGTTTCCTGCCCGCGCCGGCCACCCACCTCGGCGTCGCCATTGCCTTGCGCCAGGGCGGCTTGCTGGCGCCGGCCATCCACGATGCGGCCAACAAGACCCTGGAACAACTGATGGGCGACCTCACCGACCTGGTTAAGCGGGTGCGCGCCGGAAGCCTGCGCAGTTCGGAAATGTCCGACCCGACCCTGACCGTGACCAACCTGGGCGATCAAGGCGTAGATGCGGTGTACGGGGTGATCTATCCGCCTCAGGTGGCACTGGTGGGCTTCGGCAAGGTAAGGGAACGCCCCTGGGTCGAGGCCGGTGAGGTACGCGCCGTGCCGCTGGTCATCGCCAGCCTGGCGGCCGATCACCGGGTCAGCGACGGCCATCGCGGCGCGCTGTTCCTGGCCGAGATTCATGAACTGCTCCAGCATCCCGAGCAACTCTAAGCGGAGGCCAAGGTGAACTCCCAACAAATCACGGCGGTGGTGATCGCCACGCTGAAATCCATCGCGCCGGAAGTCGAGGCGGACGAGCTGGTCGCCGACCGGCCCTTGCGCAACCAGGTCGACCTGGATTCGATGGACTGGCTGAATTTCCTGATCGGCCTGCACACGGCACTCCAGGTCGATATTCCGGAAGCGGACTATGCCAAGCTGGTGACACTGAACGATCTCGTCAATTACTTGCAGCCGCGCTGCCTCGATTGATCGCGGCCGGCGGCTCGCGCCTGGCAATCCGGGCGCTCTTTGCTACGCTCAAATCTAGGGAGTCGCGCGCATCATGAACCTTCAACCCCTGGCCATCGACGAAATTCCCATCGGCGCCCCGCTGCTGTGGCAGATTTATGACCGCAACGGCTACGCGCTGTTCGCCAGAGGAGAGACCATCGTCAATCATCAGCAGCTGGCGGCGCTGGCGGTCGATGGCTTGCTGCGCGATGTGGACGCGCTGCCGGGCAACGAACCCGCCGCGGCCTGGATCGAGTTCAAGGACCGGCCGCCCGTCGAATTGTTTCCGCCTGCGGGGATCAAACCACAAGTCGGCGAACGGGTGCAACTGCGACTGCTGGGCCGGGATATCCAGGCCTGCTATTACGCCCACCTGATCGGCTACATCATGGGCCAGAGCATACTCGTGACCACGCCGGTGCTGGCGGGCCAGCGGATCGCCATGGCGGACGGCGAACGGCTGGAGTTGCGCATGCTGACCGGCAACAACATCTATATCTTTCAGTCCGAAGTCCTCAGGGTATGCGTAAGTCCTTCCCACTACCTGCATCTGCGATACCCCGAGCGAATCCAAATGCAGAAGCTGCGCAACGCCTGCCGCACGCGAGTGCGAATTGCGGCCAAGCTCACCGACGACCAGGGAGAGCTGGAAATCGCCCAGATCATCGATCTGAGCCCCGACGGTGCGCAAGTGGTCATCCCGAAACCGGTCGGCGCCAAGGGGCATCACGTGCGCCTGTCCTTTCAGGCCGACGTGGACGAACTGTCGGCGCCGTTGGCCCTGGATGGATTGATCCAACATACGCGGCCGGCCCCACCCGGCCATGAATGGGGACCGGGAATGCTGGAATACGGCATTGCGTTTACCGACCTCGGCAACGAAGACAAGCTCTGGTTGAAATGCCTCGTGTATCGGCACATTGCCGAAGGAGGATTGATCTGACGCAACTGATGAGCGCATCCGATGAACGCCAGTCTTGAGCGGATGCTCCACGAGATCCAGGTTGAAACCGCGGATTCGAGCGCTTGGACGGGAATATCCGCAATCGAGCCGGCGGTGATCGATGCCCTGCGGCAAACCGATCGGGGTGCGTTCGTGGGCGATGACTACCGGCATCTCGCCTACGCCAACCGCCCGCTGCCGGTCGGTTTCGGACAGACCATATCCCAGCCCTTCATCGTCGCTCTGATGACACAGTTGCTGTTGCCGCGGCCGGACGCCACCATGCTGGAGATCGGCACCGGCTCCTGCTATCAGGCCGCGGTCCTGGCCCGGCTGGTCAAGCGGGTGGTCAGCATCGAGATCATCGCCGCGCTCGCCGAGCGAGCCACGAAGCAGATCGCCAAGCTGGCTATCGACAACGTCGACATCCATCACGGCGACGGTTACCGGGGCTGGCCGGAATTGGCGCCTTATGACGGAATCATTGTGACGGCATGCGCTACGGAAATCCCCCCGCCGCTGATCGAGCAACTCAAGCCCGGCGCACGGATGGTCATACCGGTAGGCGCCGCCTACGGTCCGCAGGATTTGCTAGTCGTCGAAAAATCCTTGGCCGGCGTAACCTCTTCCCGTAGCGTGCTGCCGGTCGCGTTCGTGCCCTTCAAGCGTTCAGCGGATGACCCGGCACTCGCCTGAAAGGCCGCGGCGAATAGATCGGCTTAACGTGAATGACAGTCACGAAGCGCCCCCCCAAACCACGAGCGCAGCGAGCAATTTGTCGCCCCGCCCGGGCGGGGGTTTGGGGTGGGGGCGTGGCAAGGCCACTTCCTTCGGGGCGTCAATACCGTCTTTGAGCAATTTCATGGCACGGGGGCGGCCTGACGACGATGCGAGTTAATGCGTGTAACGATGACCCGCCGCTTTGACGCGGCGATTGGCTCGGACCGGTACCGCCAACGCCGAGTATCCGAACACGTAACAGCCGGTGTCGGCTGAGGCCTCCAGGGCGTCCTTGGCACGCTTGAAATCGACGAGGTACAAACGCTGTTCCGGGTCGATATCCTCGTCCAGTTGCCTGGAAGAGATGACCAGGATGGAATCGACTTTCCCATAGGCGCCGGCGATTTCGCGCAGACGCTCGTATACGAGGGCCTCCGACGGCAAGAACGACAGGGCGTCGATTTCCGCCCTGTGCGCTACGGCCCCGGGCGGGCTCCAAGCGGTCAGCAAATTGAAGTCCGCAGGATTGCGGACCGGCCGGCTGGCGCGGCCGATGTGCGTGATTTTCGTCATGTTGGTCTCGTATTGAACTAGAAATTCAGGGATTCCATGCCAACAATCTAAAGGCCGGCGCGACAAATTAAAATACACCGATAAGCATATTTTCGGCTACCCGGAATCCGGTAATCCACGCCGTCACCGGGTCCGCCGAAGGCTCGTCGGGAAAACACCGCCGCACCCCTCAAGGCGAAGCCAGGCCTTGGCGGATGGCGTAGCGGGTGAGCTCCACGACGCTGTGAAGCTTGAGTTTGTTCATGATGTTGCGGCGATGCACGTCCACGGTGCCAATGGCGATATGCAATTGCTCGGCGATTTGCGCGGAAGCCTTGCCCTCCGCAATCAGGGCCAGTACCTGGGTTTCGCGCTTGCCGAGCTGACAAGCGGGGTCGTCCTTGTCCTTGCCCCCGGTCTTGAGCAGCATCGTTGCGGCGACATTCTGCGACAGATAGGAGGAACCGCCAGCCACCGCCCGGATGCCGCTCAGGAGTTCCTGCTTGCTGGCGGCCTTGTTGATGTAACCCGCAGCGCCAGCCTCGACCATGCGGGTGACGAAGCGCCGGTCGATGTGGGTGGATAGCGCCAGTACGCGCACCGGGTTGTTTTCGTCGGACAATCTCCTGGTCACCTCGATGCCGCTGATATCGGGCAGGGCGATGTCCATCAGGACGACCTGCGGGTGCAACTCCCGGCACAGGGTCAGCGCGGATTCGCCGTCGGAAGCCTGGCCGACCACGTCGATATCCGGCTCGTCCTCCAGTATCGAGCAAAGCGCTTCGCGCACCAGGACATGATCATCGACGATCAGGACGCGTATCACTTCCCCACCTCGTCAGGCAGTGCCCGTAGCGGGACCGTCAGCACGACCACGGTGCCGTCGCCGGGAATGCTGTCGACCTGGACGTCGCCGCCCAGATAGCCGATGCGTTCGCGCACGCTGAACAGACCATAGCCCCCCCTGGCGTTGGGCTTCGCGGTC
Source organism: Sterolibacterium sp. (assembly GCA_041665185.1). Taxonomy (GTDB): domain Bacteria; phylum Pseudomonadota; class Gammaproteobacteria; order Burkholderiales; family Rhodocyclaceae; genus JACRAR01. The sequence continues at coordinate 28,572 of JBAYJH010000012.1, forward strand.
GCCGCCGCGCACGCATCGAAGCCGATGCCGTTGTCCGTCACGCTGAGGACCAGGCAGCCGTCCTGTTCCGTCGCGGCGATCTCGGCCGCATCGACCTCGGCGTGTTTCGCCACGTTGACCAGCAGCTCCCGCGTGGCGCGAAAGGTGACTTGAAGCACGGTTTCGTCCACTTTCGTCGGTGCGCCGTCGTCGCGCAATTCGACATGCAGGCCGTGGAGCTGCCGCACTTCGTCCGCCAGCCATTCCAGTGCCGGGATCAGGCCCAGCTGGTGCAACAGCGGCGGACTCAACTGTAGCGACAGCGAACGCACCGCCTGGTTGGCGTGGTCGATCAGCGTTTCCGTTTCCTCTATGCAACGCTTGAGCTGGCCGACGCCGGGGTAGTCCCGGTCGGGACTTATGAGGGCCGAGAGCTTGATCTTGGCAATCGACAGGGTCTGACTCAGGCTGTCGTGAAGTTCGTCCGCGATCGCATGTCGTTCGCGTTCCTCGGTCGTGGTCAGGGCAATCGAAAGGTCACGCAGACGCGCCGTGCGCTCCTGGACCTTCTCCTCCAGAAGGTCCCGTTGCAGGATACGATCGGTCACGTCCATGATGTCGCCGAAGACGCGCAGCACGCGGCCGTCGGCGTCCCGCTCCGCCTGGCCGGTGGTCCTGACCCATTTCCGCGTGCCCAGCGCACCGACAAAGGGAAGGTCCAGGTCATAGGGTTCGGCCTGCTCGACGGCTCTCCTGAACGCGCTGGCGATCGTGCCCCGCGCTTCGGGGGCATAGAAGTCGGCGGCCCGATCGATGTCATTCGGATCGTAGTCGGCAGTCACTTCGTAGATTCGATACACCTCATCGGTCCACGCCACCTTCGCCGTCGCCAGGTCGTATTCCCAGCCGCCGACCTTGGCGATACGCTGGGTCTGCCTCAACAGGTGCGCGTTCTTGCTCAGGGCAACTTCCAACTCCTTTTGGGTCGTGACATCCACGACCACCGCACGACACTCCTGACCGTCAGGGGAAAGTATTGCCTCGATCCGAGTATAGATGGATGTCCGGTCATCCAGCTCGATTGCCATCTCGCAGACCTGTTTGGTTTCGGTTTCTCGGACTTGCCGTAGAAACGCGGCGAAAGCGGCGCGATCAGGCGTGGCCACGAAGTGCCCGAATTGCTTGCCGATCAACCGGTCGCGGTCCTGGTCGAGCATCCGTGAGCCGGCGAGATTGATTTGGATGATTGCTCCAGCGAGATCCAGGCTGACCAGGCAGGTCGGGGAGAAGTCGTAGAAATCGGCGCGGCGATCCTTCTCAAGCGCCGGGCGCGAATCGGCCGACGCGCCGTCTTGCATCTCCGCCGCGCGCCGATGCGTCCGTGGTCGCCGGGGCAGGCGCTGCGTTTCCTCAACACCTTGCGGCGCTGAGTTTCGGGACGACCGATGCTGGGCACCGTCGTCGGCAGACTGGGCAGGTTTCTTGGTCAGTTTGACCATGCGCATCGGCTCTGGAAAACCGGGCAAGTTATGTAACCTTACTACTATTCGGGACAAGAAACACTTTCTCATTTTCCAATATTGCCGCCAATGACATGCGTCAACTGGAAGTCACTTGGCGCGGGAAGCTGCTCAAGCATTTTGGAAGTCGTCGATCAAACGCGGGCGATTAGGGAATAAAACGCTTACCCGGCTTGTTTGCTTATTCAGATGGCCTGTGGAAACCGGCGAATTCATGGCATTCCACGGCTGCCGATCGCGGCTTTCGCGATGTCTCCAGAGATCGCTGCATCGATTCATTAAAAGAGGTTCGCCGATGAAACTGCTCGCCGCCTTGCTATTGCTTTTTGGAATCAGTGGTCAGCTTCAAGCCGCGATCGAAGCGGTATACGATGGCGACAATGGCATCCGCAATCGGGTGCTGACTGTATGCATGCAATGCCATTCGTCCACCTTGTCCGGTGGCGCTCGAAACGGCGCCCCCTCGCCACCGAATTTCAACACGTATGCGGGCGCCGTCCTGCTGGGCGACTATGCAGTCGAGCGGGCAATCGAAGGCAGCATGCCGCCGCAAGGCAATCCGCGTTTGAACGCCGAGCAGCAGGCGGCGCTACTGGCCTGGCAGGCTGCGGGGTTCCCTGAAAAATCCGCGACGCCAAGCGCACAGCAGCAATCCGACTGCCTGTTCAACTGGGCGGAGCTGAGTTTTCCCGAGTTCTTTGCGCCGCGCGCTCAATCCGTGACCGCAGAACCCATCTACTACCGGTATTACACGCAATCCACCGCCTACCTGGCGATCACCGCCAGCCGGCTCTATTATCTCGGCCCGGTGTCGGCCGGCACCGTCGCGGACCTTGGCGAGGTGGCGACATGGCATGTGACGTCGGGCTGCAACTAGGCATGCACAGAATTCTGATTGCCCTGTGCCTATACGGCTGTGCCGCGTCCCCGGGAATTGCCGGGGACGCTCCGCCAGCCGCATTGCCGAATTTCTCTTTGCCCCTGATCAGCGCCAGCCCCGAAACAATCAACCGCGCCATGTTGGGCGGCAAGGTCGCCTATATCGACTTCTGGGCCTCCTGGTGCGTGCCGTGTCGAACGTCGTTTCCCTGGCTGGATGCGATGTTCCGGAAATATCGCGAGCGCGGATTTCTGGTCGTCGGCGTCAACAAGGACCAGGAGCCCGCGGAGGTCGAGCGCTTTCTCAAACGCTACCCGGTGTCATTTGCCCTGACGACGGACCCCCACGACACCCTGGCCGGAGATCTGCGCGTAACGGCCATGCCCACCGCTTTCCTGATCGACCGTCACGGCCTGGTCCGCTCGGTGCATAGGGGCTTCCGCTCTGAAGACACGGCGAAACTGGAAATGGAAATCCTGTCCCTGCTGGAGCAGCCATGAAGATCTATTGCCTGTTGAGTGTTTTGGTCATGGGCGGCTGTGCCAACGTTCAGCCATGGCAGCGCGGCTACCTGGCGAAACCGGAAATGGCTTTCGACCCCAACCCCGCCACCGCCGCGCAAATGCAGCACATGTATGCCAGCAAGGAGGCCGCTTCCGGCGGCTATGGCGTGGGTGGGGGAGGCTGTGGCTGCAACTGAGGCGGCCGCTCCGTTGCGCTCGACCCTGCACGCGCTGGCCGCGGCTGCCGCGGCGCTCCCTCTGGTGTCGCTGCCAGTGCGCGCAGGGCAAATCGAAGAGACGAAGATGGGGCTGAACCTGTTTTCCTATCAGGAACGGGACGGCCGCATCGGCGTGTTGTCGCCGACCGCCTGGGTGCAGGCGCCGGTGGCGCGCGACCTGGATTTCGAGGCCCGCATGACATTCGACTCGGTGGCGGGCGCCTCTCCCCAGTTCGTCAGCAACGAAGGCGGGGCCATCGTCCATACGCTGTCTTCCGCTTCGATCCGCGAGTGGCGCAAGGAAGCCATGTTCAAGGCGACGCGCTGGCTGGACGACGACAGCCTGTCCCTGGGTGCCGATGTTTCCTCGGAGCACGACTATCTGTCGCAAACGCTGAGTGCGGATGCCCGATTCGACTTTCTCAACAAGAACGTCACCTGGGCGATCGGCGCCAGCGTCACCGGCGATGCCATCAGCTTCACCGGCTTCCCCGATGTGCACGAAAAGCGACTTAGCCGCGGCATCTTCACCGGCATTACCCAGATACTCGCGCCGACCGACGTCCTACAAAGCAATCTCGCCTTCACCGGCGGCAAGGGATATTTTGACGATCACTACGAATACACCCTCAGTTTTCTCGGACGGCGAGTCTTTCTGCATCGCGACCGGCGGCCCGATACTCGCCATAGCCTGTCCTGGCTGACCCGCTGGAAACACTACGTACCGGCATTGGGCGCCGCCGTGGGCCTGGACTATCGTTACTACCGGGACTCGTGGGGAATCCGTTCCCACATGGCCGAGCTATCCTGGCACCAGCCATTGTCGACCATCTGGTCGGTGCGTCCGGAACTTCGCTATTACACCCAGTCCGCGGCGAGTTTCTATTCCGCCACTATCGCATCGTCGTCCGGGGTGGGTTCCAGCGACACCCGCCTGGCCGCCTTCGGCGCACTCACCCTGGCAGTGAACTTAAGTGCCCGCTTTGGCGATCGAGACACTCTCGAAATCGGCGCCGGCCGCTATGTCCAGCGCGCCTCCTGGCGATTCGGCGCGGGCAGTGCCGACCTGCCGCGCTTCGATGCGGCCTACGCGCTGCTCGGCTGGACGCGCGCCTTCTAGCAGCGGCGGCAATGCGCTGTCATCATTTCGCGTTTTCGGCGATGTCCTGCCGCAATGAGATCCAGGTGTTTTCGGACGATGCCGCGAGTGCCCAGGCTGCCTTCGAAAACACCGTTGCGGAAGTTCGGCGAATTGAAATCCTCTGGTCGCGCTATCGTCCGGACAGCATCGTAACGCGCATCAATGAATCCGCCGGGCGCAAGCCGGTGGCGGTCGACGAGGAAACCGCCGGGCTGCTCGATTACGCCGCGGCCGCCTGGCGCGAGAGCGCCGGCCTGTTCGACATCACTTCCGGGGTATTCAGGCGCGTCTGGAATTTTTCCTCCCGGCGTCTCCCGAGCAAGGAAGCAGTGAGTGCCTGCCTGCCGTTGGTGGGCTGGGATAAGGTGGTGTGGCGGCGACCGGAAATCTACCTGCCGCTGCCCGGCATGGAGATCGATTTCGGCGGCCTGGGCAAGGAATATGCGGCTGACCGGGCCGCCAGGTTATTGCTCGAAGGCGAGCGAATCGCCCTGGTCAATCTGGGCGGCGACATCGTCGCCAGCGCGCCGCGCCCTGGCGATGAGCCGTGGCAAATCGGCATCCGCGATCCCGCCGCCGCCCAATTGGCCGGCCATTTGCCCTTGTACAGCGGCGCCCTGGCGACCAGCGGCGACTATGAGCGCTGCATCGAAGCCGATGGTCGGCGCTATGGACACATCCTGAGCTCCCGCAGCGGCTGGCCGGTGGCCGGCGGTCCCGCCTCGGTCTCTGTCATTGCCGAAAATTGCCTGTTGGCCGGAACCCTGGCCAGCGTTGCCATGCTCAAGGGAGCCGAGGCAGAGCGTTGGCTGGACTCGATGGGAACGGTGCATCACCTGGTGTGGTGATACGCCGTTCCGATGCGCCTCAAAACACCGTGTAGCCCATTTCGCCCGGCGTGTAGAACGTCGCCGGGTCGACCGCAGCCAATGCCTGGTTGTGTTGCAGCTTGGCCACCAGATCCGGGTTGGGAATGAAGGGCCGGCCGAAGGCCACCAGGTCGCCGCGCTGCGCGTCCAGGTCGGCGGCGGCGCGGGCCGCATCGTAGCCGCCGGAAAGGATGTATCTGCCCTTGAACGTGGCGCGAATCCCGGCTTTCAACTCCGGGCTGACTTTCGGCGCGCCCATGGCGCTGTGATCGACCACATGGATATATTCCAGCGCCAGCGAATTCAGTTCCTCCATCAGGCGCAGGTACAGCGCATCCATCTCCGCATCCGGCTGCTGGCCGTTGAATACCCCATAGGGCGAGATGCGCATGCCGACACGCTCCGCACCGATGGCGGCAACCGTGGCCCTGGCCACTTCGACGGCAAAACGGATGCGGTTTTCGATGCTGCCTCCCCAGCGGTCGCTGCGCTGGTTGGAAGCGGTGTTGAGGAACTGGTCGATAAGGTAACCATTCGCGCCATGCAGCTCGATGCCGTCGAATCCGGCCTGTAGCGCCAGCTTCGCCGCGCTGGCGTATTCGGCGATGGTGTCGGCAATGTCCGCCTCACTCATCTCGGTGGGAACCGGATGCGCCTGCATTCCACCGGCATCGGTCCACATCTGGCCCGGCGCGGCGAGCGCCGAAGGCGCAAGTATCCTGGCGCCGGCCGGCAGGTTCAAGGGATGGCCGACTCGCCCGGTGTGCATCAACTGCACGAAGATCTTGCCGCCGGCCTGGTGCACACCGTCCGTCACGCGCTTCCAGGCCTGCGCCTGGGCATCGTTGAAGATTCCCGGAATGCGCGCATAGCCGAGACCGTTCGGCGAGGGCGAAACGCCTTCGGTGATGATCAGTCCGGCATCGGCACGCAGGCAGTAATACTCTGCCATCAGGGCATTCGGCAGATTCCCGGCTGCTCGGCTGCGCGTCATGGGCGCCATCACGATGCGGTTCTTCAGTTGCAGCTTGCCGAGCGTGATGGGAGTGAATAGCGTGTTGCTCATCTCTTTCTCCAAGGTGATGGGTGACGATGAAATCGCCGAACTGCGCTGACCAACAGCCCGAGTGCGTTGCCGCCGGTCACTGGTTTGCCTTGGCCGACACTCTTCTAGATAATGCCGTCTTGCATAGCCGGCGCCCGAAGGTCCATATCAGGGCGCACTACCCTCTTTTCAATGCCGCCATGAAATTCCAAATCATTCCAGTCACACCTTTCCAGCAAAACTGTTCGCTGCTGTGGTGCGAAGAAACCTTGCAGGCTGCCGTCGTCGATCCCGGCGGCGATCTTGACCTGATTCTGGCGACCGCACGGCAACTCGGCGTGAGTATCGTCAAAATTCTGCTGACCCATGGGCATATCGACCATGCCGGCGGCACTGCGGAACTCGCCGCGCGCTTGCGGATTCCCATCGAGGGACCGCAGCAGGAGGATCGCTTCTGGATCGACCAGTTGCCGCAGCAGGGGCAGATGTTCGGCCTCGGGCAGGCGGCCGCATTCACGCCCGACCGCTGGCTCGACGACGGCGCCACGGTCAGCTTCGGCCAGGTCACGCTTGGCGTGCTGCACTGTCCGGGCCACACTCCCGGACATGTGGTGTTCTTCCACGACGCTTCGAAGCTGGCGATCGTCGGCGACGTGCTGTTCCAGGGATCGATCGGCCGCACCGATTTTCCGCGCGGAAGCCACACCGCCTTGATCGCCGCCATACGCGGCAAGCTGTGGCCGCTGGGCGACGAGGTCGCCTTCATTCCCGGCCATGGCCCGATGTCGACCTTCGGCGATGAGCGGCGCCACAATCCGTTCGTCGCCGACGACCGAAGGGAGTCCCTTTAGGGATGACCGAAGGAAATCCCTTTAGGGACGACCGAAGGGAATCCCTTTAGGGATGGCGCCGCCTAGTAGTTCGTTCCATCAATAAAGTTACAAAATAGCCGATAATAGTCATGATTCTTGTACAACTCTTGACGGGAGTGATCATGGCGAGGAAAACGAAACGGGCTGCACTGGTGTTGACGA
>JBAYJH010000013.1:0-35504 GCA_041665185.1 Sterolibacterium sp.
GATGTAATCGGTGTTGGCGTTATACGGCAGGTTGATGCCGGCGCGGTGCGCCAGTTCGATCAGGCGCTCGATCAGGTAGTGGGCGCGCTGCGGGCCTTCCTGGGCGATCACGGCATCGAGGGCGTCGAGCCATTCGCGCGTTTCCTGGGCGTCGGCATCGGTCGCCTCAGGTAAGTTGGGGGTAGCGGACATTATGTCTCCTCATCGGATATTGGATTGCTCACTCTGCCTATTGGCTGGCCGTGGTTACAAGCAGTTAATTTACTTCAAGCCTAATACGAATGGCGGGTCGCGGAAAGAAAAATCGCGGGTCACCGCCGAGGTCAAACCGGATGGTGAATTTTTCACATTATAAAAACACAAACCACATTATGCAATATGTGGAATTCCACAATCGCAGGGCAATACCAATGGCGCGTACTCGGGCCACGGACGTTCAGCACGGAGGATGGGGCGGTTTTACGGAGGGATATCGACAACAGCGCCGGTTACCGTTGCAGCAAGACGCTGACCGACAGACCGATGCCGTCCGCCCCATCGGCCAGATCGATATGGGCCTTGTGCAGTTCCGCAATGCGTCGGCAGATAGCGAGGCCCAGGCCGGTGCCGGGCTGATCCTGACCGGCGAGTCGATAGAAACGTTCGAACACCCGCAGGCGTTGCGCCGCCGGAATCCCCGGACCGTCGTCGCTGACCTCCAGAAGGACGCCGGCAGCCTGGTGACGCACCGCGATCGTGATGTGGCCCGTCCTCGGCGTGTAGCGAATCGCGTTGTCCACCAGGTTGCTGATCAGCATGGAAAGCATGTCCGCATTACCGAGCAGCGGCGGCAGATCCGCTTCGACCTCGAGTTCCAGCGTCTGCTCGCGTTGCAGCGCCAGCGGCGCCAACTGCGCGCATGTCGCTTGGGCGATGTTGCCCACGTCAACGGACTGGGCATCGGGCAGGGACTGTTCGGGGTCGAGTCGCGCCAACGTCAACAGTTGGCCTACCAGCCGTATCCCTCTTTCGACACCGGGCTGCAATTGATCCATGGCGTGTTGCCGCTCGGCACTCCCCTCGGCGGCGCGTGCGGCATGCAACTGCGCCTGGATGGCCGCCAGCGGGGTGCGCAACTCGTGGGCGGCGTTGGCGGTGAAATGTCGTTCGCTCTCCAGCGCATGGGTCATCCGCCGCAACAACTCGTTCAATGCCAGAACCATGGGGCGCACTTCCCCCGGCGCGCTGTTCGCGTCCAGGGGTACCAGGTTCTCGGGTTTCTTCGTCGCGATCTCGCGCGTCAAGACCCCCAGCGGATCCAGACCCCGGCTGATCGAAAGCCACAGCAGGAAGATCAGTACCGGCATGCCAATCGCCAGCGGGCTGGCCAGGTTCAAGGCAATCTTGCGCACCAGCCGGTTGCGCACGTCGTGAGCCTCCGCCACCAGAATGCGGAAATGCCGGTGCCTGTCCCAGACCCCGTAATGGCGCCAAACCTGGCCAGCCCCATCGGTGGTCTCGGAAAATCCGTCCAGCACCGTCATCGCCGCGTCCGGCGTGTTGGCGGAACGCAGCAGCAAGCGGCCTTCGCCATCCCAAATCTGGTAACGAAACTTTTGTTCGTATTCATCGTGCAGCGAAGGCGTCGAGCTCCCGTCCGCGGACTGGCCGTCCGCCGGCGCCGCCGGAGGATTCGCTCCATCCTTGATGCCATATGCGGAGAGGGTGCTGGCCATGCGTTCGGGCAGATCGGGCCATTGGTCGAAAATCTCCTTCAGCGAAGGCGTGTCGCCGCTCTTCGGGATCTCATGCGGATCGGCGTCGTCGGGATCGGTCACCCGCAACAGCGCCAAGGCGGTATGGGCGAGATGGGCATCGAAGAGTTCGTAGGTTTCGTCAATGGTGTCCCGGATGGTAAACCAGGCAATCACGGCAAAGCAGGCAAAGCTGACGATCAGCAGCCCGACCAGCAGTCGCTGACTCAGTGACAGGCGATGGCGGGCGATCACGGTTTGGCTTTGGCGATGGTGTAACCCACCCCACGCACCGTCTTGATGGCCTCCGCGCCGAGCTTGAGGCGCAGGTTGTGGATATGCACTTCGACGGCATTGCTGTCCACGTTGTGGCTCCATCCGTAAAGGGATGTCTCCAGTTGGGCGCGGGTGAGGACGCGCCCGGCGCCTTCCATGAGCGCGCGCAACACCTCGAATTCGCGGCTGGATACGGCGACCGCCCCAGCGTCGCCGGCGACGGTGTGTGCCGCCAGGTCCAGCTTCAGGTTGCCGACGCTGAGCGTGCCACTGGCGCCATGGCCGGAGCGGCGGATCAGGGCGCGCAAGCGCGCAACCAACTCTTCCATGTCGGCGGTCTTGACCAGGTAGTCGTCGGCGCCGCGATCCAGGCCGACGACCTTGTCGCGTGTCGTATCCCGCGCGGTCAGGATGAGTACCGGCAAGGTGTTGTCTGTATGGCGCAGTTCGCGCAGCACCTCCATGCCGTTCATCACCGGCAGGCCGATGTCCAGCACCATGGCGGCGAACCCTCCCGCTTCCAGCGCGTCGAGCGCGGTCTTGCCATCCCTGACCCAGGTCACGGCGAAACCAGCCTTGCTGAGCGCGGCACGCAAGCCGTCCCCGAGCAGGGGGTCATCCTCGACTAGCAGCAGTTTCATGAGCCCACACCGAGTGATCGCGGTCCACGGCGCAACGAATAGTCCCAGCCTCGCCCCTTGCATGGATGGTCGCGACGGCAGCCCGCCCGTTGCGGAAGCGGCTTGCCATTAGCCAATACGCAATTTAGCACAGGCACCAGTCACTCTTAACATGTCTTAAGGATAAGGAGCATTCGTTAAGCCAAAGCTCAGACCGGTTTGTTATGGTCGCTTCACGGTTACACATATAGCAACCGATGAGCTGGTCGCGGCCGATCTGCTCAAAGACAACAATACAAGGAGGAGCACCATGTTCGGAAAAATCGGAAGAATCGTCTCGCTCGCTGCCGCTATGTTCGCGGCCGTTGCGCTATCCACCCCCAGCCAGGCCACGCCGGCGTTTGCGCGCCAGGCGGGCAAGGCGTGCAGCACCTGCCACTTTCAGCACTTTCCGGCGTTGAATTCCTATGGCCAGGAGTTCAAGGCCGGCGGCTATACCGATATGGGCAAGCAGGGTACGTTGAAGGGCAAGGAGCTTTCATTGCCTGAAGTGCTCAACGCCAGCCTGTTTTTCAAGTTCCGCTACCAGGACAGCAACGGCAGCGACACGCCGGGCAACGCCACACTCGCCAGCGGCGACTGGCAGGTTCCAGACGAGTTCGCCTTGCTGTTCGGTGGCCGGGTCGCCGAGAACATCGGCTTCATGCTCGAAACCCAACTGGCCAATCACAACGCGCACGCACTCGCCGGCTTCAAGATGCCTTTCATGTTCAAGGCTGGCAAGATGAAATATGGCGTGGTGCCCTACACCACCGACAGCCTGGGCGCCAGCTACGGCTTCGAACTGCTGAACACCGGCGCGGTGCGCAATGTCCGGATTGCCGAGCATCGCAACGAAACTTCCGCCCAGCAATACCTGGGCACCGCGACCCCGGCCATGGGGGCCGCCTTCATCGTCTGGGATCCGAGGTTCTTCGCCAATCTCTCCAAATGGACGCCCAACCATGCCAGCGATGCCAACGGCACCAAGTTGAGTTCGACCTACTTCCGCGCCGCTTATACGCCCAACGTCGGCGATTGGGATATCGGCGCCGGGCTGCAATCCTGGAGCGGCAGATCGGAAGACGCAACGGGCGGCGCCCTTGCCGACACCAAGGCATGGGCATTGGACTTCCAGGCCCAGGGCGCCGTGGGCAATCTGCCGCTGGGTGTCTACCTGACCCATGCCAAGGCGGCCGGAACGCCTGCCGGTGCCACGATCAAGAATCTGTTCAACGCCAACCCGAAGGAAAAGTCGGCAACCGTGATCATGGCCGAGCTTGGCGTGCTGCCCAACAAGGCAACCCTACAGATCGGCTATCGCTGGGCCAACACCGGCAGCGCCGCCGCAAACTCGGGTGACAACGCACTGACCTTGGGCGCGACGTATCAGATCACCCAGAATGCCCAGTTGCAGGTGCAGCACTCCACGCGCGGCAAGGGCGGTGCGGCGAACGTTGGCCGTTACGACGGCTCCGCGCTGCCGGGCGACGCGCTCACCACCTTCATGTTATCCGCCGGCTTTTGAAGCTGAGATCCAAATTTAGGGGGGCCGCAAGGCCTTCCCTGCCTTTAGATGCGTGCGTCGAATCGTTGCGACGGTTAACCCGAGGAGGATGACAAATGCACTCAGCCAGCCTGAATGCCTATTGGCAACTAGCCGCCATCGCCGTGTTGGTTGGTTCCGTGCTTTGGCTGCCCGTGGCACAAGCGCAGATCCCGCCGCTCGCCGAGCGCCTCCAATTGTGCTCTGGTTGCCACAATCCCGATGGCAACAGCGTCATTCCGGAGAATCCGAAACTATCGGGACTGGACCCTGAATACCTGGTCCGCCAATTGCAGGATTTCAAGACTGGCAACCGCAAGAGCCCGGTCATGGGCGGGATCATTCCCTTGGTCGACGAAAAGGAATTCAAGGCGCTGGCCACGTTCTTTCACCGGCAAACACCCAAGGCCGGTGGCAGCGTGGACGCCAAACTGGCCGCGCAGGGCAGGGAAATTTACGACGAAGGCATCGTCGGCAGCGCCGTGCCGGCATGCTCCGGTTGCCATAACGAGGACGGCAGCGGGACCGAAAAGTATCCGCGTATCGCCAGCCAGCATTCGACCTATGTCGTTCAACAGTTGTTGAGTTTCAAGAATGGCGGGCGCGCCAACGACAGCAAGGCGGTAATGCGCGCGGTGGCCAAGCGCATGAGCGAGAAAGACATCCGCGCGGTGGCCGAGTATGTGGTGACCTTGAAGGGAGCGGAATGATGATGAAGAAAACTGCTCTGGTGTTGGCCTTGCTGCTCTTGCCATGGCAGACCGCATTGGCGGATGCGGCCGATGCCGTCAGAAGCCCGGTCGGGTATGGCAGCAAAGGCTACGTTTGGGGCAAGCTACTCCCGGAACAGGCTGCGGCGATGAAGCTAAGCGCCGATCCGCTGCGCGGCAAGGAAGCCTTTCGCGGCTGCCGCGGCTGTCACAAGCCCGATGCCGCCGGCGTCACGGACGGGACGTATCCGCGCTTGACGGGCCAGCATGCCAGCGTGATCCTCAAGCAGGTCACCGAAGTTCGCGCCGGCGTGCGCATCAACCCGAAGATGGAACCGTTCTCGTCCGATCATGCGGTCTCGCCTCAGGAAATAGCCGATATCGCCGTATTCCTGGCGTCAGCCGAATCGACACGGGAAAACGGCAAGGGAACGGGAGATTTCCAAGCCAGGGGCAAGAGGCTCTACGAGGACGGCCGCTGCGTCAAATGCCATGGTCGAAACGGAGAAGGCAACGGCGATAATTTCTACCCGGTGATTGCCGCGCAGCACTATGGATACCTGAAGCGTGAAATGGCATACATTCAGAAAGGCATCCGCGGCAACTCCCATCCCGAAATGGTCAAGGCGATCAAGCATTACACCGACGAAGATATCGAGGCCATGGCCGATTACTTGTCGCGCCTCCCCGACTACCGTCTATCCCTCGTCGAAAGGCAAGCAAAATGAAACGAATGTTCGGGGCAATGATACTGGCCTTGCTGGCCGCTCCCGCGCCGGCGGTCGATGGAAAAGCAATTTACGAGGATGCCTGCAAGAAATGCCACCGCAGCGGCGTGGATGATGCACCCAAAGCCGGCAAGAAGACAGATTGGGAACCGCGTTTGCAGCGGGACATGGAGATCTTGTACAAGAGCGTGATCGAGGGCAAGGGGGCGATGGATCCGCGCGCGGGCAAACCCGAGTTGAGCGACGCCGAACTCAGGGCCGCGATGGACTATCTCGTCGGGCTGGTCAAGTGATTGTCGTTACTTTGGTGTGGGGAGCGAAATGAATACGCCGGTGAAATTATTGTGCCTGGGAGGGGTGTTGTTGCTGGCTACAGGCTGTGCGCGCATGCCCGGCATGTCCGTCCCGAATCCGCTTGACCTGGTGGCCGAGCCGTCGGCCATCCACGTGGATGTACCGATCAAACGGGGGGCAATTCCCCTGCTGAGTTCCGGCCAGGCCGTGAGCCTGGCCGTCGCCGATTTTGGCGACGCGCGCGCGGCTGCTCCGGGACGCAAGATCGGCAAGATCATGACCACGGTATCGAATATGCACGGCACGGAACTGCTATTGGACCGCGATGTCGCCGCGCTACTCGGCAATGCGGCGCGTGGACAACTGGCCGCCGATGGCTTCCGCCTCGTCAACCCCGGAGAAACCGCCGATTTCAAACTCGGCGCCTCGGCCCAGGCATTTTCGCTCAACATCGCCGGCACCGACGAACTGGCGATCGCCGTCGAAGTCACCTTGCGCGAGGAAAGGAGCGGAGAAATCATCTGGGCCGGCGTGATCGCCGAAAAAGCCGATCGCTACGCCGGAGTGGGAGGCAATAGCCGCGCCACGATCGCCGAATATCTTGGCGAGGGCGTGGCGGCGTTCGCCGGCAAACTCAGTACCGTGGTGATCGATGTGCTGGCGAAATCCTATCCGCGGACCATGACGGTTGCCCAACACAAACCCGCCTCGACGATCCCCGGGGTAACCACGGTGCATACGATGGCGGCGCGGGAACTCCTCGCCTCCGCGGCCGTGCCCGTTGCCACGCCGGTCGCGGCGGCGGGCACCCCTAACAAGGTCACGGCGGCGGCTCCGCCACGGCCGGCGCCAACGGCGACCGCCACCAGCGGCCACCTGTCGGTGGCAAGCTTCCCCGCGCGCGCCAAGGTCTATATCGAGGATGTCTACCACGGCCTGACGCCGCTGAAGCTTGAACTCCCGGTCGGCGTACACGCGCTGAAGTTCAAGCTGGACGGTTACAAGTCCGCCAGCGAGAAAGTCGCGGTGCGACGCGGCGAGACCATCGAGCTCGAAATCAAGTTCCAGAAGTGATTCTGTAGTTCCGACGCAACTTCCTGGGGCCGCCTGAGTCGGCGTCCAGCTCGGCTTCGCCAATTCTGTGGCGTTGTCCGGAGCATAACAATCCCCTTCAAGCCGTATATCCCTGGTGCGCCCATGGACGAAAATACGGCGCCGACATCGGCGTTGACTTAGGTCAACGACCTTTTCACATTACAAAACTAGACTTCACATCGTGCAATGAGACAAGATCGCACGGCAACCGCCATCGAGAATTAGTAATTGAAGGCCGGAACCGCTAATCTTTACTCAGCGGCATCAAAAAAAGGAGGAATCATGTTCCAGGTGCGCATACACGGCCGGGGCGGTCAGGGGGTGGTCACCGCCGCCGAAATGCTTTCCATCGCCGCCTTCGAGGAAGGGCGCCACGCCCAGGCTTTCCCCAGTTTCGGTTCCGAGCGCACTGGCGCGCCGGTGGTGGCCTTCTGCCGCATCGCCGATCGCGAAATCCGCCTGCGCGAGCCGATCATGGAGCCTGACGGACTGATCATCCAGGATCCGACCCTGCTGCACCAGGTGGATGTTTTCAGCGGCCTGAAGCTGGACGGGTATGTGCTGATCAATACTTCACGCAGCTTCGAGGAGCTCGGCATCGGCGAGGTCGCCGCCGGACGCCGGGCGCAGCGCCGGCCGGCCGACCGCAAGTGCTCGCTGCCAGCCAGCGAGCTGGCGCTCAAGCATATCGGCCGCCCGGTTCCCAATGCCGCGCTGCTGGGCGGCTTTGCCGCCCTGAGCGGCCTGATCACGCTGGACTCGGTGATCGCCGCGATACGCGACAAATTCAGCGGCAAGGTCGCCGACGGCAACATCGCCGCGGCCAGCGAAGCTTACGAGTACGTCAAAAGGGAAATGCGGGAGGACGTCCATGCTTAAACAATGCGAAGGTTCCCACGCGGTGGCCGAAGCGGTGGCGCTGTGCCGCCCGGAAGTGATCTGCGCCTATCCGATCTCGCCCCAGACCCATATCGTCGAGGGACTCGGTGAAATGGTGAAAGATGGTCAGCTGAAGGGCTGCGAATTCATCAACGTCGAATCCGAATTCGCCGCCATGAGCGTCGCCATCGGCTCTTCCGCCACCGGCGCGCGCACCTACACCGCCACCGCCTCGCAGGGGCTGCTGTTCATGGTCGAAGCGGTGTTCAACGCCTCCGGCCTGGGCCTGCCGATCGTCATGACCGTGGCCAACCGCGCCATCGGCGCGCCGATCAACATCTGGAACGATCATTCGGACTCGACCTCGCAGCGCGACTGCGGCTGGATACAACTCTTCGCCGAGACCAACCAGGAGGCACTCGACCTTCACATCGAGGCATTCAAACTGGCGGAGGAGCTGTCGCTGCCGGTGATGGTCTGCATGGACGGTTTCATCCTCACCCATGCCTATGAACGCGTCGACATGCCGACGCAGGAGCAGGTCGACGCCTTTCTGCCGCCGTACGCGCCGCGCCAGGTGCTCGACCCGGCCCATCCGGTGTCGATCGGCGCCATGGTCGGGCCGGAGGCCTTCATGGAGGTGCGCTATCTGGCGCATGCCAAACAGATGCAGGCGCTGGAGCTGATCCCCAGGATGGCCAAGGAATTCGAGGCAGTATTTGGCCGCACCATCGGCGGCCTGATTCACACCTATCGCGCCGAAGACGCTGAAACCATGGTTATCGCCATGGGTTCGGTGCTCGGCACCATCAAGGACGTGATCGACGAGATGCGCGATGCGGGTAACAAGATCGGCGTGCTGGGCATCACCTCGTTCCGTCCCTTCCCGCTGGCCGCCGTGGCCGACGCGCTACGCCACTGCAAGCGCTTCGTGGTGCTGGAGAAAAGCCTGGCGGTGGGCATCGGCGGCATCGTCGCCACCGACGTGCGGATGGCGGTGACCGGCATGGGCCTCAAGGGTTATACGGTGATCGCCGGCCTCGGCGGCCGCGCCATCACCAAAAAATCGCTGCACGCGCTGTTCGACAAGGCGACTCGCGGCGAGCTGGAGCCGGTGACCTTCCTCGATCTCGACTGGAAGGTGGTCAACAAGCAGCTGGAACGCGAGCGCCAGCATCGCCGGTCGGGCCCGGTGGCCGAAAACATCCTGCGCGACCTCGGCGTCGTCGCGGCCAAGATCGTCTAAGGAGCTGGTCATGTCCTTCCAACCCATCAAGTTCTACCAGACCGGCACTTTCACCGTCGGCAACCGCTTGCTCGCCCCGCAAGAGCGCAGCGTGCAGGCCGGCGAGAAGCGCTACAACTCGCTCAACTCCGGGCACCGCGCCTGCCAGGGCTGCGGCGAGGCGCTGGGCGCCCGCTACGCCATCGACGCGGCGATGGAGGCCTGCCACGGCAAGCTCATCGCCGCCAACGCCACCGGCTGCCTGGAGGTCTTCTCGACGCCCTACCCCGAGACCTCCTGGCAGATCCCCTGGGTCCATTCGCTGTTCGGCAACGCCGCGGCGGTGGCGACCGGCATGGCAGCGGCGCTCAAGGTCAAGGGACAACACGACATCCGCGTGGTCGCCCAGGGCGGCGACGGCGGCACCACCGATATCGGTTTCGGCTGCCTGTCCGGCATGTTCGAGCGCAACGACGACGTGCTCTACATCTGCTACGACAACGGCGGCTACATGAACACCGGCGTGCAGCGCTCCTCGGCCACGCCGCCGGCGGCGCGCACCGCCACCACCATGGCGGTCGGAACAGAGCCCGGCAACGCCTTCGGCCAGGGCAAGTTCGTTCCGGCCATCGCCATGGCCCACGAGATTCCCTATGTCGCCACGGCGACGGTGGCCGACCTGCGCGACCTCGAATACAAGGTCACCAAGGCCATGAGCATCCGCGGCGCGCGCTACATCCACATCCTGGTGCCCTGTCCGCTGGGCTGGGGCACCGCGTCCCAGGACACCATCCGCATGGCGCGGCTGGCCAAGGAGACCGGCGTCTTCCCGGTGTTCGAGGCGGAGCACGGCGAAGTCACCGCGGTGCTGAAGATCCGCAAGCGCCTGCCGGTGGAGGAATACCTCAAGCCGCAGAAGCGCTACGCGCACCTGTTCGGCAAACAGCCGCGCGTCGACACCATCGCACATATACAAGGTCTGGCCGACAAGAATATCCGCAAGTACAAATTGCTCGAAGAAGGAATCTGAGATGGACAAGCCCTTCGCCATCACCCTCAATCCCGGGTCCTCGCTGGCCAACCACACCGGCTCCTGGCGCACCACGCGGCCGGTCTATGTCGATCGCCTGCCGCCCTGCAACGCCACCTGCCCAGCCGGCGAAAACATCCAGGGCTGGCTGCTTCACGCCGAGAGCGGCGACTACGAAAAGGCCTGGCGCGCGCTGGTGGAGAACAACCCCCTGCCCGCCATCATGGGCCGCGCCTGCTACCATCCCTGCGAAGGCGCCTGTAACCGCAACCGTCTCGACGAGGCGGTGGGCATCAATTCGGTCGAGCGCTTCCTCGGCGACGAGGCGATCAGGAACGGCTGGCGATTCGACAAGCCGGCGGCGTCTTCCGGCAAGAGAGTGCTGGTGATCGGCGCCGGCCCGGCCGGACTCTCCGCCGCCTACCACCTGCAACGCCTGGGGCATCAAGCGGTGATCGTCGATGCCGCCGAACACGCCGGCGGGATGATGCGCTACGGCATCCCCAAGTACCGCCTGCCGCGCGACATCATCGATGCCGAAGTGCAGCGCATCGTCGACCTGGGCGTCGAACTGCGCCTCAACACCAAGGTCACCAACCTGGCAGAAGCCATGCGGGAAGGCTTCGATGCCGCCTTCCTGGGCGTCGGCGCCCACATCGCCAAGCGCGCCTACATCCCCGCCGGCGACGCCAACAAGGTGCTGGACGCGGTGTCGGTGCTGCGCGGCATGGAGGGCGAAGACACGCCGCTGCTGGGTCGTCACGTGGTGGTTTACGGCGGCGGCAACACCGCCATAGACGTGGCGCGCACCGCCAAGCGGCTGGGCGCGGAGGAATCCATCATCGTCTATCGCCGCACCCGCGAGAAAATGCCGGCCCACGATTTCGAGGTCGAAGACGCGCTGAAGGAAGGCGTGTCGATCAAGTGGCTGTCCACCATCACCGAGGCTGGTGAGTCGGACATCATGGTCGAAAAGATGGCGCTCGACGCCAACGGTTTCCCCCAGCCGACCGGCGAGTACGAACGCATCGAGGCCGACACCCTGGTGCTGGCGCTGGGCCAGGATACCGACTTGTCGCTGCTGGAAAATGTGCCAGGCCTCGTCACCGGCAATGGCATCGTCCAGGTCGACGCGACCATGATGACTGGGCATCCCGGCGTCTTCGCCGGCGGCGACATGGCCGGCAATGAGCGCACCATCACCGTGGCGGTGGGCCACGGCAAGAAGGCCGCCAAGGCCATGGATGCCTGGCTGCGCGGCGAGAAATTCGCTCCGCCGCCCAAGCCCGAGCTCGCCACCTTCGAGCGCCTCAACACCTGGTATTACTCCGACGCGCCGAAGACCATGCGGCCGGTGCTGGACATCATCCGCCGCCAGTCGACGTTCGAGGAAGTGCTGGGCGGGCTCGACGAGACCAACGCCCAGTTCGAGGCCCGCCGCTGCCTGTCCTGCGGCAACTGCTTCGAATGCGACAACTGCTACGGCGTCTGCCCCGACAACGCCGTCATCAAGCTCGGCCCCGGCAACCGCTTCAAGTTCAATTACGATTATTGCAAGGGCTGCGGCATGTGCGCCGCCGAGTGTCCATGCGGAGCGATCGCGGTGGTGGCTGAGGATATCTGAAGGCCGGTCAGCAGCGGGTGCCGACGATGGAGCGCACGGCACGATGGGAGCCGCGGGCTCCTCATGGTTATCACAAATCGTCGCCCCGCCCACCATCCCGCCGTGCCAAGCAGCATCAATTGTTTCGGGGAAAACCCGAATCCCAGTTGGAGAATGAGAGGAACCCAATACAGATTCCTTCTCTTGAATGGGAACCTCTAATGTAGTAACGTTGCTACATTATTCCCGAAAGAAGGTATCTCCATGACAATCACCACTCTTTCAAGCCGCCAGTTCAACCAAGATGCCAGCAAAGCCAAGAAAGCCGCAGAGTCGGGTCCGGTGTTCATCACGGATCGCGGCCGACCGGCGCATGTGCTGCTGACCTTCGAAGCGTATAAGAAGATCACTGGCGGACGAACCAGGATCGCCGATCTGCTGGCGATGCCTGGCATCGAAGGACTGGAACTTGATATCCCGCAATTGCGCGACCTCGCGAAACCGGCGGATCTCTCCTGATGTACCTGCTGGACACCAATGTCGTCTCGGAGTTGCGCAAGGTCCGTCTCGGCAAAGCGGATGCCAACGTTGCAAACTGGGCCGACAGCGTGGATGCCGGCGATTTGTATCTGTCGGTGATCACCATCCAGGAACTGGAGATCGGCATACTGCTGGCCGAACGCCGCGATCCGGCGCAGGGGGCAATATTTCGGGCGTGGCTGGACGGACACGTCCTGCCTGCCTTCAGCGGGCGCATCCTGGCCGTCGATACCGCTGTGGCACAGCGCAGCGCCCGGCTCCATGTGCCGGACCCCCGTCCCGTTCGCGACGGACTGATCGCCGCGACGGCGCTGGCCCATGGCATGACACTCGTCACGCGCAACGTCGCCGATTTCGAACCTACCGGTGTTGCTGTCCTCAACCCCTGGAACAGTCCCTAAGGAAGTCACACCCCTCGAATCATACGCAGGTGCTGGACTCACACCCCGCTTCCCCGGATAATTCGGGCTGATTGACCTGCGTCAATGGCTTCCGGCCCGGCGCAGGTTACTTTTTTTCTTTTTCCTTTTCGAGGCACCCATGTCGTCAGTCATGTCTGCGCAAGTCCCGGCAGCCACTCGCAAGCTGCTCTCCGGCAACGAAGCCGTGGCCCGCGCCGTATGGGAATCCGGGGTGCGCGTCGCCGCCGGCTATCCGGGCACGCCGGCGACGGAGATGCTGGAAGTGCTCTCCAGAAACTCCGCCGCGGACCTGTATACCGAGTGGTCGGTTAACGAGAAGGTCTCGCTGGAAGTCTGCATCGGCGCGTCGATGGCCGGTTCGCGGGCATTCTGCGCCATGAAGCATGTCGGCATGAACGTCGCGTCGGACGCCCTGATGACCTTCACCCTGACCGGCGCCCATGCCGGCATGGTGATCGCCATCGCCGACGACGTCGGCCTGTCGTCCTCGCAGAACGAGCAGGACTCGCGCACTTGGGGACGCTTCGCCCACCTGCCGATACTCGAACCCGCCGATTCGCAGGAAGCCTATGCGATGACGAAGTTCGGTTTCGAACTCTCCGAGCAATTCCAGGTGCCGGTGATCCTGCGCCTGACCACGCGCATCTGCCACGTCAAGGGACTGGTGCAGACCGGCGATCGCATCGCGCCCGTGGCGGGACATTTCGAGAAGAACCCGCGCCGCTGGGTGATGGTGCCGGGCAACGCCAAGGCACGCATCCCGCTGATGCTCGAGCGCGAACAGCAGTTGCGCGCCGCCGCCGAGACCTCGCCGTTCAACTACATCGATGCCGGCAGCGACCGGCGCATCGGCTTCGTCACCTCCGGCCCGGCCTGGATGCATGTGCGCGAAGCCTTCCCGGATGCGCCGGTGTTGAAGCTGGGCCTCTCCTGCCCGGCGCCCATCGAGATGATCCGCGCCTTCGCCGCCAGCGTCGACTCCCTGCTGGTGGTCGAGGAAACCGAGCCGCTGCTGGAGACTGAACTCCAAGCCACCGGCATCGTTTGTCACGGCAAGGACTTCCTGCCGCGCATTGGCGAACTGTCGCCCGAAGTATTGAAACCAGCCGTGGCGCGCCTGCTCGGCGAACCGGTGGCAGCGCCCGCCGCCCTGCCCGCCGCAGTGTTCCCGCGTCCGCCGACGATGTGCGTGGCCTGTCCTCACCTAGGTGTGTATTACACCCTGGCGCAGCTCAGGAACGTCACGATCGCCGGCGACATCGGCTGCTATACCCTGGGCGCCGGCCACCCGTGGAACGCGCTGGATTCAACGATCTCGATGGGCGCCTCGATGGGCGTGGCATTGGGTCTGGATAAAGGGCGTGGAGAAGCGGACAAGGACAAGAAAGTCATCGCCGTGATCGGCGATTCGACCTTCCTCCACATGGGCATGCAGGGCCTGCTCGACATCACCTACAACCGCGGCAACGTCACCATCCTGATCCTCGACAACCGCACCGTCGGCATGACCGGCGGGCAGGCCAATCCGGCATCGGGCAAGGACATCCACGGCGCGCTGGCGCCGCGCGTGAATTTCGCCCAGTTGGTCGAAGCGCTCGGCGTCAAGCCGGAACGCATCCACATGGTCGATCCCTACCAGTTGCCGACGCTGTTCAAGCTGCTGCGAGAGGAGACCAAGATCGCCGAACCTTCGGTGCTGATCACCAACCGGCCCTGCGTGCTGATCGACGAATACCAGAAGCAGCAGGCCTACACCGTCGATACCGACAAGTGCACCGGCTGCGGCAACTGCATCGACGTCGGCTGCCCGGCGATCCAGGTGCAGCGCCGCGAGAAGGCCGTCAAGGCTTCGGGCAAGGAAGTCGAGCTGCAATTCGTCGCCATCGAAACCGCCGCCTGCACCGGCTGCGGCCTGTGCCTGCAACCCTGCGCGCCGGACGCCATCGTCCCGGCCGTGGCGGTGCAATCCATCAACGTCATGAAGAAGCACTGAATGAGCAATTTCAACACCTCAGATAAAGTCACCAACATCCTCGTCGTCGGCATCGGCGGCCAGGGCGTCATGACCGCCACCGAGATCCTCGCCGAAGCGGCTATCTCGCTCGGCCACGACGTCAAGAAAACCGAAGTCGCCGGCATGGCGCAGCGCGGCGGCGTGGTGTCGTCCCACCTGCGTTTCGGCCCCAAGGTGCTGTCGCCGCAGATCGCGCCGGGCGAGGCCGACCTGATCGTCGGTTTCGAAGCCGCCGAGGCGCTGCGCTGGTGCCATACCCTGCGGCCCGGCGGGCTGGTGTTGATGAACACGGCGCGTTTGGTACCGCCGGTGGTCAGCGGCGGGCTCTACGACTACCCTGCCGATCCGGTCGCCGAGATCCGGGCGCGCGGCATCGAGGTGCATGCCTTCGACGCCATGGCCATCGCCCTCGAACTGGGCGACATGCGCCTCGGCAATTCCGTGATGCTGGGCGCCATGGCCGACCATCTGCCGTTTCCCGCCGACGTGCTGCTGGCCTCCATCCTGCGCCGCTTCGAGGCGCGCAAGCCGCAGATGGTCGACGTCAATCGCCGCGCCTTCGAGGCCGGGCGCCGGGCCGATGCCGGGGCGAAGCATGAACCGGCCCCGGCCTGAAGCGATGCACCGACCGGTGGCATCGCCTTGAAGATCACCGTCCGCGGCGCCGAACCAGGCGATGCCGAGGCGCTCCAACGCATCTTCATGGATCCGCGGGTGTATCCGAATACCTTGCAGCTTCCGCATCCGTCCCTCGAATTCTGGCGCAAGCGTCTCGAATCCCACAGCGACGGGCGCCTGCTGGTGGCCCTCGCCGACGGAGAAGTGGTCGGCAATTGCGGGATACATACCGTCGCCAATCCGCGCCGCGCCCATGCCGCCACCATCGGCATCGTGGTACACGGAAACTGGCATGGACGCGGTGTGGGAACGGCGCTCCTGGTGGAAGCCATCGACCTGGCGGACAACTGGCTGCATCTGCTGCGCCTGGAACTGACGGTATTCACCGACAACGAAGCGGCGGTCAAGCTCTACCGGAAATTCGGCTTCGCCATCGAAGGCACCCACGTCGGCCAGGCGCTACGCGCCGGACGCTTCGTCGATTGCTATTCCATGGCGCGCTTTCATCCCAATCCACCCCTCATTCAGCCCATTCAGACACCAACCCCATGAACACAGCCCGCATCCTCGACGGCAACGCCCTCTCCGCCTCCATCCGCGCCAACCTGGCCGAGCGCGCCGCCGCGCTTAGATCACGCGGCGTAAATCCCTGCCTGGCGGTGATCCTGGTCGGCGAAGACCCGGCCTCTTCGGTATATGTGCGCAACAAGGTGAATGCCTGCGAGAAGGCCGGCCTGCTCTCGTTGCGCGACGTCTATCCGGCAGACACCGACCCCGCCGTGGTCTTCGCCCGCATCGCCGAACTCAATGCCGACCCGACGGTGCATGGCATCCTGGTGCAACTGCCGCTGCCCAATCAATTCGACAGCGACGCCGTGCTCGAAGCCATCGCGCCGGTCAAGGATGTCGACGGCTTCCACGCCGAGAACGTCGGCGCGCTGATGCAGGGCAAGCCGCGCTTCATCTCCTGCACGCCCTACGGCGTCATGGAAATGCTCAAGTCGGAGAAGGTCGCCATGAAAGGCGCGGAGGTCGTCATCGTCGGCCGCAGCAACATCGTCGGCAAGCCGATGGCCATGCTGCTGCTGCAACAGAGCGCCACCGTCACCATCTGCCATTCGCAGACGCGCGACCTGAAAGCCCACACCCTGCGCGCCGACATCCTGGTCGCCGCGGTGGGCAAGGCCAGGATGATCACCGGCGACATGATCAAGCCGGGCGCCACCGTCATCGACGTCGGCATCAACCGCCTGCCGCCCGAGCAAGGCGGCAAGCTGTGCGGCGACGTCGATTTCGAATCCGCCAAGAACGTCGCCGGACTGATCACCCCGGTGCCCGGCGGCGTCGGCCCGATGACCATCACCATGCTGCTCGCCAACACCATCGAAGCCGCGGAGCGCACTGTTGAAGCCCCATAAGGAAAAGAACATGGTCAAGAAACCCCTGGTCGGCATCGTGATGGGTTCGGACAGCGACTGGCCGGTGATGCGCGCCGCCGCCGAGACCTTCAAGCACTTTGGCATCGCCTATGAAGCCCAGGTGCTGTCGGCCCACCGCACCCCAGACGCGGCGCTGGATTACGCCAGCAGCGCCGCCGGACGCGGCCTCCAGGTGTTGATCGGCGCGGCCGGCGCCGCCGCCCACCTCGCCGGCGTGCTGGCCGCCAAGACCCAGTTGCCGGTGCTCGGCGTGCCGATGCCGTCCAAGCACCTGCAAGGCCTCGACTCCCTGCTCTCCATGGTGCAGATGCCCAGCGGCATCCCCGTCGCCACCTTCGCCATCGGCGAGGCCGGCGCTTCCAACGCCGCGCTGTTCGCGGTCGCCATGCTGGCGCTGAAGGACGCCAAGATCGCCAAGAAGCTGGCGGATTTCCGCACGGCTCAAACCAAGAAAGTGCTGGCGAAGACCCTGCCCGATCTGCCTTGAAGGCAGACGGGCCGACAGCTTCCGCCATGCAAGACAGGCCCGAGATCGCGCGCGCAGTCGCGCTGCTGCGCGCCGGCGAACTGGTGGCTTTCCCCACCGAGACGGTGTACGGCCTCGGCGCGGACGCCTTGAACCCCGCCGCCGTCGCCAAGATTTTCGCCGCCAAGGGCCGCCCCGCCGACCACCCGCTGATCGTGCACCTGCCCGATGGCACAGAGCTCGACGCCTGGGCACGCGAGGTGCCGGATGCCGCGCGCAAACTCGCCGCGGCCTTCTGGCCCGGCCCCCTGACTCTGATCCTCAAGCGCCAACCCCACGTCCCCGACGCCGTCACCGGCGGCCAGGATACCGTCGGCCTGCGCGTCCCCAACCACCCGCTGGCGCTGGCGCTGCTGCGCGCCTTCCACGGTGGCGTCGCAGCCCCGTCGGCCAACCGCTACGGCCGCATCAGCCCGACCAGCGCCGCCCACGTCATCGCCGAACTCGGCGCTGCTGTTCAACTGGTGTTGGACGGCGGACCCTGTACCGTCGGCATCGAATCCACCATCGTCGACCTGTCGGGCGGCACGCCGCGCGTTCTGCGCCCCGGCGCCATCAGTGCCGCAGACATTGCCCGGGTGCTCGGTGAAGCTCTGCCGACGGCAGCGACCACTAGCGACACACCGCGAGTCGCCGGCTCGCATGCCGCGCACTATGCCCCGAGCACGCCGCTGCGCGTCGTCGCCGGCGCGCAATTGGCGGACGCCATCGGTGCCGAACTGAGTACCGGCCAGCACGTCGCCGTCCTGGCCCATAGCGCAAAGCCTGTCGTCGCAAAAAACTTGACCTGGCAAGCCGCGCCAGCCGATGCCGCCACCTATGCCCACGACCTCTACGCCACGCTGCGCGGCCTGGACGAGGCGGCTTACGACCTACTGCTCATCGAAGCTCCTCCCGCCACTCCAGCCTGGTTCGCCGTCGCCGACCGCCTACAACGCGCCGCCTGCGGTTCCGGCGAAGACGACGAAACCTGAAGGCAGCCTGCGACGGATTTTGGTATACTGCGCGCCTCGTGTGGGGAAGTAGCTCAGCTGGGAGAGCGCTGCGTTCGCAATGCAGAGGTCGGGAGTTCGATCCTCCTCTTCTCCACCAGTAACAAGTCCAACGCAGTCCAAAGAAGGCCGGCAAGCCCGGTCAAATCAAGGCTTCCGGCCTTTTTCATGTCCAAAGCAGTCCGATCAAGGCTATTGCAATCCGGGGGCATTTGGGGATATCTTTGGGGGCATACCAAGCGGGACAGTGGCGACCCAGATTGAGCAGTTGGCTACTTGGTAGGCACAACGACTGCCGGCGTGACTTTCAGACGTTTGGCGCGGCGCGCGAATCGGCGGTCATCGAAGGTCATGAATTCCGTACAACGGCTGCTGGCCAGCAAGTGCAGCGCATCGGCGAAGTCCAGCCCATCCGCGTGCCAGGCCAGGGCATCGGCGATGCGCGGCCATTCCTCGACCCTGACGTTGGATAAGCCAAGCAGATGCTTGACGACCCGCGCAAAGTCCTCGGACGCGAAGCCATAGAAGGCGCGCAGAACCCATTCGAGTTCGAGTATCACCGTCAGGGGCACGAACACTTCGGGAGATTCAGCCAGAAGACGGCGGGCAATCTTGCGCTGTCTGGCTGCCTCGGGGTCGGCCGGGTCATCCACATAGAAGCGCGCCAGGATGTTGGTATCAACGGCTATCATCTTTAGATTCCCGCATGGCCAGGGCTACATCGAAATCGGCCAGCCTGCGCTTGCCGGGCCGCTCGCAAACCAGCATGCCGAAGCCGTCTTCGACGTTGGTTTGGACAACCGGGCGCTTCACCTCGGCGTGGATGACATGGCCTTCCAGGCTGAAATCGAGCTGGCAACCCGGAGTGATGCCCAGGCGACGCCGGATTTCCACCGGAATAACGACTTGGCCCTTATCGGAAACGGTCACGATCAGCATGGCGGCAACCTCATCTTACATGGTAAGAATAGTTTAGCACGCCATCGCGTCAAATGGCTCGGGGTCTGGGAAGAAGCCAAGCTCTATCCGATCGTCCCAGACTTGAAACGTTGGCGCCATTTTGGCGACACTGATACAATAGCTGCTCAAATCAACGTAGGAGGTGATGATGGGAACCGCCATTGCCAAGCAGGATCGCATCGGCGCTCGCGTGCCCCACGAGGTTTATGAAACCTTGTGCCGTGCCGCCGAACTGACGGGCGCCACGGTCAACCAGTTTCTGGTGCAGGCTGCGCTGAAAGAGGCGCAGGAAGTCATCGAGCGGCAAGAAGTCATCCGCCTGTCGCCGCGCGACTGGAATTGGTTGCTCGACCTGATGGAAAATCCGCCCAAGCCGAATGCCAGGCTGAAGGCCGCCCTGAAGCGTTACCAGAAGGCCAGGCAAGACGATGCTGGTACGACCTTTAGCTGGAGACCATGACCGGCAGGGCTTCGACTGCGGCCGCCAGGAACTGAATGACTGGCTGCGGCAGGTCGCCCGTCAGCATCAGGACAAGGGGCTGTCGAAGACCTTCGTCGCCGTTCGCGAGGAAGCGCCAACCCGCATCTGCGGCTATTACGCGCTGACGCTGGCAGAACTCGAGAACCGGCATCTGCCGGAACCCTGGCGCAAGAAGTTGCCGCGTCGCATTCCCGGTGTGCGGCTGGGCCGGTTGGCCGTCGATGGGCAATATCAGGGCAAGGGGCTGGGCGAACTGCTGCTGGTCGATGCGCTGACACGGGCGCAACGCATCTACGCCGAGGCGGGCGGGATTGGTTTGTTCGTCGATGCGCTGGATGAGCAGGCGGCAGGGTACTACCGGAACTTCGGCTTCGAGGCATCGCCGGATAACCCGTTGCTGTTGTTCCTGTCGGCAAGAGTCGCAGAGTAAGTGTGCGGCAGGGCTGCCCTCGCAGAATGCGGATCATATCCATGCTGCCTCAGTCCTCATCGTCCCCCAAATAGCCGACTTCGCGTTGGTGCCGGATCGCCAGAATCAACACCGCGTCCTGATCTTCCTCGAAGCTATAGAGGGCCACATAACCGGTCCGTCCGCGAGATATCACCAACTCCCGCAAGGGATGCTCCACGGGGCGGCCGATCAGCGGATGGCGAATCAGCAGTTCAACGGCTTCCGCTATCAAGCCAAGCGTGTTCTCTGCCACCGCAGGATCGGACTCGACCAGGAAGTCAGTCAACCTTTCGAGATCGGCCAGCGCTCGCGCCGAATAGCTTAGCTTTGCCAAGACTTGGCTTTCGGTTTCGCGGATTTCTTGCCGGCGATCCGCGCCTTCAGATAGGCGTGAACCTCGCCCGCAGCGTAGCCCTTGCCAGTCTTCAGCATTTGTTGCCGTGCCGCCTGGGCTTCGCCGACGAAACTGGCGCGCCGTTCAGCCGCGGTGGCCGCCTGCTCTATCGCCTGGACCATGAACGCATGCGGCGACACCCCTGTCTTCTCGGCTGCGGCAACGGCCCGCTGCTTGAGTTCGTCGGAAAGTTTCAGTGATGTGGTGGACATTGTCGGGCACCTCTCTGCCGTTCGGTAACACTAGGGTAACACCGCTGTTCCGTGACTCGCAAGCATGAAAGAATCTGCGTCGCCAAAGTCAGAGGCGCGGGTCAAGCCGATATATATCGAAGGCCATTGGAAAACTGTGACCGTCGTCGTTTGTGGAGTGTTGCTTTCCAGTTGAGCCCGCATTGCCGCTCAAATGATATACAATAATAAATGTATATCCAAGCGATGGAGGTTGTCATGCAAGTCGCCAAGTGGGGCAACAGTTTGGCCGTGCGGCTCCCCGCCGTTGTGGTCGAAGCGCTGAATCTGAAGGAAGGCGACGATATTGAAATCCAGGTTGCCGGCGAGCACTCATTCGATGTCAAGAAGAAGGCATCAAACCGGGAGTTGCTTTCGCGACTGAGGAAATTCCGGGGGCGTCTCCCAGCCGATTTTGTATTCGATCGCCTGGAAGCGCATGAGCGCCGCTGAACAGTTCTTCGATACCAACGTCCTGATTTATCTGTTTTCTGGCGACAGTTCCAAAGCAGACAGGGCGGAGGATATTCTGAGCAAGGGCGGGCACATCGGCGTACAGGTGCTGAATGAATTCGCCTCGATCGCAACCCGAAAGTTGAAGATGTCACACGCTGAGGTACGGGAAGCGCTCAAGCCGATTCGCGAGGTTTGCACGGTAACTCCTCTGACGGAGGAAACCCACGAACGTGGCCTGCAACTCGCCGAACGGTATCAATTGTCCATATACGATGCAATGATCGCTGCCTCGGCACTGGAGGCGCGGTGCAAGACACTGCTTTCCGAGGACTTCCAGGATGGGCAGGTCATCGATCGCACACTTCGAGTCCGTAACCCGTTTGTTGACCGTCAATGAGCGCAACTGGTGACAGTCCGACGTTTTGCTCCCTAGTTGATCGGTCAGGCAGTGATGGTCAGTCTAGCTTTCTTGGCTGCCAACGCCGCACCGACGACAATAAACCGACGACAATAAGCCTTGACTGTTGGAAGGATAGTGCGTACAAGTACTGGGTGTTTGTCGTGTCAATATCTCTGCACTGTCGAAAGCCCCCCGTAGTCCTTCAATTCTCCGAAACTCCGCTTGGCAATTTCCGCATCTGTTGCGAAGTTGCAGCACAAACATACCCCCCAGAGCGTCATCGTGACGCTTTGGTTTTTGCATTAATTTAAGGAATAATTTTCATGGCACTAGGAACAGTTAAGTGGTTCAACGACGCTAAAGGTTTTGGCTTCGTATCGCCGGAGGATGGCAGCGAGGATCTTTTCGCCCATTTCTCCGCAATCAATATGCCCGGCTTCAAGTCACTGCAGGAGGGTGAAAAGGTTTCGTTCGAGGTGACACAAGGACCGAAGGGCAAACAAGCCTCCAACATCCAGAAAGCGTAATCCTCCTTCGTTACGAAGGACTCAACCCGCCTGGGAAACCATGGCGGGTTTTTTTCGCCTTGTCAGGATCGGCCGGGCTGGAGATCGAGGACGCCAAGCGGGTTGTCGGTTGTCCGTTGTCCTTTGTCGCCGACAACAGCATCGTTAATGTTTTGTGCCCGGTTTCGCTGACGTAGCTACCGCTGCGACTGGTTCGGGATAGCGGATCACCACGATCTGCTCGTCGGGTTCGAGCCAGAATTCACCGTGCGGCCCCTTCTGATTGCCGGTGATCAGCAGGATCAGGCCATCGTCGTGACGTATTTCAGTGACTGTTTCCCACGCGAAGGTCGGATGGGAGTTGGTTCCGGTGCCGTTATAGACGTGGTCATTCACTCGCACCTCGGACGCCACAACCGAAATCTTGTTGGTCATAACCGTTCCCTCCTGGGCCCATTCAGCATTGGTCAGGCTGTGCCGACGACGCTGCTCTGCCGCAGTCGATACAATACTACGCTACGCTGATAACTTCAGTCGAAGTGTTGGATACGTCTGCGCTTTGCATAGGATGGGCTACTTCAGCAATGGATGATCCTTGGGCAACTGCTTGGCGTACCAGAGGGACAGCTTGTGTCGCATCGACTTTTCCGCGACCTGGTCCTCCGGTAGCGGCTGCATGAGCTTGTCATGGACCAGCAGCCGATAGATATACAGGAGCCGCTCACTCACCGAATCGGTGGGCTCGAACTCGGCGGCCTTTCGGCCCTCGGCATATTTCATCCCGGCGAGTAACGCCTCTTTGAATAACGCTCCTTCATTCTTCAGTTTCTTCATGGGACTCCCTGGCTGCCTTGGTGTGCGGAAATGATAACCTGTCTCCTGCCTACTTCGCTTGGA
This sequence comes from Sterolibacterium sp., assembly GCA_041665185.1. Taxonomy (GTDB): domain Bacteria; phylum Pseudomonadota; class Gammaproteobacteria; order Burkholderiales; family Rhodocyclaceae; genus JACRAR01. The sequence goes on from JBAYJH010000013.1 coordinate 23,105, forward strand.
TTGTCGTCTCTCGATGGTATTGGCAATTCGATGTGTCGCCGCCGTATCACGCTGTTAAGGACCGCGACGCAATGAAGATTTGGGTCGATGCCGACGCCTGTCCCGCTGTCATCAAAGACATTCTCTACCGAGCCGTGGATCGGACACAGGTCTGCTTGACGCTCATCGCCAACCAGATGCTCCGGGTACCCCCCTCACCATGGATACGGGCGCTTCAGGTGCCCTCCGGATTCGATGTCGCCGACCAACGAATCGCTCAGGACGCCGAGGCGGGCGATATTGTGGTGACCGCGGATATACCGCTTGCGGCGCTGGTCATTGCCAAAGGTGCAATTGTCCTCGATCCCCGCGGTGACTTGCTGGATGCAAGCAACATCCAGGAGCGGCTGACCATGCGCAACTTCATGGAAGGCCTGCGTAGCGGCGGTGTCGAGACTGGAGGCCCGGCCGCATTCTCGGCCGCGGACCGGAAGGCCTTTGCAAACCGCCTGGACGGGCTTCTGGCGAGGAACGCCTGCCGATAAGGCATAACGCTCATAGGGCAATGGCGGCCTGAACATGGAAACCCAACGCCGAGTCTCCACCACGCTTGAGTAACACCGAAGCCGTGGGTCGCAATGGAAGCACTGATCCGTTGCGGGTTTCGTTCGAGGTGATCATCCAGTCCAATGCCGTAATCCCCATAAGCAAGAGGGCGATCATTGCTGCCTATATCTTTTAATTCTCAATAATACTTATAATAAATACGCCGCCCGCTAGGCCAGATACGGGATGGCCGTTGAGTTGGCTCTCCAGGGTCTCGCACCGACCCGACTTTCGGGGGACTTAACAATGAACGATCAAGTATCGAACGACGATTGGTGGTTGGGAGAGCCGGGCACGGCGGATGTGTCGCAATTCTCGACGGAGGATGCGAGTCCCGCCAGCGTAGCGGGAACGACGCCGTTCCTGAGCGACGTTCGCAGCACCGACCGCTACCTGGTGCGCTGGAAGATGGCGGTCGTATTCGATGGTCAGGAAGGGCGGCCGACCTATCATGGCCGCACACACGACCTGTCGCTGGCGGGCACTGGGATGCTGACGGACATCAATCTGCAAAAGTCCAAATCGCCGGTCATCGTTCTGCTGGCGCCTCCGCCGCTGAGCCGCAAGGAGCGGCCGAAGCTGATCGAGATCCGGGCACGGCAGCTGGATGTGGTCTATTCAGGGGCCAACAGAAGTTTCCGTCTGGGCTTCGCATTTCTGGAATTCAAGAACGACGGGATCGACTACCTGCGGGATCGGCTGAGAACTCAAAGGCCGGTGGCTTTCACGCGTGCGACCAAGGCGCTGTAAGCAGGCTGCAATAGCTGCGGCTGTAAGGGGGTAGCCGGGAACCGCGTCATCCGCGCTAAGATAGCGCCATGTGCGGACGCTACGCCATTTACGGACCTCATACGCGCCATCGCGATCAATTCCAGGCGGAGGACGATTTCGACTTTCCACCCAGGTACAACATTGCCCCATCGCTGGTCCTGCCGCTGGTACGCCAGGATGCAGCCGGACACCGGCACTTCGTGATGGCCCGCTGGGGCCTGATTCCCGCCTGGGTCAAGGATCCCGCGCAGTTCAACCGGCCCGTCAACGCCAAGGCCGAGACGGCGGCGATCAAACCGATGTTCCGGCAGGCGTTCCGCAAGAGCCGCGTCCTGGTACCGGCGGATGCCTTCTACGAATGGAAGAGCGTGGCGGGGAAGAAACAGCCCTATCTGATCCGCATGCGCGACCAATCGCCGTTCGGCATGGCGGGCTTGCTCGAGCACTGGCGGGGACCGGAAGGCGAGATTCAGACTTTTACGATCCTGACCACCGAACCGAATCCGCTCCTGGCCGGAATTCACACACGCATGCCGGCGATCATCCGGCGCGAGGATTACGGCGGCTGGCTGGACTCGGGCCTGACCGATGTGGGGGTCTTGCAGCGCATGCTACAGCCTTACCCGGACCGCCTGATAGAGGCGTACCCGGTCGGTCGGCAGGTGAATAGTCCGGCCAACGACGGCGCGGAGTTGATCGAGCCGGCGGCGGCGGAAACCGCATCGCGGTAGCAGATTGCCTGCGCCCCGGTGACATCGCCTGCGGTGCCGGACACCGTCCGGCACAACGGAGACTACCGGTCCTTGCGATCAAGACCTGAATCCGCGCCCACCAGCCAGACCGCGATCACCAGCAGGATGTTCAGGATGGGAATGGAACTCGCCAGCAGCAACAGGACCAGGACCGAATCCCGGGGCGAGACATAGCCATGGATATCCCTCAACTGATCCAGGATGTAGATAAAACATGGGACGATCGACAGCGCCCAGAGAACGATCCAAATCGGATTCATCGGAACTCCCAGGAATGGAAGGGAATGGCTTCAGTCGGGAAAGCACTCGAAGCGGAGGCCCTCATTCCACGTACTGGAAGCGTAGCAGGTGACAGGGAAATTGCATCCGCACCGGCGGCGGGACGAATCGATGGCAGATCCCGGGCAAGGGTGGGACTGGCCTTAGTTCGGTCTCACGGCTATAAATCCTGTTGTGGCGTCTGCTTACGCACGCATATTGACTCATGGAAGACAAACGAAAGATCCCGCGGGTTTTGGTCCACTGGCGCAGCGCGATTGTCGTTGCGGCCAACGGCGAGCAGTCGACGATCGAGGGCATCAGCCACGACATCAGCAGCGAGGGGGTGTCGGTGATTTGTCATCGCAACATCCCGCTCAACCGCGCCGTAACGGTCTGTCTGTTGATCCGCACGGGCAACCGGGACAATCCGGAATTGGTTGTCGAGGCACAGGGGAAAGTCGTCTATTGCGTGCTATCGGGCGAACAGGGCGGGTTTCGCGTCGGCATCCAGTTTCTCAAGTTCGCGGGAGAGAGCAAGAATATTCTGGAGCGATACATGCCCAAGGCCATTGTCTATGGTCTGCCTTCAACCGTAGCGGCGACCGTTGAAACTACCGGTTGATACCGGGCGACTTGGAAAAACGCCGGTCGCGCTCCTCGAGGAGGGAGATTGGAGCCACCGGCTGTCGGTGTTAGAGCACTGACCGACTTGCTCGCGACATTCGAGCAAAAAGGTTGAAGAAATCCCAGGCTGTCGCGTACCTTGATTCAACTACGCCAGGAAATATATACAGAAGGCATCGCCATAGATGTGATTTATTGTTTCCGATTGTTATCGATGCGTCAAAGCGGTATTTCGTTGGGTGCGAACGGCGCGCGGCCGGCGCCGCCAGGCAGGGATTATCCGGGACAACACCGGAATTGACCCTAATTCCGGCGCGTTGCTATAAACTGAACTGTGGCGACTGCTCATGCCAACATGCTGAATCATGGAAGATAGCCGAAAGAGTCCGCGGGTAGTGGTCCATTGGCGTAGTGCCATCGTCTCCGATGCGAGCGGCGAGCGGGTGACCACTCAAGGCACAACCAGCGACATCAGCAGCGACGGGGTCTCGGTAATTTGCCATCGCAACATTTCACCCAATCACCTTGTCACCGTGTATCTGTTGATACACACCGGCATTGAAGACAACCCCGAGCTGGTGTTCGAGGCGCAAGGCAAGGTGGTGAACAACGTCCTTTCGGGGAAGCAGGGAGGCTTCCGCCTGGGCATACAGTTCATCAAGTTCATCGGCGACAGCAAGAATATCCTCCTGAAGTACATCCCCAAGAGCGCGCGCTACGGCGCGGCCCCCAGCCCGGCCGAACCTCCGCCGGCGAAGCCGGTTCCGGCTGCGACGCCGGCGCCCGTTGCAGAAGAAGCGGCGGCCACGGAAGCTGCCCCACCTGGCGAGGAAGCGCCGACCGAAGATCCGCCACCTGCTACGGAAACCGCACCCGTTGCGGAAACCGCACCCGCCGAAGATGCGGCGCCGGTAGCAGCGCCTCCACAATAAACTGAAGGATCCCGCTGCCAGTAGCGGCTCACGGGGCGACGAGGCGGTTTCGCTCAGTATGTTTCGCTCAGTATTGACACTACCTGAAAATAGGTACTTACTATATGGTAGTCGATCATGATCACGGGCTGCCTGGAGCATAACCATGTTAGAGAAACTGACTGTCAAATCGCAGCTGGTGGGTATGTTGGCCGGCACCGTCGCGCTGCTGGTTTCGGTTGCCGTCACGGTATGGATTGCCGTTGCCTCGATTTCAACCGCCGCCGACAGCATGGGACAGGGCAAGGATGTGGTGGCCGACATCTTGCCTCCGCCGCTTTATGTTCTGGAAGCGGAGTTGACGGTACTACAGCTCCAGGAAGCGAAGGCCGAGGAAATACCGGTCCTCCTGGCGAAACTCGTTGCCTTGAAGAAAGACTACGACGATCGCAATGTGTTTTGGGAAAAAGTGACTCTGGATTCCACGGTCAAGCAGGTCCTGCTCGGCGAGCAGAAGCAGGCTGCGGACAGCTTCTGGAAACTGGCGCTCGGCGACTATGTTGCCGCAGTCAAGCAGGGAGACGGCGCACGGACGCATCAACTTGCCGCGGACCTGTCGAGGTTCTACCGGGCTCATCGCAACGGCGTCGACGCCACCGTCAAGGTGGCGTCGGCATACGCCGACAACACCCTGGCGGCGCTACAGGGAAGCTCGGCGCAGGTACGCTGGCTGGTGCTGCTGATGGCCGGCGGCGGCGCGCTGCTGGCGGCACTGGCGATGATGCTGGTGGTTCGGGAAATCATGCGCCGCCTGGGAGGCGAGCCGCTGATCATGATGGATGCGGCACATCGTATCGCGGACGGGGACCTGACGATACAGTTGGCCGTCGCGCCCGGCGACAACTCCAGCCTGCTGTGGACAATCGGAGAAATGCAATCGAACCTGCGCAAGACCATTACCCAGTCGCGCCAAGCCGCCGATCAGGTTGCCGACGCGGCGCGCAGCCTCGCCGCCAGCTCGCAGCAGGTATCGCAAAGTTCATCCCAGCAGAGTGAGGCGGCCGCCTCGATGGCGTCTGCGGTGGAGCAAGTGACGGTCAGCATCAGTCACGTCGCCGACAGCGCCAATAGCGCCCGCGGACTCGCTGAAGAGACCGGCGAACTGTCCACTGAAGGAAAGGGCCTGGTGCAGAACACCATCGGCGAGATCAACAAGATCGCCGAGTCCGTCACCCGTTCGAGCGACGTCATCAAGACGCTTGGCGATCAGTCGAACCAGATCTCCGGCATCGTGAACGTCATCAAGGAAATCGCCGACCAGACCAATCTCCTGGCGCTCAACGCCGCCATCGAGGCGGCGCGCGCCGGCGAGCAGGGACGCGGTTTCGCGGTCGTTGCCGATGAAGTACGCAAACTCGCCGAGCGGACAACCTCATCGACCAAGGAAATCGCGACGATGATCGATGCCGTCCAACTCGGCACACAGAGCGCCGTTAACCAGATGGAAGACGGTCGCGATCAGGTCAGCGAAGGAGTCCAGATGGCCGCCAGGACCGGCGACTCCATCGCGCGCATCCAGGCCGCGTCGCACCATGTGATGGATGCCATCCAGGACATCTCCAATGCCCTGAGAGAGCAAACTTCCGGCGGCGAGCAGATCGCCAAGAACGTTGAGAAAATCGCGCAGATGACTGAAGAAAACAGCGCGGCAGTCGGCGAGGTTTCCCAGTCGGCTGATCGCCTGGAACAATTGGCCATCGCCCTGAAGTCGTCAGTCGACAAGTTCCAGGTCTGAACGGAGCATCCGCCGCGGGCCAGGCTATACGCGAGGACCGGCTATTCCCGACTTGCGCAATGCGCCAACGATGGACTCGAGGCGACTGTGCTGGTCGGCGTCGAGGTGGGTGTGGCCGAATGCCGCCGCCGTCATCGTTTCGATATCCGGCACGGCGGACGTCGCCGATCTGCGCCCTTCCATGGCGTTCTTCATCGCCAGCAGCTTGAGCGTGCGCCTGGCGATCTGGAAAGCTTCGGGCGAGGGAATGTTGAGCGACGACTCCAGTTGCAGCAGTAGCTGGTCCAGCGGTTCGCCGCCACGACTCTGGTGGCCGCCACCCGGCTGTTCGCAGGCGGATTTGTAGCGCGCCTGTAGCGCCTGCTCCCAGCGCGCCGGCAGGGCGGGCAGGACAGTCCAGCGGGCCTCGCTGTCGGCCGGCGGAGTGGCTGATTCGAGCTCCTCGCACAATGCCAGCTTGGCGACCAGCGCGTCGCAGCAGCGGCTCCAGGAACGCTGCGCGCTGCCCGCCACATGTTCGAGCGCGTGTTCGCGTGCCGCGCGGTACTTGGACTCCAGTTTGGCCATCTGATTCCTCGGCGCTTCGCCAGCCTTGCGCCACTCGCTGTCGACCGCCGCCAGGACGCGCTTGATGTCGGCCGGCGGCGTGTCCTGCTGAATCTCTTCCAGCCGCACGATCAATGCCTCGCGCGTCGCCTGGTTGGCTTTGAAGCCGGCGTCGCGGGCGCTGAGCGCGGCTTCGCGCTGGCTCATCACGGCATCGGTGGCCGCCCTGAACTCCGCCCATAACTGGTTCTCGGTCCGGCGCGGCAGCGGCTGCGATTTGGCATGGCTTTGCCATTGCGACTGCAACTCGCGCAGCCTGGCCATCAGGTCGCGGCCTTGCGCATCCGCGCTCAACGCCTGGGCGCGCACCACCAACTGCCTGCGTTGCGCCTCGGCACCGGCCTGCGCTTCGCGCAATGGGCCGTCCAGCCGAGTCACACCGGCTTTCATGCGCTCCATCAGGGCGGCACGCGCCTTGTGCGGCACGGTGTGCTCGATCGGGCCCAGCTTGCGCCATTCGGTCTCAAAATGGGCCAGCGCTCGTGCAATCTCCTTCCAGTCCGGCACCTTTCCCTGGCCATCTGCAACCACCTCGACGGCATCCAGCGCCAACAGCAGATTCTTGCGGGCGGCCAGATTATCCTGGCGCGCCTCGTTCAGACGAGCCAGGTGGGCCGCCACCGGCAGGTAGGCGGCTTTCAACGCCGTCTCGAAACGCTGCCAGAGCGGCTTGCTGGTCGCGCCGCCCAGGCGGTCCAGTTCCTTCCAGCGCACCCGCAGTTGCTCGATGTCGTTCTCAAGCTGCTTGATCGGCAGCTTGACCGGGCGGGCGCCTTCCGCCACGACGGTGGATGCGGCCAGCGCCTCCGCTTCCAACACCAGATCGTCGCGCACCCGTCCGCCGCCCCAGTGCTGCCAACCCTTGAGGCGCGAGAATTCCGCCTGTAATGCGCCGATGCGGGTCTGTAGCGCTGCGCTGGCACCGCCATTGGCGGTGTCGGCCTGCAATTTGGCCAACAGTTTGCCGGCCTCGGCCAGGTGGCCTGCGGCGAGCGCGGCTTCGGTCGCGTCGGCGGTTTCAGTCAAGGCCTGAATGCGTGCCTGTAGCACTGCCTTGTCCTTGGCGTTGATGCGCAGCCGGTCTTCCTGTTGTAGTTTCTTGCGCGCTGCATCCTGGAGAAACCGCCACTCTTCGAATCGGGCGTTCAGCGCGGCGCCGATGCGCGCATCGGCGACCGGCGGCAACGCCTGCCAGCGCTCGCTTGCCGCCTTTGCAGTGGCCGCCGCGCGCGGGCCGGATTGCTCACCGCTGGGATCGGCAGGCGGCGCCTGGCATTCCCGCAACTCGACAAGGAGCGTCAGCCTGGCCGCAATCGGCGCCACATCCTGCAAGGCCGACTGGATGGCTGCGCCGAGTTCGGCGATGACCACATCATCAGTGGCCGGCGGGGTGCCGCCGTCCGGCATCGCCGCCAGGGCGGCGCGCGCTTGCTCACCGGCCGCAGCCAGCGCGCCAGCGAGCTCTTGCGGCGCCTTGCCGGCTATGGTCGCGCCGCCGCCAGCTGCGGTCAGATCCGCCAGCGCGCGCTTGGCAGCGGCCGACCAGCGGCCGACGGCGCGCTTGCGCTCACCGCGCTGGCGCATCAGTTCCGCCAGACTCGCCTGCAATTCGGCGAAACGCGATTTCTGTTCGTCGTCGATCAGGACGATATCGAGGGCATCCCATGCCTGGTTGAGTTCGACCAGGCGGTTGGCCGGGATCATCGGCGCGTCGCCCAACACCGCGGCAGCCTGGATCAACGCGGTGGCGCTGGCGCGGGTCTCACGCTGTTTGACCAGGGTTTCATAACGCTGCTTGGCAAGGCTATGGACGCGCCTGTCGTGCTTGCGGAATTCGCGCTCGGCGTTCCTCAATGCGTCCTCGCTTGCCAGGGCCTGCACCGCCGAAAGTTTGTGATCGACCGACGGCGCCTCGATCGCCAGCGCCAGCAACTCCAGGTCGTTGCCCAAAGCCGCTTGCAGCCTGCCTTCCCATGCGGCCCCGGCGGCGATCAGGGGCATCGGTTGGGGCTCCGCTGGGGCCTCCGGCTGGCTGCGTTTGATGATCTTGCTGAACATGTCTTCACGATACCCGAACTTTGCAGATCCCGCATTGTGCCATTTGTCGGAAGACTCTACCCGTTTGCGGGACGACGCCACGGCGCATGGCTGAACTCGGCCACCAGGAAATCCACCATGGCCCGCACTTTGGGCGAGAGGTTGCGACTGCTCGGGTAGCTAGCCACCAGCGGCACCGGCTCGACATGATGCCATTCCACGAGAATCGGCACCAGCGCACCCCTGCGTATTGCTTCGCCGACGATGACATCGGCAAGACAGGTGATGCCGACTCCCGCCAGCGCAAGTTGCAGCACCATTTCCGCGTTGTTGGCGATGACGTTGCCGTCGATGTGCACCACGCGGATGCCTTCGTCGGTATCGAAGGACCAGCGGCGCAAGGCCGGCAGGCTGGTGATCCACAGGCAGTTGTGGCGATGCAGGTCGTCCGGCGTCTGCGGCGTGCCGAACTTCTCCAGATACGCCGGGGCGGCGCAGATGATCCGCGTCACGTTGCAGATGTGACGGACCACGGCGGTGGTTTCCGCGGGCATGCCGATCTGGATCGCCAAATCGACGTGTTCGTCCGAGGCGACAGTCGACTCATCGCTAATGGTGAGATCCAGCGCGATCCCCGGATGTTGTTCAAGGAAGCGGGGAATGGCCTGGGTCAGCTGGTGCAAGGCGAAGACCGAGCCACAGCGCAGGCGCAATAGCCCGCGCGGACTGGCCGACGCTTCCCTGATCTCGGCCTCGGCGCCGTCAAGGTCGGCGAGGATGGGACGGACACGGTTGAAGAAGGTTTCGCCTTCGACAGTCAGTTGCAGACGGCGGGTGGTCCGATGCAACAGGCGGCTGCCCAGGCGGTCTTCGAGTCGGGACACCAGTTTGGACAGCGCCGACGGCGTCAAGCCGAGTTTACGCGCCGCAGCAGAAAATCCGCCCGACTCGACGGAGACGACGAAAGCGTTAATGTCTTCAGCACGGCTCACACGCCTATTATGGAATATTTTTCATAAGTGTTGTGTTTTTTTAGTGGATTGTTATTAATTTCTGCGCTAGTAGACTGCGAATCAGCGGTGGTGCACCGCATCATTTACAGGAGTTCCATCATGAATCGAATCGATATCGCTGATATAGAACGGCAAGCCCGGCAAATGCGCGCCGACGAAATGCGCAGGCTCAGCGGGATTATGGCGGAACGCACGGGTCTTTACTTCCGCCTGCTGGGTAGAACGCTAACGTCGCTGGCCAAGCTGCTCAACGAGACGTTGCGTCCCCTGTTTTCCTGGAACCCGCAAAGACTCCATCACCGTTGATCGGTTTCTGCCGCGATGTCGCCCGAGAGTCGGCGGCGCGCGGCCAAGCCGGTGGACTTGCTCAATATCCACCATGGCAACGCCTTCGGTAGTAGATTCGGCTTGATCTCCGCTGCGTAACGGGTTATGTTGTTTCCGGTACGCAGAACATGCAGTTTGGAAATCCTGGCGCCTCGAAACCTAACTCGGCGATTGCCTAATCTTGAAGACCAATGCATCAGCGAATGATGGCATGGCAACCCGTGAAGAACCTTCGTTCATCACGCAGACAACAACCCGCACCGCAAGACAGAATGCCGGCGCCGATGGCGCCGAGGAAATACTGAAGACCCTGCTCGATAACCTCCCCAGCGGCGTGACCATCTTCGGGGCGAATTTCGAGATGATCGTCTGCAACGCAAAATTGCGCGAAATGCTGGAGTTTCCCCCCGAACTCTTTGCCGACGGCCTGCCATCGCTGGAGATGCTCTTCCGCTTCAACGCCGGGCGCGGCGAATATGGGCAGGGCGATCCCGACCAACAGACTGCCGCAGCCCTCGCGCGCGCCAGAGAAATGCAGCCCCATGTTTTCGAGCGCACCCGGCCCAACGGCACCGTCCTGGAGATCCGCGGGACGCCGATGCCGGGCGGCGGCTTCGTGTCGATCTATACCGACGTCACCGAGCGCAGGCACGCCGAACAGGCGTTACAGGAAAGTGCCGCGCAGCTCAGGCTTATCTACGACACTGCCAGCGTGGCGATATTCGACGTAAATATGCAGGGCGTCATCACCCACGCCAACCGGCGCATGGCGGAAATGTTCGGCTGTTCGATGGAGAACCTGGTCGGCAGCGAATACGTCGCCCACATCCATCCTTCGGAGCGGGAAATCGGCCGGCAGAAGATGCTGGCCCTGATGGCCAGCAATATCCCCAGCGTTGACCTGGAGCGGCACTACTGGCGCGAGGATGGCAGCGAATTCGTCGGCCATCTCACCGGACGGCAGATCCTCGACAGCCAGGGCCAGGCGATCGGATTGGTCGGCGTCATCATGGATGTCACCGAACGCCGCCAGCTGGAAGAGGTTCAATTGCTCGCGTCGACGGTCCTCAACGCGGTTGGCGAAGGCGTCTGCGTGACCGATGCGGAGAACCGCATCATCAGCGTCAATCCCGCCTTCACCAAGATCACCGGATACACCCGGGAGGAAGCGCTCGGACAAAATCCGCGCCTGCTCGCCTCCGGCCAGCACGGGCCGGAGTATTTCCGGGAAATGTGGGAGAGACTCGACAGCCACGGAAGCTGGCAGGGCGAGATCCGCAACCGCCGCAAGTCCGGCGAGATCTTCGTCGAGTGGCTGTCGATCAACCAGGTTCACAACGAACACGGCACCCTCAAATACCATGTCGCGGTGTTCTCCGACATCAGCGAACGCAAGGCGGCGGAAATGCGCGTGCAGCATCTTGCCCACCACGACCTGCTCACCGACCTGCCCAACCGCACGCTGTTCACCGACCGCCTCCAGCAGGCGCTGGCGAAGGCCAAGAGGGACAAGACCCGGTTGGCGCTGATGTACCTGGATTTCGACAAGTTCAAACCGGTCAACGACACCTTTGGCCACGCCGTGGGCGACCTGCTGCTGAAGGACGCGGCCCAGCGCATGCAGCACTGCGTGCGCGAATCGGATACCGTGGCGCGCATCGGCGGGGACGAATTCGTGGTCTTGCTGCCTTCGGTCGAGTCAGCGCAGGATGCGCTGGCGGTGGCCGAAAAGCTGCGCCTCGGCTTGGATCAGCCCTTCGAACTGGCCGGTCACGTCATGAACATTTCAGCGAGCATCGGCGTCGCCGTCTATCCGGAGCATGGACATGACGAAGACGAGTTGTCGAAGAATGCCGACGCGGCCATGTATCTCGCGAAGCAGAACGGACGGAACAACGTCAAGCTCTTCCGCTAAGGCGCGCGCTGCATCGCTACCCGCAACAGCGGTGGCGCCGCGACCAGCAACAGCAACGCCACGCCGGCAAGGCTGAGCCAGGCTCCCTGGGGCCAACCGAAGGCGACAGCCAGGCCGCCGGCCACCATCAGCAGTGCGCGCAATCCGGCCAACCGGCCCAGCTGGGCGCGCAGGCGGTGATGCCACTCGCCCTGTACGCCGGGGCGCACCCCAAGGGCATTTCCTCCGGGGCAAAGCCACACCGGCAGGAGTTGCGCCGCGGCGCCGCTGACCAGCGGCAGCAGGAAAGCCAGCACGAAGCCGGCGATGGCATCGCGGCCGGCGAGGAACCCCAGGGTATGGCCGATGCCGGCGAACATCAATCCGATCAGACCGAGACAGGCCAGTGCCAGCGAAGCGGCGGCGCCGTGCAAGCTGGCGATGCGCTCGCTGTAGGCAGCGACCCAGTAGGTGGCCATACGCAGCGGCGCGAACAGAAACAGAACTGCGCCGATCACGGCAAGCTGCCTGGCCCATCCGACCGACATGCCGGGAACAGCCAGCGCCGCGCCGAACGCCAGCAGCAAAACGCCGGCGCAGCTGAACTTGAGATCAGTCGCCAGACGCGCGCTGGCCTGATAATCGGCGCGGCCGACCGCCGTCGGCAATAACACTTGCAGCGTGCCGATGGCGGTAAGGCCGACGAAGCCGAGCAGATTCGCGTGCAGGTGAAACTGCCGCAACGCGCCACGCTGTTCCGGCCACATCGCCATCGCCGGCACAGCCAACAGGGCTGCGGCGAGGAACGCCAGGGCGGCCAGGTA
>JBAYJH010000014.1:0-35275 GCA_041665185.1 Sterolibacterium sp.
TAAGTGGTGAGTTGGCAAGTTGTTTATGCCAAGCAAGCAATGAAGGACGCAAAGAAGCTTGCTGCAAGCGGCCTTAAGCCAAAGGCACAGGAACTGCTCGTGCCTCTTGCCAGCGACCCGCTTCAAAACCCGCCGCCCTTCGAGAAGTTGGTCGGTGATCTCGCCGGCGCATACTCTCGCCGCATCAATATTCAGCACCGCATGGTGTACGAAGTTTTTGCCGAAGAGAAAGCAGTTCGTGTTCTACGTATGTGGACACACTATGAGTGAGCAGAGGTCCAACCACCACGATCCTGGCGCACGACGCCGCGCAGCGCCGGTGACCTCCACGTTCGGCATCACGAGCAGGTGCGCGACCGCCGGCGATGCACTGGCCTTTGTCCGGGAACACGGTGTCGTCCTCGTTTCGGCCAGGGGATCCGCTCCTCGCCTGACCGAGGCCATCGTTGGCGAAGCCATCAAAGGCAGTTGGTGGGCGCACCCACAGAGTCGCCATATCTACGCAATCCTTCAAGCCGTCACCGAGTCCGGGCAAGTTCTGGTCTGCCGGCTCATCGATGGCAAGCTCACCTTGGTTCATCACCGGTTGTGGCCAGCGCTGGCCCGGCTCGCCGATCGCTTCGCGCCCGAACGGCTGGCTCAAATCACGCAGGAGCACACGGCGTCGGGAAGCCACGTCAATCGCGAAGTACCTTTTCCGCAATGGGTACCTCCGGACGTGTTTGAACAAGCCGAGGCTATCGGCGATAAGGAAGCGCTGGCCGCCTTCGCTCCATGGCTAGCGCCAGCGCAACTGGAGTTCAGGCGGCTTCGCACCAAGTCATAACACTCAACCGCACCGCCAATATCCCACCATGCCAAGCTACGAAATCACCACCGACCGCTCGCGCTTAGACCTAGACGCCATGCACGCCTTCCTCGCGCAATCCTACTGGTCGCCGGGCATACCCAAAGCGGTCGTCGAGCGCGCCATCGCCAACTCGGTATGCTTCGGCGTCATCCACGAGGGGCGGCAAGTGGGTTTCGCCAGGGTGGTCACGGACAAGGCTACCTTCGCCTACCTCGCCGACGTTTATGTCCTCGAAGCGCATCGCGGAAGAGGCCTCGCCGGCCGCATCATTCAGGCGGTGAAACGCCATCCCGATCTACAGGGCTTGCGCCGCATGCTGCTGGCCACGCGGGATGCCCACGGCCTGTATGTGAAGCACGGCTTCAAGCCGCTCGCCGCGCCGGATCGGATGATGGAAATTCACAACCCCGACGCGTATGGCTCGCCCTGATCGTTCCACACACACGGAAGCAGGCGAAGAAATCTGCCTGCGCCGGTTACCTTCAATGTCGAACCTTATGACCTATCGCCCATGAAACTCTCAGACATTCCCTTCGGCACCACCGACTGGTCGCGGATCGAAGCGACGGAACATAAGGGGGAGCAAGGTTCGGCGTTCTGGCGAACCTGTCACTTCGGCTCGATACGAGTCCGGATGGTCGAATACACAGCCGGCTATGTCGCCGACCATTGGTGTTCGAAAGGACACATCCTCCTGTGCCTTGAAGGCGAACTGCATACCGAGCTCAAGGACGGCAGACATTTCATCCTGAAGCCCGGCACCAGTTACCAGGTTGCGGACAATGCCGAACCTCATCGCTCGTATACGCCCGGCGGGGCAAGACTGTTCATCGTGGACTGAGTACCATGTCGCCGACCATGAAGTCTGCCCTGCTCGTTATCGATGTTCAGCGCGGCATCTTTGAAACGACGCCCCCGCCCTTCGATGCGGCTGCGGTCATCGATTGCGTCAATTCGCTCGCCGCTCGTGCCCGGATGGCGGACGTTCCGGTCGTCTTCATTCAACACGAATGCAATGGCAGCCCGCTACAGCACGGGTCGGAGAAGTGGCGGCTCGATCAACGTCTCGTTGTCGAGCCGCGGGACCTTGCCGTGTGCAAGACCACGCCGGATGCATTTCTCCGAACGGAACTCGGGGATTTGCTTGCAGAGTTGGGAACGCAGAAGCTCATCGTATGCGGTTACGCATCGGAGTTCTGCGTGGATACGACCACCCGGCGTGCCGCCGCACTCGGGTTCCCCGTCGTACTGGTGTCGGATGCCCACACCACGCACGACAAACGGCACGCTTCCGGCGCGCAAATAAGAGCCCATCACAACGCCACGCTGCCCAACCTGACCAGCTTCGGCCCCGTCATCGAAGCCAGGCTTGCCGAAGATGTGGTGTTCGAGGCTTAACAAATTCTCGCGGTATAGGACGAACCACAGCCATGACACTGAGACATCTTGAGCCTTCCGACTACGCCACCGTATCAACAGTCGTCGATGATTGGTGGGGCGGCCGGCCGATGCGCGGCTTGCTCCCACGTTTGTTCTTCGAGCATTTCAGGCCTACGAGCTTTGTCCTGGAGGAAGAACGGCGCCTCCGGGGATTCCTGGTCGGCTTCCGGTCTCAGACAGATCCGTCAGTAGGCTACATCCACTTCGTGGGCATAGATCCCGACAGCCGCGGGCAAGGCTTTGGGCGGATGCTGTACGAACACTTCTTCGGCGTGGTGCGCGACCTGGGCTGTAGCGAGGTTCGTTGCATCACGTCTCCGGTGAACCTGGGCTCGATTCAGTTTCATCGGCACATGGGGTTCCAGCTCGATGCCGGCAACGGCCAGGTCGACGGCGTATTCGTCAGTTTGGATCACGGCGGGCCGGGGCAGCATCGGGTGCTGTTTCGAAAAATCCTGGCGTGATGAACTGACAGGACACAGGGGGCTGCTTGGAGTATCTCGCCGGAGTTGCCATTGCCGTGCTGGTATCGTTGTCGGCCACAGTCATTGGTCTGGACAGGGATCGCGCCTTCTATCCGACCGTATTGGCGGTGATCGCCTCTTACTACGGTCTGTTTGCGGTCATGGGAGGCTCGATGCAGGCGCTCGTGGTCGAGTCATTGGTAATGGCGGCGTTTCTAGGCGCCACCGTACTTGGCTTCAAACGCAATTTGTGGCTAGTCGTCGCGGCACTCGCCGCGCATGGCATATTCGATTTCTTCCACGCCCAGCTTATTTCCAATCCCGGTGTTCCTGCTTGGTGGCCGGCGTTCTGCCTCACCTACGACCTCGCCGCGGCCGCCTATCTGGCGTGGCTGTTGCGTCGATCCAGAGTCGCGGCGAACGCCTCCTGAGCCGGCCGATGGCCTGGGATTTCCCGCGTGTGACGCTCAGCTCACCAGCCGCCGGTAGATGTCGGCGATTTTCAGCGGCAGTTTCTTCACGTCGTGCAGCACTGAGTAGTGCGACGCGCCGTACATGTGGGCGAGATAATCCGCGCCTTGGCGGTCGATGGTGATGCAGTAGCTGCGCACGCCCTTCTGGCGCGCTTCCTGTAGCGCGCGGCGGGTGTCCTCGATGCCGTAGTGGCCGCGGTATTCGTCGCCGTAGTCGTCGGGGCGGCCGTCCGATAAAGTCACCAGCAGGCGGTGGCGGGCCGGCTGACGCAGCAGCAATTGCGTGAGGTGGCGGGTCGCCACACCCATGCGGGTGTAGTCCTTGGCGGCGACCGCCGCGATGCGGGCCTGCACCATGGTGCCATAGGCTTCGTCGAAGCGCTTGATGCGGTAGATGTCGCTGCGGGTGCGCGTCCATCCGGAGAATCCGTAGATGGCGTAGGCGTCGCCCAGCGACTCCAGTGCTTCGCACAGCATCACCAGCGACTCGCGCTCGGCGTCGTTCACCCAGCCCTTGGTCGAGCCGCTCATGTCGACCATGAACATCGCCGCCAGCGAGCGTTCGTTGCGGGTGCGCCGGCGGAACAGGCGCTCCGATGTCTCCATGCCGCTGTTGCAATCGGCGATGGCGTCGACGGCGGCATCCAGGTCGAGTTCCTCGCCTTCGGCCTGGCGCCCGAGCATGCGATCCTCGCCGCGCAGCATCTCGAAACGCCGGCGGATCTGGCGGATCAGGCCGGCGTGGCGGCGCTTCACCTCGGCGACATAGTCCGCGTCGCCGGGCGCCACATCCGCTTCGTAGAGGTGGCACCAGTCCTTGCGATAGGCCTTGCGCCGATAGTCCCATTCGTCGTAGCGCCGGTCAGGCTCGCGCTGGCCGGCGACACCTTCGCCTCCATCGCTGCGCTCGGTCGGCTGCCAGGCGCCCGGCCCGGCGGGGACCAGGCACTCCGGCGGCACCTCGCCCAGATCCTGTAGCAGCGATTGCGCCGCCGCGCGGGCCTCGGGCGGCAGCGCCAGGGCTTCGTCGCCAAGGCTGAACTCCACGGCCGCCCCGTCCGCCGCCAGCGGTGCCATGGTCTCGTCGCGCGGGCCGGGGCGTCCGCCGCTGCCCTTGAGCGCGTTGATGGCACGGCTGAGGACCTGCTTGTCGTGCGCTATGCGCGCCGCACGCACGCGCAGGGCGGCGGCCGGATCGATCCTCACCTGATGCGGCAGCAGCGGCGCATCCTCGCTGCCCGCCATGCAGCCGGATAACACCGCCAGGGTATCGGCGAGCGTCGCATCCAGACTCGACAAACGCACTACCATTGGATCCAGCACGATCGGCCAGGGACCGCGCAGGGCGGCAATCTCGGCGGCAAGTCCGGGCAGCTCGGCGGCGATCCTGGCTTCCAGCCGCACTGCCTCCAGCGCCGACAGCCAGCGCAAAGCCCTTGGGTAATCGACGGTATCCAGCCAGGGCGCCAGGGCAGCGTGGAGATCGATGAGCGCCGAGCCGAACGTGCCGTAGCGGGTCTGCGCCCACAGGATCACCGCCAGCACCTTGTACAGGCCGCGGTTCGCTTCGCTGTGCGGCAGGCTGGCGAGGCGCGCCGGCAGATGGATGGTCTCGCTGTCGGTCCACGCAGTGGCACCGGCATCCGGGTCCGCGCTCAGACTCAGCGGACGGCCGGACAATCCCTGGATGAAACGCGCCAGCCGCGTTTCGACCTCGCTGAATTTCGCCACCGGCAACGCGCCCGCGCGCGTGGCGCGAAAGCCATCGAGATCGCGCAGCAATTCCATCGCCGCGCGCCCTCCCTGACGATCGAAGGCATCCAGGCCAGCCAGCGCCCAGGCGTCGAAACCCGCATCGTCGAGCACGGCAAACGCCTGCGGCGCCAGGGTGGCGATCTGGTAGCCGATCTCGGCGTAAGTCCCGGCCGCGACGTTGGCCCAATGCAGGACGCGCTCCTGCTGGTCGCGATTCAGGTCTTCCAGCCCCTCGGCGATACGGGTCGCGGAGCGATGCGAATGCGAGGCGAACAGCACCTCATCGAGACGTTGTCCGAGTTCGTCACCGAACAGGCGGCGCTGGGTCATCGAGGATCGCTGTCAGAAGTCAAAAGTCAAAAGTCAGAACACGGCCCGCACCAGATCATCGAGCGTTCCGTTCATGTCGGGATCGTCGGACAGCGCGCGTGCCACGGCGGCGGTACAGGCGGCATGGGGGGCGATGCCGGCGCCGATGAGTTGCGCGGCATGCACCAGCAGGCGCGTGCTGGCCCCCTCGTCCAGGCCGGCGCCCTTGAGGTTGCGCGTCAATTCGCCGAGCTTGACCAGGCGCCTGGCGGTGTCTACGTCGACCTTGCCTTCGGTGGCGACGATGCCGGCCTCGACGGCCGCCTCGGGATAATCGAAATCGACGGCGACGAAACGCTGGCGCGTGCTCGGCTTGATTTCCTTCAAGACGCTCTGGTAGCCGGGGTTGTAGGACACCACCAGCATGAAGCTGGCCGGCGCCATCACCATCTCGCCGCGCTTGTCAACGGCCAGCATGCGGCGGGCGTCGGCCAGCGGATGGATCACCACAATGGTGTCCTTGCGCGCTTCGACGATCTCGTCCAGGTAGCAAATGGCCCCGGCGCGCACCGCGGCGGTCAGCGGACCGTCGACCCAGGTAGTCTGGTTGCCGACGATCAGGTAGCGGCCCACCAGGTCCGCCGTGGTCAGGTCGTCATGGCAGGCCACCGTGACCAAGGGCCGCTTGAGGCGCCAGGCCATGTATTCGACGAAGCGCGTCTTGCCGCAACCGGTGGGGCCTTTCAGCAGTAGCGGCAGGCGCCGCGCGTAGGCGGCTTCGAACAAGGCGGTCTCGTCGCCGATGGCTTGGTAGTAGGGCTCCTCCGCTATGGTCGCGAGCTGTGGAGCCACGGTCTCGATCTTCATTGGCGGTCCCCATGGACGATCTGGCGGCGATGCCGATATTTCGGGCGGGCGCTCATTGGCGCTTCTTCTCTTTGACTTCTTCTGCCTGGCGCACCTTGATCTCGCGCAGCCGTGCATCCACCTGGGAGTGTTCGTAGAAATTTCCGTCATTGGCCTTTTGCGCCAGTTGCAGTTGATCGATCGCCTCCATCAATTGCCCATGCAACACATACACCTCGGCCAGCGCCCGATGTTGCAGCAGCCGTTTGCCCAGCGCCGCATAGGTCTTGGCTTGCAGACCTTGCATCTGCGGATCGGCCGGATAGGTTTGCAGCTCGTCCACGGTCACACGCAATGCCTCCTGCGGCCGTCTGTCGGCCAGCAGCGTTTCGACCAGGGCATAGGCCAGTGCGCGCTCCTGCGGATAGCGGTCGAGGGCCGGGTGGAGGATCTTCAGCGCGCCGGCGAAATCATTCTGGTTCTTGCGCAGATCGGCGGCGAGCGATTCGATCAACGGAGAATTCGCCTTGAGGCGGCGCAACTCGCCTATTTCGCGCTCGGCGCCGGCGAAATTTCGGGCGCGCGACAAGGCCGTGGCCAGTCCGTAGCGCACCGCGATCTCGCTGGTGAATTTGCGCTCGCGCAGCTGGGTGTCGAAATCGGTCACTGCATCCTGCGGGATGCCCTCGCTGGCCCGGAGTTTCGCCCGCACCAGCAGGAAATCCAGCGAATCCGGCACTTGCCGATAGGGCTGCGGCCGCGTCCGGTTCTCCATGTCGGCGATGCGCTCGGTGGTCAGCGGATGGGTGCGCAAATAGCCCGGCGCATTGTTTTCATAGAGCCGTGAAAATCGCTGCAAACGCTCGAAGAAACTCGGCATGCCGCGAATATCGTAGCCGGCGCGGTCCAGCAACTGGATGCCGAGGCGGTCGGCTTCGCGTTCGAAATCGCGCGAGTAGTTGAGCTGATGCTGGATACCGGCGGCCTGGCCGGCCATCAAGGCGCCTTGGGCAAAATCGCCGCCGGCGTGGGCGCGCGATGCCAGGAGCGCCACCGCCAGGGACAGGAGCATCGGCAGCTGCGCCTGGCTTTGGGTGTTCAGTTGCCGGGCCAGGTGGTGCTGGGTCACGTGGGATATTTCATGCGCCAACACCGAAGCCAATTCCGATTCCGACTGCGCCGAGAGGATCAGGCCGCTATGTACGCCGATGTAACCGCCCGGCATGGCGAACGCATTCAGGGTGGGATCGCGCAGCGCAAAGAACTCGAAATCCTGGCGCGCCTCCAGGCTCTGCGCCACCAGGCGCGACCCGAGCCGATTGAGGTAGCCGCGGATTTCCGGATCGTCGAGGTAGGTGGGTTCGTGCAGGCGGATGTCGAGCATGATCGACTCGCCCACGCGCCTCTCCATCACCGGCGAGAAGTCCCGCTGGGAGACCTCGCCCAGGTCCGGCAATCCTTCCGCCAACACCGCCGGCGTCAACATCAGCAATATCAGGAACGATCGAATTCGCATGCCGCTATGATAGCCGTTTCGGTCCGGAGTTCCCGTGTCCAGGCGCGGTCGAAATACTTGCTTACACTTCGGAACTTGGAATATTCTGCGATTGTATTGGCTCCCGAGGACTGCCTTGATGAATTCGCCGCTGACGCATTTCGATAGCCATGGCCAGGCGCACATGGTCGATGTCGCCGACAAGGCGGAGACCCGCCGCATTGCCCGGGCGGCCGGCAGCATCGCGATGCAGCCGGCGACGCTGGGGCTGATCCTGGCCGGCAACGCCAAGAAGGGCGACGTGCTGGGAATCGCCCGTGTCGCGGCGATCCAGGCGTCGAAACGCACCTCGGAATTGATCCCGCTGTGCCACCCGCTGGCGTTGACCCGGGTCGGCGTTGAGTTCACCGTCGACGCCGAGCATCACCGCATCGTCTGCGAGGTAACCGCCGAGACGGTCGGCCGCACTGGCGTCGAAATGGAAGCGCTGACCGCGGTCAGCGTCGCCCTGCTGACCATCTATGACATGTGCAAAGCCGCGGACCGCGCCATGCACATCGAAGACATCCGCCTGCTGGAGAAGCAGGGCGGGAAGTCGGGACACTGGACGGCGCCCACCTGAAGGCTCAGCACGCGGGCGGCCCGGTAGCATTTGCTCACAATCCCGGCGGCGCCATGGGCTAGAATTGATTCATGAAACGCCGGCCCGTAATCCTGACGACGCTCCTCGTTGCCCTCGTTGCCGGCGGCGCTTACGGGGGGTTCCGCTATCTCGGCGGCTCCGCGGATCAGCCGCGCTTCAAGCTGGCCAAGGTCGAAAGCGGTCCGCTGACGGCGGTGGTTTCCGCCACCGGCACGCTCAATCCGGTCGTGTCGGTCCAGGTCGGTTCGCAGGTCTCAGGCCAGATCAAGGAAATCCTGGTCGATTTCAACAGCCCGGTCAAAGCCGGCCAGTTGATCGCCCGTATCGATCCGGAGACTTTCCAGCTCCGCGTACGCCAGGCGGAAGCCGACCTGGAAGCAACCCGCGCCGCTTACGCGGTGCAACGCGCCGAGCTGGCGCGGGCCAGGGCCAGCCTGGCCGATGCCCAGCGCGATTTCGAGCGCAAGAAGCTGCTGGTCGAAAGGAATTTCATTTCCGCCGCCGAGCGCGACAAGGCGCAAACCGGCTACGACGTGGCGCTGGCATCCACCCAGGTGGCCGAGGCCCAGGCCAGCAACAGCGCCGCCGTGGTGAAGCAGAGGGAATCCCAGTTGGCGCAGGCCAAGGTCGACCTGGAGCGCACCGCGATCCGTTCGCCGGTCGACGGCATCGTCGTCAAGCGCAGCGTCGATACCGGGCAGACCGTCGCCGCCAGCCTACAGGCGCCGGAACTGTTCATCATCGCCAAGAGCCTCACCGATATGCAGGTGGAAACCTCCATCGACGAAGCCGACGTCGGGCGCATCCGTCTCGAACAAAAGGCCGGCTTCACGGTGGACGCCTTCCCCGGCCGCTCCTTCGACGGCTCGGTGATGCAGGTGCGCAAGTCCGCCCAGGTGGTTTCCAACGTGGTGACCTACATGGTCATCATTTCCGCCGCCAATCCGGACCTGGTGTTGCTGCCGGGCATGACGGCCAACGTGCGCATTGTCGTCGCGCAGAAAGACAAGGTGCTCAAGGTGCTGAATACCGCCTTGCGTTTCAAGCCGGGCGGCGGCGCGGATGACAAGGGTGCCGCCGCCGCGCCGCCGCGGGAATCTTCGAAGAACGCCGCACTCCAACCCCCCCGCGGCGGCGGTGCCAGCGGGCGCATCTGGGTCCGCGACGCAAGCGGCAAACCGAAATCCATACCGGTCGCGCTGGGGCTTTCCGACGGCAGCATGACGGAAATCGTTTCCGGCGATCTGGCGGAAGGTGCCGAGATCATCGTGGGAACCGCCGCCAACTCAAAAACTGCCGCGACGCCCGCGGGACCGCGCTTCCCCTGAGTCGGGCGGCGTTCGATCAAGGTCGCCGTGCCAATCGAACCAGCATTCCGCCCGGAAATGTCCGCCCCGCTTATTCGTACCGTTTCCCTGGTCAAGGAATACCGCATGGGCACCAATGTGGTCGCGGCCCTGCGCGGCGTGTCGATGAGCATAGCGGCCGGCGAATTCGTGGCGGTGATGGGTCCCTCCGGTTCGGGAAAGTCGACTTTCATGAACCTGCTCGGCTGTCTCGACCACCCTACCGCCGGCGAGTATTGGCTGGGTGGGCAGGAGGTGTCGAAGCTGTCCGGCGACGAACTCGCCCTGGTGCGCAATCGCAAGCTCGGATTCGTCTTTCAGCACTTCAACCTGCTGCCGCGCACCTCGGCCATCGACAATGTCGCCCTGCCCCTTTTGTATAGCGGAACGCCGGTGGCTGAACGCCATGGCCGCGCCGAACGGCGCCTGATCCAGGTCGGCCTGGGCGACCGCCTGGATCATCACCCGGCGCAATTGTCCGGCGGTCAGCAACAGCGCGTCGCCATCGCCCGCTCGCTGGCGAACGACCCGATGCTGGTGCTCGCCGACGAACCGACAGGGGCGCTCGATTCGCGCACCAGCATCGAGATCATGGCGCTGTTGCAAGTCCTCAATCGCGAGGGCATCACCATCGTCGTAGTCACCCACGAACGCGACGTCGCGAATTTCGCCGGGCGCATCATTAACTTCCGCGACGGACAGGTCGTTGAAGATCACCCCAACGCGGCAAAGGATGCGGCAAGCGAGTTGGCGCGTCTGCCGCTTGCAGAAGCTGTCGCACCATGAATTTCGTCGCCACCCTGCGCGTCGCCCTCAACGCCCTGCGCATCAACAAGCTACGCTCGGCGCTGACCATGCTCGGCATCATCATCGGCGTCGCCGCGGTGATCGTCATGATCGCCGTCGGCCAGGGCGCGCAGGCGCGCGTCGAGGACCAGATCCGCAGTCTCGGCTCGAACATCATCATGGTGATGTCGGGCTCGGCGCTTTCCGGCGGAGCGCGCGGCGGCAGCGGCTCGCAGCAGACCATCTCGGAAGACGACGCCTATGCCATTGCCAGGGAGGTCGATGAAATCCAGGGGGCGGCGCCGACCTTGCGCGGCACCGGGCAAGTCGTCTTCGGCAACGCCAACTGGTCGACCGGTTTTTACGGCACCACCGCCGATTATCTGGAAGTCCGCGAATGGCAGGTCGCCGAGGGGCGGGGTTTCGAAACTTCCGACATGAACAGTGCCGCCAAGGTGGTCCTGCTCGGCCAAACCGTCGCCAAGAACCTGTTCGGCGACGCCAACCCTATCGATCAGGTGGTGCGTGTCCGCAAGGTTCCGCTGACCGTGATCGGCCTGCTCGAACGCAAGGGTCAGAACATGATGGGCCAGGACCAGGACGACGTGGTGCTGATGCCCATCAGCACTGCCCGCAAACGCGTGCTGGGCGCCGCCCTGGCGAAGTCGCGCAGTGTCGGCTCCATCATGGTCAAGGTGCGCCAGGGTGCCGACATGAGCGAAGCCGAGTCCAAGATGCGGGACCTGTTGCGCCAGCGCCATCGCCTGCAACCGGGCCAGGACGACGACTTCTTCGTGCGCAACCTATCCGAGATACTCCAGGCGCAGGAAGCCTCTTCCCGTGTACTGTCGTTGCTGCTGGCCGCCGTGGCTTCGGTGTCGCTGCTGGTCGGCGGCATCGGCATCATGAACATCATGCTGGTATCGGTGACCGAGCGCACCCGTGAGATCGGCCTGCGCATGGCCGTGGGTGCGCGCGGCCGCGACATCCTCACCCAATTCCTGGTCGAGGCGGTAACCCTGTCGCTGATCGGCGGCCTGATCGGCATCGTCCTCGGCGTTGGGGGTTCTTTCCTGGTCGGCGCACTGGCCGGCTGGCGCACCGAATTGTCGATCACCGCCATCGTCCTGGCAGTCGGCTTCGCCGCAGTGGTCGGCATATTCTTCGGCTACTACCCGGCCAGGAAAGCCTCACAATTGCTGCCGATCGAAGCCCTGCGTTACGAATAGGGGGAGCATTCATGGAATTGATACTTTGGCGTCATGCGGAAGCCGAGGAAGCCACGGTAGGCCAGTCCGACCGGAAACGCGAGTTGACCAAGCGCGGGAAGAATCAGGCGCGGCGGATCGCCGGCTGGCTGGGTGAACATCGCCCCAAAGATCTGCGCATCCTGGTCAGCCCGGCCGAACGTTGCCGGCAGACTGCCAGTGCCTTGGGCCTGCCGTACGAAACCGATCCGAGGCTCGACACTACAGCGGAGGTCGCCGATCTGCTCGACGCGGCGCAATGGCCGACTGACTTGGGCAAGAGCGGCGGTGCCGTGCTGCTGGTCGGCCATCAGCCGACTCTCGGCCGACTCGCCGCGTGGCTGCTTTCCGGAGCGGAGGCGGACTGGAATATCAGGAAGGGAGCAGTTTGGTGGTTTTCGTCCGGCCCTCAACCAAGCGACGGCCTAATCGTGCTGAAAGCCGCCATCGGGCCGGATCTTTTATAGGCGAAAAAAAGCCCCTCTCGCGAGGGGCCCTTTTCAGCTGAATGCTTTCAGATCATCAGCAAATTGCGCCAGCAGCGCGAGTCTTGCAACCGCCGGAAATGGCCCAGGTCACTTTGCCGTTGGCGAAGGTCGGGGTCATGATATAGGTATCGACAGCGGCCAGACCGCCGGTTGCGGCAGGCGTTGCGGTAATCACGCCGGCGACGGTCGTCACGGAAGTAACATAGCCCGAGGCGCCCTGGTCGGCCGGAACACCAAACGCGCCGGCAGTGCAGGTTGCCACGCCGCCTTGATCCTGCGCGCACAGTTCAACCGCAGTCTTGGCTGCGGCGGTCGCCAGTGTCACTTCGGTGAACTTGGCTTTCAGGGTGTAGTTTTGATAGGAAGGAATGGCCACAGCGGCAAGGATGCCGATGATGGCGACGACGATCATCAGTTCGATCAGGGTGAAACCTTTTTGCATTTTGCTCATGTGTATCTCCTGGTTGGTTAAAACGACGTTGTGCTTGGTCACACGCGGGACATTACGCAATCGTTGTGCCAGCCCGCACAATACATTTAACCGATTGATTATTCAATGCTAAATATCTCGTCAATTTTGCTCCGAAATATATACGCCGCTGTTGGCGTTAATAAGTGCCGAAAAACGTCACATCCTGGCGCACACAAACCACCTTGGCGCTGGTCTTGATCAAGGGCAGTAACCGGGAATCCGGCTGTCGTCCACGGTGTCGATCTGCTGCGGATCGAGGAACCTTTCGGCGTAGCGCAAGTACACCCGTTGGCGAACGAATACATCGAACAGGTCCGGATCGATATGTCCGCCCTCCTTGAACTTGCCGAGTATGGAGAGCGATTCGGAGAGGGTCTTGCCGAGTTTGTAGGGACGGTCGCGGGCGGTGAGCGCCTCGAAGATGTCGGCGATGCCCATGATCCGCGCCTGCACCGACATCTGTTGGCGCGTCAGGCCTCTCGGGTAGCCCTTGCCGTCCATCCGTTCGTGATGGCCACCGGCATATTCGGCGACGTGCTTGAGATGCTTGGGCCAGGGCAGTTGCTCGAGCATCTTGATGGTGGCGACGATGTGGTGATTGATGATCTCGCGCTCGGCTTGCGTAAGCGTGCCGGCGCGGATGGTCAGGTTTTCGATTTCGTCGACGGAAAGAAAATTCGACTCGACGCCGCTCACATCGCGCCAGCGGTAGGCGGTGCCGATATCGCGCAGGCGCTGCAAGTCGGCATCCGCCATTCTTTCACCACCGATGTTGGCGTGGCGCAGAAACTCGCGGTCGGCGTCGTATTGCGCGATTCTCCCTTCGCATGCCGCCTGTAGTTCCGCTTCGGCGGACAAGTCCCTGGGCTCGCGCAAAGCCAGTTGGCGGCGCAACAGCTCGATTTCGGCATCGCGCTTGAGAACCTCGAAGCGCGTGTCGATCGTGTTGATGCGGTCGTACAGCGTATGCAGCTTGGTCGCCTTGTCCACCACATGCACGGGCGTCGTCACCTTGCCGCAGTCGTGCAGCAGGCCGGCGATCTTCAACTCGTAGCGGTCCTGCTCGCTCATATGGAAGCTCGCCAGCTCGCCGGTCGATGAGTCGTTGGCCGCCTCGGCCAGCATCATCGTCAAGATCGGCACACGCTCGCAATGACCGCCGGTGTAGGGCGATTTTTCATCGATCGCCAGGTTGATGAGGCCGATGAACGACTCGAAAAGTTCTTCCAGCTGGGTGATCAGCAGGCGGTTGGTCAGCGCGATCGCCGCCTGGGAGGACAGCGATTCCGCCAGGCTCTGGTCCGCCGACGAGAACGGCACCACTTCGCCGGTCTCCGGGTGTAACGAGTTGATCAGCTGGAGCACGCCTATGATGGCGTTCTCGTGATTCTTCATCGGCACCGTGAGGAAGGATTTCGAACGATAGCCGGTGCGCGCGTCGAACTGGCGGGTGCCGGAAAAGTCGAAGCCTTCGGCGGCATAGGCATCCGCGATATTGACGGTCTGGCCATGCAACGCCGCGTACACCGCCACCATGGAATTGTTCTGCTCGCCCAGATTATTGGCGAATGGCAGATTGGGGAAGGTGATCGCGTTGCCGGAGGTGCCGCCCAGGGCGATCTTCAGCGTGTCATTGCGGAGGATTTCGAAGCGCAGGCTCTTCTCGTCGTCGGTGACGCGGTAAAGCGTGCCGCCGTCGGCATGGGTGATGTCCTTGGCGGCAAGCAGGATCTTTTCCAGCAAGGTGTTGATGTCGCGTTCGCTGGAAAGCGCGGCGCCGATGGCATTGAGTTGTTCGAGCCGCCTGAAGATCGGCGAATGCAGATCGTCGTTGGGCGCGTCGGAATGGACGCCTCCCGGCGTGTCGGCGCTCATTTGATGCAAACCGAACGCACGATATGCATGTCGGTCAGGCCTTGCAGCACCTTTTGCATGCCGTCCATCTTGAGGGTCAACATGCCGTCCTCCAGCGCCATCGCCAGGAGGTCGGCAACGCGGGCATGTTCCTGTATCAGCTTCTTGACCTGATCGCTGCCGATCATCAGTTCATGCAAGCCGACGCGCCCCTTGTAGCCGCTGTCGTTGCACGCCGGGCAGCCCTTGGGACGATAGAGGGTGAACTTCCCATCGTTGGCGTAGTTTTTCACCAGCTCCTGATAGACCGCCGCATAACCCGCCTCGGGATCCTTTTTGAATGCCGTGGTGTTCACCAACTCGCCGCAGTATTCCTTGAGGAACAACTGCATTTCATCGTCGCTGGCCACATAGGCCTCCTTGCACTTGCACAGGCGCTTGGCCAGGCGCTGGGCCAGGATGCCCAGCAGGGCGTCGGAGAAGTTGAAGGGATCCATGCCCATGTCGAGCAGGCGGATGATCGATTCGGGCGCGCTGTTGGTGTGCAGGGTGGCGAACACCAGGTGGCCGGTGAGCGAAGCCTCGATGCCGATGCCGGTGGTCTCGGCGTCGCGCATTTCGCCGACCATGATGATGTCCGGGTCGGCGCGCAGGAAGGCCTTCATGATCATTGGGAAATCGAGGCCGGCCTTCTTGTTGATCTGCACCTGGCGCAAACCCTTCTGGGTGATTTCCACCGGATCCTCGGCGGTCCAGATCTTGGTGTCGACGGTGTTGAGGTATTTCAGCACCGAGTGCAGGGTGGTGGTCTTGCCGGATCCGGTCGGACCGCATACGAAGAACAGGCCGTAAGGCTTGGAGATCGCCGCCTTGAGGCGCTCCAGGTTGGCCGGCAGGACGCCCAGCTTTTCCAGCGGAATCGGCTCGCCGGCGGCCAGGATACGCATGACGATGTCTTCGCCGCCGACCGAGGGGATGGTGGCGACGCGCAGCTCGATGTCGAGCGGGCCGAACTTCTTGAACTTGATCTTGCCGTCCTGCGGCTTTCTGCGTTCCGAGATATCCAGGTCGCACATGATCTTGATGCGCGCGGCCATGGCGTTGCGAAAACTTGAAGGTACCTCGATATACCTGACCAGGGAGCCGTCCTTGCGGAAACGCACCAGGGTCTTTTCCTTGCCCGGGGCGGGTTCGATGTGAATGTCCGAGACGCCTTGCTGGTAGGCATCCACGATGATCTTGTTGACCAGCTTGACGAGTTCGTTGTCGGCGGCGGCGGAAACATCTTCCGAGGCATCCGCCGCGCCCTCCTCGCCGTCTTCCGCCATGCTGGACAGCAGGTCGCCGACCGAAGACATGTCGGTGTCGGGCTGGCTGCCGAAAAACAGATCGACGCTCTGCTTGAATTCGCGGATGGTGGTGACGCGGTAGGCGATCTTGTTTCTCGGGAAGACGTTGTTTACGACACGCGAGCTCTTCACCTGTTCGGGGTCCATCGTCAGGACCAGGATGCCTTCGGTGGAATCCTCGATCGGCAGCCACTGGTTCTGCTCGACATACTCGCGCTTCAGATTCTTCAACAGGTCCGTCGGCTTGATGCGGTCGCCCTTGTAGGTTTCGTAGGGCACGCCGAAGAACTTCGACAGTGCCAGTCCGATTGCCGGCTGCTTCACCTGAAATTCAGTCAGCAGGATTTCCTCGATGTCGAGGTTCTTGCGCCGCGCCGAGCGGATCGCCAGATCCAGCTCCTGTGCCGAAAGCACGGCATCGGCGACCAGCTGGTCGTACTTTGACTTGGCGGCCTGGGCTGGTTTGTTGCGCTGTGAAAAGGCGATCGCCAGGGTTTCGCAGAGGCCCTTGATGCCTTCCTCCATCACTGCCGAGAAAGGTATGCTGGCCTTGTTGTTGATGATCTGCACCACCCCCAGCAGTTCGCCGGAAGCGGTGATGATCGGGCTCACCAACACCTGCTTGGTCCGATAGCCGGTGCGTTTGTCGACTTCCTGGAGAAACCGCAAACCGGGGTGGTGCGACCTGAGTTCGGCCTCGTCGTACACGTCCTTCAGGTTGATTACCTTGCGTGACAGCGCCACATGGCCGGCGATGCTCTGGTCGGCGATGGGCAGCTTGAGATCCTTGAAGGAGTTGAGGCCGGTCTTGAGCTTGGAGACGATCGACGCCTTGTCCTCGCTGACGGCGTAGATGGTCAGGCGATCGGCGTTGAACAGGCTGGTGATGTCCGTCGACAGCTCCAGCATGATCTCGTCGATATTGTTGGTCGCATGGATCTTGTTGGTCACCGCCTGGAGCGTCTTGAAGAACGCCAGTCGGCTGTCTACGTCCGACACGCTGGCCGGATTTTGCGGTGAATCAAGTACCGCGCTCATGGAGTCCCCTTGGCGATTTCATTTTCTGCTTGGCGCGGCACGCCGGCGTTCAAGCCGCCTTCCAGCAAGCTCGCCCGAAAGCCGCGCTTGGACAGCAGGAAAGCGGCGGCCGAACTGCGCCTGCCGCTCTGGCAATAGACGATATATTCTTTCAACGGATCGAGCGCGGTGTAGGCCTCGCGTATCTCATCGAGCGGCAAATTGCGCGCTCCATCGATGCCATCGTACTGATATTCGGCGGCAAAGCGGACATCCAGCCAGACCGCACCGGCCGCCACACGCCGCCGGGCTTCGGGCAGCGATAGCGTATGCAGCAGCGGGGCGCGCAACAACTCGATGAAGTCCTGCTTGTCGAGACGCAATAATATGCCATCGGTCTGCATGGTCACGCTGGCGTTGCGGGTGGTTTCCGTCACCAGGGCTTCTTCGCCGAAAGCGTCACCGGGTTTGAGTTCAGCCAGTGCAATCGGCGTGCCGGCGACCAGACGCGTCACCTGGCAGCGGCCGCTCTCGATCAGATAGTAGTAGTCGCCGGGTTCCCCCTGGCGCACCACCACGTCGCCGCGTTTCACCATGATGCGCTGGAAGCGTTGCAGCAATTGATCGATGTGCGCCGGCGGCAATGCGGCGAAAGCCCCGCGCGTCAGGTTTTGGGTGGTGAACATCCCGGACATCAGGCGCCAGTCAGTGCCTGATTTGCCGCTAGCGGGGTATTGTTCACACGCCTCGCCCACCTGGCCCGGCCTCGCCGCCGACAACAACAGCTGGTCCCAGGTCAGCATGATGTCGAGCATCTCCGCATCGAAGAAGACCAGTTCGATGTCCGTAATCGCCTTGGCCGAGATCGGCGGAAGTCCCCACCGACCCAACGGACGCTGGGCTTCCTCGCATCCACCGACGATCACGGCGCTGCTGCGGTCCGCGAACTGGAGCATCAGCTCACCCTTGATGATATAAGTCAATTGACCGTTGCGGTCGAGAATCCCGCCAAGGACGCTGCCCAGCGCCATGTGCTTCCGATGGCAGGCCGCCAGCAGTTCGCGCAACCTTTCAGTCTCTAGTTGCGCCAGCGGCTGTAGTCCCCGCAGCAAGTCTACGCTGATCGGCTCGACTTCCATCGGCGGCGGGCTAAAGCTCGAACACATGGTTGTTCTGCAACATGCGCGGCTTGAACTCGCCGACGCACTCCTCGACTTCCTGCATGGTCAACTCGATCTGTCCGGGCTTCAGATGGGTGATGAAGAGTTCCGCGGCGCGTTGCAGGTGAGTCAGTTCTTCCGCCAGCATGCTCGGGCACAGATGCTTGGACATGATCGCCAGTTTCTGCTCGCGATTTGAAAATGCGGTTTCGATAATCAGGTGGCGCAGGTTGGTAATCTTGTTGATCTCCGGCCAGAGTGCCGGGCAGACGCCGGTATCCCCGGTAAATACCAGGCTGGCATGGCCGGAATCGAGGTGGTACCCGACCGCCGGCACCGTGTGATTGGCCGGGAGCGCCCTGATGGCGCGCCAGCCGAATTTCATCTCCTGGCCGATGCGGATGGTTTCGAAGCGCAGATGCGGCTGCTCGGCGCTGGGAATTTCGGTGAAATCCGGCCAAACCGACCAGTTGAAGACATGGTTGCGGAGAATTTCGATGGTAGCCTGCTGGGCATACACCGTCAGCGGCTTGTCGCGCATCTCGCCCACCGTATCCACCATGAACGGCAGGCAGGCAATATGGTCGAGGTGGCTGTGGGTGAGAAATACATGGTCGATCTGCGACAGTTCGGCGATGGATAAATCCCCCACGCCGGTGCCGGCATCGATCAGGATGTCGTTGTCGATCAATAGCGAGGTGGTGCGCAAGTGGCGCCCCCCTATGCCTCCGCTACAGCCGAGTACCCGGACTTTCATCGCCTATTTGGTTTCAAAAGTCGTGACGCCGTCCCAGTTTTCACCGGGAGGCTGTTTGCGATACAAGTCGATGCGCTTCGTGTATAGGTCGTAGAGATAGCGCTGCGTCATGCGCCCCAGATTGAGCAGGGCCACTTCGGCCTGGTCCCAGTCCTGGCCGCGATAATAGCGCAGGGCCTGATTCCACAGCTTCAGCTCGTCCAGGTCGTTCTTGGCCACTTCGCCCTCAATGCCCAGCGGCTCATAAATTCCGATCGGCTCGGCCTTGCCCTTGACCCGCACCCGGTCCAGTTCCC
This sequence comes from Sterolibacterium sp., assembly GCA_041665185.1. Lineage (GTDB taxonomy): Bacteria > Pseudomonadota > Gammaproteobacteria > Burkholderiales > Rhodocyclaceae > JACRAR01. The sequence goes on from JBAYJH010000014.1 coordinate 19,048, forward strand.
GGAAGACAAACTCGGCCTTCAATTTCTCCCGGGTAGTTTCGCCGACAATGATTCCGACTCCATATTGCTTGGTAATCCCTTCCAGGCGCGAACCGAGATTCACCGCATCGCCCATCACCGTATACGACTGGCGCACCGGCGAGCCCATGTCGCCCACCGTCATGACGCCGGTATTCACGCCGACGCCGATCTTCAGTTCCGGCCAACCCTTGGCGGCCAGGCGCTGGTTGAGTTCCGGCAGCGCATGCTGCATCTCCAGGGCGGTCAGCACCGCATGCCGGGCGTGTTCCGCGTCGTCGAGCGGGGCACCCCAGAAGGCCATGATGGCGTCGCCGATATACTTGTCGAGGGTGCCGCGTTGGCGCCGCACTACCTGAGTCATGGCGCCCAGGTATTCATTCATCAGGGTGGCCAATTCGTCCGGCTGTAGGCCTTCGGAAATCGTCGTGAAGCCGCGCACGTCGGAGAACAGCACGGTCAGCTCGGCCTTGCGGCCGGCCATGCTGTAATTCTCCGGGTCGCGGCTCATTTCCTCGACCAGTTCCGGCGGCACATATTGCCCGAACAGGCCCGTCAATTGGCGCTTGCTGCGCGACTCGACGAAGTAGCCCCAGGACATGTTCAAGGCATACAGCGTGGCCACCAGAAGCAACCCGGCGGCCAGCGGCAGAACGTAATTGTATTGCCAGAAGGAAAAATTCACCCCGAGCACCAGCACCAGCATCAGCAAGGCGACGATACTGGCACGGAGGGCCGACAGCAACGGCAGCAGGAAGACCATCACGCCGCCGACAACCAGCAGGGTGGTCAGATCTACGCCGTGGACGAAGCCCGGCTTAAGCTTGATGTTGTTGTCCAGGATTCCGGCGATCAGGTTGGCATGCATCTCGACACCTGAATAGGCCTCCCCGACCGGAGTAGCGCGTTGATCCTTCAGGCCGGGCGCGGTCGTGCCGACCAGCGCGATGCGATCCTTCAGCCGCTCCGGCTTAACGCGATCGGCCAGCACATCGGCGATCGAATAGTAGCGGAAGCTCCCCTCGTAGCCCCTAAAGGGAATCAGCGTCGCCGCATTCACGTCCACCGGTATCCGCACGTTGCCGACGTCCAGCCACTCGATGCTTTGGAAGCCCTTTTCCGGCGCGTTCGGGTCTATCGGCTCGCCCCCCGGCACAACGTTGGGAAAATTCAGGTAGGCTCGAACCATCGCCAGCGACAGGGATTCGTAATACTCGCCCTTGTATTCCGCCAGCATCGGCACTCGGCGCACAATGCCGTCGAAATCCAGCAGAGGATTGAAGTGACCGCCGCCGGCGGCGTTCTTCTGGAACTCCGGCAAGTTGCCGCCATAGGTATCCCAGCCTGTGAATTCGAGACCACTTCCGGCGAAGGAGCGGGCCGGAAGGACCGGAGGGGGGATTACGCCGTTGCTGACGCCGCCTTCGGCGCTCGAAAGGTAGAACCCGAGAATCGTGGGCCGGCCGCGCAGGGATGCGGCGAAGCGTGCGTCATAGTCGAGCTGTGGCCGCAGCTCCTTGAGGATGCCCTGATAGGAAGCGTTGTCCTTGAACTCCTTCTTCGCCAGTGCATCGAGACTTCGTAGGCCCGAGCTTTCGTCTCTCTCCGGGAATACCACGTCGAAACCGACCTGTCGCACGCCATACTGCTTGAAGAGTTTGTCCATCAACAACGCCAGGCGGTCGCGCCCCCATGGCCAGTGGCCGAGTTCCGCGAGAGACTTCTCGTCGATGTCCAGTATCACCACCCGCTCATCCATGCTATTCGGCATGGTCAGGCGCAGCTTGGCGTCATAGATGATGGCATCCAGGTGATTGATCAGGCCGATCTGGTAGAACCTCGCCGAGTGCCCGAGCAGCAGCAACAGGATGGCGAATCCGAGCGCATAACGGACCAGGTTTTTCTTCAGGGGGCTACCCGCAATCGAGGCTTTCACCTGATCAATCCTTGAGAAAGAATTCCATCTTCACGCCGGCCAATTCGATGATGTCGTGGTCGTTGAGTGGATGCGCCTGGGCATCCAGCACCTTGCCGTTAATCGCCGGAAACGTCGCACCTTCGACATGGGTGATGAAGTAACCGTGGGGGCGCCGCGTGATGACCGCGACCTGCACCCCGGGCTTGCCCAGGGTGCTGAGGGTCTTGGTCAGTTCCATCTCCTTGCCGGCGTTGGCGCCGGCAAGAATCTGTAACGCCCCGCGTAGCGGCGCAGCGGGCGGCTCCGGGTTGAGCGCGTGGCCGCCAGCCGTGGGTCCATCCGGCGATTGTGGCGGAGGCACGACCATTCCCGCCTGGGTTTCAGCCATCATCGCCTTTGTATCCGCGGAACCTTCCGTTTTCGGCATCATGCCGGGACGGATGATCATGGTCTTCTCGAAGTCGGCCTGGGAAGCCTGCTGATGCGTCTCGCTGAGATACTTGAGGCGGTACTTGCCGAGTTCGATGACGTCGCCGTTTTGCAGGAAATGCTTCTTGACCGGCTGGCCGTTGACATTGGTGCCATTGGTGCTGTCGAGATCCTCCAGGAAAGCATCGTTCAGGATGGTGACGATGACGGCGTGCTCGCCGCTGATGGCGAGATTATCGATCTGGATGTCGTTGTGCGGCTTGCGTCCGATCGTCGTCCGCTCCTTGGTCAAGGGTATCTCCTTGAGCAACAGGCCGTCCATGCTGAGTGTAAGTTTTGCCATCTTGATTTTCCCGTCGTGCCTATCCGTTTACTTGAACCACGCCAGCAGCCGCGCTACCCAACCGCCCAAACCGTGTGGCGCAGGATACTGATGTTTGACGCGCACCAGGATCACCGACACGTTGTCGCGCCCGCCATTGTCGTTGGCCATTTGCACCAGTTGCGTCGCCGCCAGTTCGAGGTTGGCGGCAAGCATCTGTACGGTCATACCGATTTCCTCGTCTTCGACCATGTCATTGAGGCCATCCGAGCATAGCAGGTAAATGTCGCCGGGCAAGGTTGCATATTCATGAATCTCCGGCTCGACGGACGGATCCACCCCGACCGCACGCGTCACCAGGTTCTTGTTCTGCGAGTTGCGCGCCTGCTCCACGGTCAACATGCCGCTGTCGATTTGTTCCTGTAGCAAGGAATGGTCGCGGGTGATCTGGCGAAATTCCTCGCCGCGCAAGCGATACAACCGGGAGTCGCCGATATGCGCCACGCTGATGGCGTTGTCGTAGAACACCGCCATTACCAGCGTCGTGCCCATACCTGCGTACTGAGGCTGGCTTTGCGCCGCCTGATACACCGCCGTGTTGGCGCGGGCGATTTCCGCTGCCAGCAGACCGCCCGTCGGCTGCCGCCCGTCCTTGTCGATCACCCGCGATTCCGGCCGGCCAAAAGCCTTTTCCAGCTCGCTGCCGAGCAGGGTCGTCACCATGCCGCTGGCGACTTCGCCGGCGTTATAGCCGCCCATGCCATCGGCAAGTATGGCAATCCCCAGGGCGGGGTTGGTATAAACCGCGTCCTCATTGTGCGCGCGGACCATGCCGGGATCGCTGCGGCTGACGGTTTCCAAGGCCTGGCTGAGATCCATGTGCTCTCCTAGATGCCGATGTCGACTTGCCGCGCGCCGCTCGAGGCGGCGCCGCTTTCCATCTGCGCCAGGCACTGGCGCAGATCAGCCGCAAATTCCGCGCCGGTCTGGTAGCGATGATCGGCATCCTTGACAAGTACCTTGTCGATGATCGCCGCCAGGCTGTCCGGCAACTCCGGTTTCAGCGTGCGGATGTCGGGATGGGGTTCGTTGGCAATCCTGAACATCAGTTGCGCCATCGAGTCGCCCTCGAAAGGCAGCTTGCCGGTGCTCAACTGGAACAGGGTGACGCCCAGCGAGAACAGGTCGGAGCGACCGTCGATCTTCTTGCCGGATAGCTGTTCGGGTGACATGTAGCTCGGCGTGCCCAGCACCATGCCGGTCTTGGTCTTGCTGGAATCGGTGATGCGGGCGATGCCGAAGTCGGTGACCTTGACCTGGTCGCTGTCCGGTTCGTACATGATGTTGCCGGGCTTGATGTCGCGATGCACCACATGGTTTTCGTGGGCATAGGATAGCGCATCGGCGACGCGGGCGACGATGCCGATGACTTTGTTGAGCGGCAGAAGATTGTCCGCCTTGATATAGGGAATCAGATCCTTGCCCTTGAGGAATTCCATGGCAATATAGGCGAGATCGTGCTCTTCGCCGGCATCGTACATGGTGACGATGTTCTGGTGATTCAGCCGCCCGGCGGTCTCCGCCTCGCGGAAGAAGCGTTCCTTGACCTCGGTCAGTTCGTCGCCTTCGAACTCCTGCGACAGGGCCATGGTCTTGATGGCGACAATGCGGTTGATCTTCGGATCGCGACCGAGATAGACCACGCCCATGGCGCCCTTGCCCAGTTCCTTCTCTATCTGGTAGCGGCCCAGCATCGGCTTCTCGACATTGCCGGCGCCGTCCAGCATGCTGACATTGGTCCTCCCGCCGCTCGTCGCGCCGCCCAGGATGATCGTCTCCGACATCTGCTTGGCGCGGTTGAGGCGCTGTTCGAGATCGCGGAACTTCGGGTTGTAATCGGACATGTAGCGGAATACCGCCTCGGCCTTGTTGAACTGCCGCTTGCGCTCGAAGTCCAACGCCAGGTTGTAGAGATTTTCCATCAGATGGTCGTCGAGCGGACAGCGACGAAATTTGTCGAAGGCGGTATCGAGTTGCCCCTGGCCCTGGTAGGCGAGGCCGAGCATGCGATTGGATTCGGCGGACTCGAGTTCGGATTTCTCCTTGCCGCGCTCGGTCACCAGAAAGTGCTTGGTGGTCAACAACAGATGGCCGAGCAGCAACAGGGTCGCGGGTATCATCAACTGCAACCACAGCAACTGGGTAGTCATCAACAGGTAGTGCGAGGCCAGCAGCGCCACCAGGATCGCCGCAGTGACTCCGGCCCCCATGCCGGCCTTGAGCCGCGGCAGCAGGGCGATCAGGTAGGCTGCCACCAGCAGCAGCGCCGCCTTCTCGGCCCAGAAAGCCCAGGTCGGGACGACGAAGAAATGCTCAGAGAGCAGGCTTGAAACCGAATGCGCCAACACCTGCACGTCCGGCATGGCGGGCGATACCGGTGTCGGATGCACGCTGCCGACACCGGCGGCGGTCGGCCCGATCAGGACAATCTTGTCGCGGTATTTATCGTAGGGAATCTTGCCGCTTCTCACGTCAAAGAAGGAATCCACCTGGAAGGCCGGCTTGCCGCCGCTATCCTTGTAGAAGAAGGTATTCATGCGGGTGTCGGCGTCGGTGCCGATCTTCAGGTTGCCGAGCTTGACCGAATCGCCAAGTTTGACCTGGATGTCGCCCACGCCGAGATTCAGGCTTTTCGCCGCGATCATCAGGGACAACGCCGGATACAACTGGTCGAAATAGCCCAGCACCAGCGGTTCGCTGCGGATGCCGCCATCGACGTCGGGAGTGGTATTGAGATGGCCGATCACCGCGGCCGCCTTGCCCAGCGGTTCGATGACCATGGCATCTCCCTCGGAAGTGGGGATCGGCGGACTTTCGCCGCCGGCGCCGCCCTTGACGGCATTCTTCCTTATGAACTCGGGCAGATCGCGATCCGGACGTCCGCGCGGTTCGCCGATCTTGAACAGGATAGGCAGGGCGACATTACCGGCTTTGGCAAAGCTCTCCGCCAGACGCCGGTCGGTATTCAGGCGCGTCTCCGCTTCGCCCAACAGAAGGCCGATCTGGGCGAACGGTGTGGGAGGCACCGGCGCCGCCCCCTCGGTCGCATCCGCGACCGGCGGGGCGCTCGCGGCTGGCGGCGCTGCTTCGGCAACCACCGACCCGGACGCCACGCCACCGGCCTGGGCATACACTTCGATGAGTTTGTTGATATAGGCCATCCCGGCATCTAGTTGCGGCTCCGAGTACAGCACCGTGGTGGCGATCACCTTGGTCTTGGCAGCGGCCAGTTTGTCGACCATGTCGGCCATGATTTCCCGCGACCAGGGCCAGCGGCCGATGTTGTCCAGGCTTTGCTTGTCGATCGCGATCACCGCCACCTTGTCGCTGGGGGCGCGCGTGGTGGCGCCGACGCCAATGTCATAGGCCTTGCGTTCCAGGCTTTGCAGCAGATCGCTATTGCTTGCCATCCCTACGATCAGACTGACAGCCAGGCCAACGAACCAGTCGCTTTTCCAAAACGTTTTCTTGTTCATTTCGCTAGGGCCCCATCGAAGCGGCAGCTGCGGCTGAGACAACGTCATATTCCGGCGTTATAAGTCCATATAGAAACAGGATCATGATGCCAATTCTTACAGTCATGCATCAAGTCAGTCAAATCTTTTTTGGTGTGCTTGGACTCCTATTTTGTGGTTTCGACTGCGGAATCGGCAACGTCGATCCCAAAAAGAAAAATCGCCGCTCCCTGCGGCGCGGCGATTCTTCCGGAATGCGGCTCTAATCTCGCTACAGCACCGACTTGAGCAGCTTGCCCATTTCGGCCGGGTTGCGGGTCACCGTGAAACCACACGCGGCCATGATCTCGAGCTTGGCTTCCGCCGTGTCGGCCCCACCGGAAATCAGCGCGCCGGCGTGGCCCATGCGCTTGCCGGCCGGAGCGGTCACCCCGGCGATGAAACCGACGATGGGCTTCTTCATGTTGGTCTTGCACCAGGCCGCGGCCTCCGCCTCGTCCGGGCCGCCGATTTCCCCGATCATGATGACCGCGTCGGTATCCGGATCGGCGTTGAACAAACGCATGATGTCGATGTGCTTCAAGCCATTGATCGGATCGCCGCCGATGCCTACGGCCGATGATTGGCCCAGGCCCAGGTCGGTGAGCTGGCCGACGGCCTCGTAGGTCAGCGTGCCGGAGCGCGAGACCACGCCGATTCGGCCCTTCTTGTGGATGTGGCCCGGCATGATGCCGATCTTGATCTCGTCGGGAGTGATGAGGCCAGGGCAGTTCGGTCCCAGCAGCAGGGTTTCCTTGCCGCCGGCGGCGACCTTGGCCTTCATCTTGTTGCGGACTTCCAGCATGTCGCGCACGGGAATGCCTTCGGTGATGCAGATCACCAGGTCAAGATCGGCCTCGACGGCTTCCCAGACTGCGGCAGCAGCGCCCGGCGGCGGAACGTAAATGACGGAAACTGTCGCGCCGGTTGAGGCAGAGGCTTCCTTGACCGACGCAAAGATCGGAATATCGAAGATCTTCTCGCCGGCCTTCTTGGGGTTCACTCCCGCTACGAAGCAATTCTTGCCATTGGCATATTCCAGGCATTTCTCGGTATGGAACTGGCCGGTCTTGCCGGTGATGCCCTGGGTGATGACCTTGGTGTCCTTGTTGATCAGTATTGACATGATTTTCCTTAACTTCTACTTGACGGCGGCGACGATTTTCTGCGCCGCTTCCGCCATGTTGTCGGCGGAGATGATGGGAAGACCCGAATCCTTGAGGATCTTTTTGCCGATCTCGTCGTTGGTGCCTTTCATGCGCACCACCAGCGGCACGCTCAGATGCACCACGCGGGCCGCGGCGACGATGCCCTCGGCGATGGTGTCGCACTTCATGATGCCGCCGAAGATGTTCACCAGAATGCCTTTGACCGCCGGGTTTTTCAGCATGATCTTGAAGGCCTCGGTCACTTTCTCGGTGGTCGCGCCACCGCCGACGTCGAGGAAGTTGGCCGGTTCGGCACCGAACAGCTTGATCGTGTCCATGGTCGCCATCGCCAGGCCGGCGCCATTCACCAGGCAGCCGATGTTGCCGTCGAGGGCAATGTAGGTCAGGTCGAACTTGGAGGCAGCGACTTCATCCGGATCTTCTTCGTCGAGGTCGCGATAGGCGACGATATCGGCCTGGCGATAGAGCGAGTTGTCGTCGAAGTTGAACTTGGCGTCGAGCGCCTTGATGTTGCCGTTGCCCTCCAGGATCATCGGGTTGATCTCCGCCAGAGAGGCGTCGGTTTCCATGTAGCAGCGGTACAGGTTCTTGATCAGCGTCACCGCCTGGGCCTGCGATGCGGCAGGCACGCCGATGCCGCGCGCCAGATTCCCGGCCTGCTGATCGGTGATGCCGGCGATCGGGTCGACGAACTCTTTGAGAATCTTTTCCGGCGTGTCGTGGGCAACCTTCTCGATATCCATGCCGCCTTCCGAGGACGCCATTACCGCCACCTTCTGCGAGGCGCGATCGGTCAGCACCGCCAGGTAATATTCCTTCTTGATGTCGGCGCCGTCCTCTATCAACAGGCGATTCACCTTGCGACCCTGCGGACCGGTTTGGTGGGTGACCAGCTGCATGCCGAGGATCTGGCCGGCATACGCCCTGACTTCGTCGAGCGACTTGGCAACCTTCACGCCGCCGCCCTTGCCGCGGCCGCCGGCGTGAATCTGCGCCTTGACCACCCACACCTTGCCGCCGAGGTCCGTCGCGACCTTGACGGCTTCGTCGACGGAAAAAGCCGGATTGCCGCGCGGGGTCGTCACTCCGAACTTCCTCAGGATTTCCTTGCCCTGATATTCATGAATTTTCATGCGTCTTCCTTGCGTACGATAAAAGTTGGTTGTTGGTGAATGAGGCCGGTCAAGAGCCGGTCTTGTGCCCCCGATACCAGCGCGGATAGTAGCGCCGAACTGTTTCCGAAGTCGTATCCAGCGCATGGCAGCGGTCAAGCTGGAAAGGCTTGGCGAGGGGATCGTGACCCTCCGTGTCGCGCATTTCGCTGGCGAAAGTCTGGATGGCCGCAGCCGGCAGGCCGAGCAGCAGTTCCGTCAGATGGGAGCAACCGCGCACGTCTTCGAACATCTCGCCGACGGCCTTGCGATAGCCACGCACCAGGTTGAGTCCCACCAATTTCGCATACTCCGGCGCGATCTTTTCACAACCATCCGGGTAGGGTACGGCGTCGCTCACCGCAACGGCGGCAACGATCTCATAGTCGCGGTTGATGGTCAGCCGCACTCGCATGTCGTGCACCGGTTCGCCCTGTGGGCGCACCCCGGACGCCAGCGGATAGTCGTGGTCCTTGACATCGGTGAGACGGGCTTCGATATCCCACAACTGATCGTCGCGCTTCCAGCCCTCGATGGCAATCGATCGGGTGTGGATGCGCTTGCGTGAAGCGACAGCAGGTGGGAGCGGCATGAGACGGGAAAATCCCGACAAAGATCATAGGTTTATATAGCCTATCATCATATCACATTATGGCCTCTCATCCGACGGCGGCAAGGCCTGGTCCAGTTCCGCCCACTCCGCCTTCATGTCAATCAAGGGCTTGATTCCGGCCAGGACGATGCGCTTGCGGCCGGGTTCGACCGCGCTCAACGCCTCCGCCTCCCTCATGCTGTCGGCGGAACGTAGCGCCAGTTGCTGATACAGCGCGGTGCCCTCGACTTTCCAGGCCATCTCCTTGGCCGACAGTTCGCGCACGATCTTGGCGGGCGTGCCGGCGACCAGGCAGCGCGGCGGAACCACCATACCGGCCTTGACGAAGGCCATGGCCGCGACGATGGCGGATTCGCCGACCTCGGCCTTGTCCATGACCACCGCATTCATTCCCACCAGGGCATTGCGGCCGATGTGGCAGCAATGCAGGATGGCGCCGTGGCCGATATGGCCGTCGTCCTCGATCACCGTGTCATGTTCGGGGAAACCATGGACGATGCAGTTGTCCTGGATGTTGGCGCCCCGGCCGATGATGATCCGCCCGAAATCGCCGCGCAGGCTGGCGCACGGGCCGATGTAGCATGCGGGGCCGATAATGACATCGCCGATCAGCACCGCCGAAGGATGGACGAAGGACGAAGGATGGACGACCGGCGTGACGCCGTCGATGGAATAGACTCTAACTCGCATGGTCGGTAAGCCACCCTCGTACCCCAGACCCAACGGCGGGCACAAGTGCCATGAAATCGTTCAAAACCAGGGGTGGTGCCCCCACCCCCCACCCCCCACCCAGGCGGGGGCTACAAATTCCTCGCTGCGCTCGTGGGTTACTGGTGCCCGACTTTGGGGTTAGGGTACGGGGTGCTTCGTAGCTGTCTTTGACGCTAACCATATGTCGCGGGCTCCTTCATGGCACAGGGGTGGATTGGTGATTCAGCGAGTTAAGCTGGATGTCGCGACTGCACGACGAAATAGCGGCTGGCGACGAAGGCGCTGTCGATCAGGCAGGCGTTGGCGGCTGGGTTGGCACCGGTGGCATGATAGTCGGAGAAGCTCGCCGCCTGATTGATGTAAATGCCATCGGTCAGATTGAACGACAAGGCTACGCCGACGCGCTGGGATATTTCTTCGGCCAGTTGCCAGATCGGTCCTTCGGTCGAATGCACCAGCAGGTTCAGCGCGCCTTGTCGATGCATGATGCGTTCGGCCACCGCCAGGCTTTCCAGCGAAGTTTCCGCAGCCACCACGAAGCCGATCGGGCCGAAGCGCTCCTCGCCATAGGCGGCGACGTCGGCCACATCGACCTTGAGCAACAGAGGGGTGTGGATGCGTGCCTCGGGAAACTGGGGATGGCGCAGCGCCCGCGACTCGCAGATCACCTCGCCCAATTCGCGCGACGCTTCGATGCGCGCCAGCGTGGCGGGCGACTGGATCGCCCCGAGGATCTCCAGGGCACGCGCCGTATCGTCGAGAAAAGTATTCAACGCGCGCGCCAGATCGCGCTCGAACTGCTCGAGCGGGATGGTCTCGGATTGGGTCTTGACGCCAGCGCGCGCAACGAAAATTGCCTGGGGCGTGGTGCACATCTGGCCGGAATACAGGCAGAGCGACAGGACCAGGTTCTTCAGCAGTCCCGGATAATCGTCGGTGGAATCGACGATCACGCAATTGACGCCGGCCTTCTCGGTGAACACTTTGGCCTGGCGCGCGTTCTCTTCCAGCCACTCGCCGAATACCGGCCCGCCGGTGTAGTCGATGATGCGGATGTCGGGCCGGGTGGCCACTTCCCGCGCGACCGGGGCGTCGGCGTCATCGACCAGCAAAGCCACCAGGTTCGGGTCGAAGCCGGCTTCCTTCAGCGTCTGCCGGGCCACCGCCACGGTCAGCGCCAGCGGCAGGATGACGCTGGGGTGGGGTTTGATCAGTACCGGATTGCCGGTGACCAGGCTGGCGAAAAGCCCCGGGTAGGCATTCCAGGTGGGATACGTCGAGCATCCGAGCACCAGGGCGACACCGCGGGGGACGATGGTGTAGATCTTCTCGATGCGCAACGGCGGATGTTGCTCCCGCGGCTTCTCCCACAACGCCGTCTCCGGCACCTGCTTCATCTCCCGATAGGCGTAGGCGATGGCTTCCAGTCCGCGTTCCTGGGCCTGCGGCCCGGCGGCCTGGAAAGCCGTGGCCAACCCCTGTCCGGTGGTATGCATTACCGCATGGGCCATTTCCAGGCTGTGCGCGTTGAGGTGGGAAAGCATTTCGACGCAGACGCCGGCACGGGTATCCGGCCCGGCCTTGATCCAGGCTGGCATGGCCGCCTTGGCCGCGACGATCAGCGCATCCGGGCCGCACTTCGGGTAACTGATGTTGAGCGACAAGCCGTAGGGGGAAATCTCGGCGCCGCCCCGCTCGATCACGCCGGGCTGATCGAGATAAAACTGGGCATCGCGGTAGGCTTCGAAAGCGTTGCGCCCGTCCTCGACGGCATTGTCGCCGTATGCCTTGATGCTCTCCGCATAGGGACTCCAGTGCGTGCGCTTCCGGATGGCGACCAGGGCCTGGGCCAGCAGCGGTTTGTGTTTCTCGAACAACAGGTGCGACATCGGTTTTCTCCGGGATACGCCCTGAATGAAGTCCCGTGCGGAACGGATGACCAAACGGCGGCACGGTATCGGCTCGCAGGCAGCCATGATACATTTCCATTGTATCCATTTGGCACTTAATTCCACCCATGAGCTACCAAAACATCCTGTACTCGCTGGCCGACGGGATCGCCCGGATCACCCTGAACCGGCCGGAAAAACTCAACGCCTTCAACGCCGCCATGCACGGCGAACTGCGTGACGCGCTGATCCATACCCGGGCGGGCAAGGCGCGGGTGCTGCTGCTGAGCGGCGCCGGACGCGGCTTCTGCGCCGGCCAGGATCTCGATGAACGGGATCTGTCGCCCGGCGCGCCGGCCCCCGACCTCGGCCATGGACTGGAAATGCATTACAAGCCCCTGGTGCTCGCCTTGCGGACCTTGCCGATGCCGGTGATCTGCGCCGTCAATGGCGTCGCCGCTGGCGCCGGCGCCAGCGTGGCGCTGGCCTGTGACATCGTCCTGGCGGCGCGTTCGGCGAGCTTCATTCAGGCATTCTGCAAACTCGGCCTGGTGCCGGATGCAGGCAGCACCAACTACCTGCCTCGGCTCATCGGCACCGCCCGCGCCATGGGCCTGTCGCTGCTCGGCGACAAGCTGCCGGCGGAGCAGGCGGAACAATGGGGACTGATCTGGAAATGCCTGCCCGACGAGCAACTGATGCTTGAGGCCGAACGCCTGGCGCTGCATTTCAGCAGCGGCCCCACCAAGGGACTGGCCCGCACCAAGCAGGCCATCTATGCCAGCGCCGACAACACGCTGGAGCAGCAGCTCGATCTCGAATGCGCTTATCAGCGCGACATCGGACTGGGCCACGACTACCGCGAAGGCGTCAATGCCTTCAAGGAGAAGCGCCCGGCGCGTTTCAGCGGGGACTAACATGCCGAAGCTGACGCCTCAAGAGATCTCGCGGCGCTGCGCCGACATCCTCTGGCCGGAAGACAACGCCTCCCAAAGCATGGGCATGGAGCTGGTCGAGGTCGGACCGGGAACGGCGACATTGCGCATGGTTATCCGTCCCGACATGACCAACTGCCATGGCACCTGCCACGGCGCCTATATTTTCGCCGTTGCCGACACCGCTTTTGCCTATGCCTGCAACTCCTGGAACCAGCGCGCCGTGGCCGCCGGCGCCGACATCGACTATCTCGCCCCGGCCCACGCCGGCGACACCCTCACCGCCCGCGGGCGGGCCGTCCAGCAGGGCGAGCGGCGCGGCATCTACGACATCCAGGTGAGCAACCAGGACGGCCATGTCGTCGCGGTTTTCCGTGGCCGTTCCGCGCGCATCAAGGGACAACTTTTCGATACCGGAGAAACATCATGAATGAAGCTTTCATCTGCGATGCCGTGCGCACCCCCATCGGGCGCTATGGCGGCAGTCTTTCCGCCATCCGCACCGACGACCTGGCGGCCCTGCCGATCAAGGCGCTGCTGGCACGCCAGCCGGGCGTCGACTGGCGGGCGGTCGAGGACGTGATTTACGGCTGCGCCAACCAGGCCGGCGAGGACAACCGCAACGTGGCGCGCATGGCGGCGCTCTTGGCCGGCTTGCCAGACGCCGTGCCCGGCGCCACCGTCAACCGCCTGTGCGGCTCCGGCATGGATGCGGTGGGCACGGCGGCGCGCGCCATCAAGGCCGGCGAAACCGGCCTGATGATCGCCGGCGGCGTCGAATCCATGAGTCGCGCGCCTTTCGTCATGCCCAAGGCGGAATCCGCCTTCTCGCGCAGCAACGCGGTGTATGACACCACCATCGGCTGGCGTTTCGTCAACAAACTGATGAAGGCCCAATATGGCGTGGACTCGATGCCTGAAACCGCCGACAACGTCGCCGCCGAATTCCATATCGACCGCGCCGCGCAGGACGCTTTCGCCCTGCGCAGCCAGCAGAATTGGGCCAAAGCCAACGCCGCCGGCCTGTTCAACGACGAGATCGTGGCGGTGGAACTGGCGCAGAAAAAGGGCGATCCGAAGGTTTTCGACACCGACGAGCACCCGCGCCCCGACACCACGCTGGAACAATTGGCCAAGCTCAAGGGCATCAACGGTCCCGAACTCAGCGTCACCGCCGGCAACGCCTCGGGAGTGAACGACGGCGCTTGCGCCCTGCTGATCGCCTCCGAGGCGGCCGCCAAGGCCCACGGGTTGCAGCCCAGGGCGCGCATCGTCGCCATGGCCACGGCCGGCGTGGCGCCGCGCATCATGGGCTTCGGCCCGGCGCCGGCAGTGAAGAAACTGCTGGGTCTGACCGGGCTGACGCTGGCGCAGATGGACGTCATCGAACTCAACGAGGCCTTCGCCGCCCAGGGGCTGGCGGTGACACGCGATCTGGGCCTAGCCGACGACGACCCGCGCGTCAATCCTTACGGCGGCGCCATCGCCATCGGCCATCCGCTGGGCATGAGCGGCGCGCGCCTGGTGACCACGGCGATGTATCAGTTGATCCGGAGCAAGGGTCGCTACGCCTTGTGCACCATGTGCATCGGCGTCGGTCAGGGCATCGCGATGATCATCGAACGCGTGTGACAGAAACAGGTCCAATGCGCAATATCGATCAGCCAGGGGACGGAAATGGGACTTGAGACCGAGCATGAGCTTGCCACTTTAGGCGGCGGCTGCTTCTGGTGCCTGGAAGCGGTCTTCCTGCGTCTCAAAGGCGTCGAATCGGTGGTCTCGGGTTACTCCGGCGGACGCACCGCAAATCCGAGTTACCGGGATATCTGCGCCGGCAACACCGGTCACGCGGAGGTAGTGCAAGTCCGATTCGACCCGGCACGGATCGCCTACGCCGACCTGTTGGAGGTCTTCTTCGCCATCCACGACCCGACCACACTCAACCGCCAAGGTAATGACGTCGGCACCCAATATCGCTCGGTGATCTTCACCCATTCCGCCGAGCAGGCGTCGGTCGCCGCCCGCAGCATCGCGGCGCTCACGGCGGCCCGCGCCTATGCCGATCCCATAGCCACCGAAGTGCTGCCGATCCCGACGTTCTACCCAGCCGAGGATTATCACCAGGACTATTTCGCCAACAACCCGCGCCAGCCGTATTGTCAGGCTGTGGTCGCGCCGAAGCTGGCCAAATTTCTGAAGAAATTCGGCGACCGCGCCAGTTAGTCGCTAGGCACTCTTGTCCAGAAAGCGTTGCACCCGTTGCTGCGTTTCCGCCATGGCCAGCAGCCGGGCGCTCCCGGCAAGTTCAATCTCATAGCCGTCGGGCCTTCCATTCGCGGCGGCGGCGATGCAGCGCTTGCTTTCCGCCAGCGCGGCCTTGGGCAATTCGGCGATCCGCTCAACTGCGGAGCGCGTTGCGCTCTGCAACTCGGCGAGCGGCGCCGCCCAGTGGGCCAGTCCGAGATCCACGGCGACTGAACCAGTCACGATTTCCGCGCCGAGGATCAGGCGGCGCGCCACGCCATGGCCGCACAGCCGGGTCAAACGCTGGGTGCCACCGCCCGCCGGCAGCAGTCCGAGTCGTGCTTCCGGCAAGCCGATCTTGGCCGTTTCGGCAACGTAGCGCAGGTCGCAGGCAAGGGCGAGTTCGAAACCGCCGCCCAGCGCGGCGCCGCCGATCTCGGCGATGCTCACCAGAGACAGCCGTTCGAGGCGTTCGAATACCTGCTGTAACCGCTGGGTGAAGGCGATCATCAGCTCACGTCCCTCGGCCGTGAGGAAGCGCGAGCGCATGAACTCGAGGTCGGCGCCAGCGCAGAACACCCGCTGGTCGCTGCGCAGCCACAGCACGCTGAGGTTCTGCTCGTGTTCCAGTTGCGCAAGTATGTCCTCGAGCCGCGCCACCCACGCGTCGTTCATGGCGTTGACCGGTGCCTGGCTCAGCGTCGCCATGGCAACCGCGCCGTCTATCGTCAGCGTAATCATCGGGCCCTCTCCGGGTCAGCTCCGGGCGCGGGACTTGGCGGGCCGGCGCGGCGGCTTCTTCTCGTGCTTGAAATTGCCGGTGTCCACCCTGACCGAGGCCAGCGCAGTCCTGCCTTTGGCCGTCAGGAACGGCTCCACCAGCAGCGTGAGGCCCTCGTCGACATATCTGGAGACCGACATCTTTTCCTTGAGGGCCCAGTTCTTCAGGGCCCAGGCGTGGCAGAAAATCACGTACTGATACACCAACAATTGCTCGTTGACCTGCCGCATGAACCCGCCGGCGACGCAGGCTTGCACGCAGCCCTCCAGCAGCCGGTTGGTGCGGATTTCATCCTGCTTGATCAGGGCCCGGCGGTCGGGAGGGAGAGACTTGGTGGAGCGATAGGCGAGCACCGTCGCGTCGCGCAGCCGGTCCACCACCATGCAATATGCCCGGACAGCCATGCACAGCCGCTCCACCGGATGCTCAAGACCTTCGAGGCGCAGCGGAATTTCTTTCTCGTAGGATTCGAGCACCAGCTTTAGCGACAGGAA